>NZ_VPDJ01000020.1:0-77967 GCF_013417755.1 Acinetobacter sp. YH12231
AGCAAGTAACTTGGACCAGTGTTGATCATTTAGCATTGTTCGAGGCATAGCGAGTGTAAAATTGGGTTTGGCGATTTAATTTTACTATCTCGCTATTTTTTTAATCAACAAATGTCAACAGACCCTAAAATCGACCATGCATATTTGCATCAAGCCATTGTGAAAATAGGCAATCACATGGCGTTTTCCTGTGGTTGATTTGTTTCTAAATGCGTCTATTTCAAGTATCTGCTTCAAATCGCGTTATAACTATTGTTAGACAATAACAGAGAAGAGGCGAGAACGATGACAACTGAAAATAAAATTGATCAATTGAAAGATAAAGCGTCAGAGTTGGGTGATGATCTAAAGCTCAAAGCCAAAGAGGCTCAACTTGAAGGTGAAAAAGCACTCGATGGTACAAAGCATAAAGTTGAAGAACTCAAGCTTGAGGGTGAAAAAACCTTAAATGACGCCAAACATGAACATGCAGAACAGCATGCTGAAACCAAAGACCGTCTAGAGCAGTTAAAAGCAGAAGCGAGTCATAAATTTGATGAAGCCAAAGTCAAAGCCTCCGAACTTAAACATGAGGCTGTCGAAAAATTTGATGAACTAAAAGTGCAGGCGACAGAGAAATTTGACGAGTTAAAAAAGAAAGCCACTGACACACTGCATAAGTTTAAAAAAGATGACCAAGCTTAATTGGGGCTGATTAAAAAGCCGTTCTATAAAGAGCGGCTTTTTTAGGTTTCATTGCTTTAATCCATCTAAATTTTCAGTCTTAATATTTTTGACTTGATCATCGACTACGGTAATCACGTAGCGCATATTGGCAATTTCGTAGGTGTAATCTACCGCCAATTTTGCAGGCAGATTTTTCTCTTGCAGCGGATAGGACACCATTTTCATCGGAGAGGCTTGCATACGCGAGCGCATGAGATCGAGGCTATCACCAATCGCTACAGTTTGTCGGTCAGGTGTTTGAATGGCTTCAGTCGCAATTTCTGCATAGGCTGCTGAAGTCAGGAGCATCAAGGCACATAAAGTCGTTTTATAAATATTCTTCTTATAGATAGTCTTCGGATACATCGTCATCCCCATTTTAAAAACTAAAAAGCACAAAATGTGCCTTTAGATTGCACATCCATCGCTATGATTATTCTGTTGAAACGACTGAAATATAAACTGAAATTACGCTGTAAAAGTATGGTTGATATGTAATCAATTCAAATTTAATGGCTTTGGTTTAGCCGCATAGATCAACTACACGGGCATTTTAAGTGGCGCACGCTAGAAAAATTGTTTGAAAGCTGACTAAATTACTCAACTTTATAAGCTTATAGGGATAAGTCATTCATCTCCCTCTTACTCTGTGGCAAATGAACAGGTAAACTATCGCTATTATCTTTTGATTTTCCTGTTTGGAGACAACATAATGTCGTGGCTTTCTTCTCTAAAATCTGTGTTTTCACCCTCCCAAGAGGTGAAAGAAGAGGAAATCCAACAGGTTTTACAAAACTATGTACTTCCCAATTCAAATAATGCCTTAAAAGACCGTATTTCACAGGTCAATGTGCAAGGTCAGATCTTACAGATTACGATTAACACCTTTCCTTCAGAAGCTAATGACTTACAAAAAATTCATGATGATTTGGCTGATGCGTTGGAAAAATGCGGTATTAATGAGCTGAATATGCATGTGATTCAACAAAAAACAGGGCATAAATCTGAAGGTGGTTGTGGTCACCATCATGCAGAAGGCGAAAGCTGTTCTAGCCATGAAAAAGCTGAAAGTTCAGCAGCAAAAAGTCAGTTACCTCCAGTTGTGGATGCGTCTGCGAAAACACCTGAAGCACCTGCTGAAGTTGATCCGAATAATCCGCCGATTCAAAAAGCGGCTCCACAACAGCGTGATGTACCGAAACATCAACGCATTAAAAATGTCATTTTGGTGTCATCTGGTAAAGGCGGTGTGGGTAAATCGACCACCACTGTGAACTTGGCGCTCGCATTACAACAGCTGGGTTTAAAGGTTGGGGTATTAGATGCAGACATCTATGGTCCAAGTATTCCAACGATGCTCGGCAATGCAGGCCGTACGCCTATGATTGAAGCTGAACAATTTGTACCAATTGAAGCTTATGGTTTGGCAGTCTTATCGATTGGCCATTTAACAGGTGATAACAATACCCCTGTGGCTTGGCGTGGGCCGAAAGCGACGGGGGCGTTAATGCAGCTCTTTAACCAAACTTTATGGCCTGATCTGGATGTATTGGTCATTGATATGCCACCAGGCACAGGTGATATCCAGTTGACGCTTGCACAGCGTATACCGGTGACAGGTGCTGTGATTGTGACGACACCACAAAATGTTGCATTAATGGATGCGACCAAAGGCATTGAGTTGTTTAATCGTGTACATATTCCCGTGATGGGCGTGGTTGAAAATATGTCGACTCACATCTGTTCGAACTGTGGGCATGAAGAGCAAATCTTTGGTACAGGTGGTGGCGACCAACTTTCAGCCCAATACGACATTCCGCTCTTAGGTCGTTTACCGCTGAATGTACAAATTCGTGAAAATGCCGATGCAGGGAAACCATCTGTGATAGCAGGTGATGATGCTGCTGAAAGCTACATGGCGATTGCACAAAAAGTTGCAGATGCGTTACCTCAGGCTGAAAAAGATAAAAACCGTATTTTCTAAGGGTGAACTGAAATTTAAGTTGATCGTATTAAAATCTGGCCTCGTGCCAGATTTTTTATAACGTGGTATTGGGAGTGTTTGAAAATTATGAGTACTGAACTTTAGACATTCAACGATGTCTATGAATTACACATCTAAAAAACGATTTGCACAATTTCTTATTTTTCCTGCGATTATAAGCCGTCTGCCAAGGATAAAATTCTTGAGGCATATCAAAGGATGTCGCGTTTGTACTTAGTTTTTACAAAATAGCTTTCACGATATTTCTATTATTTTGGCTAGGATCAATTCTTTGAACGGCAGTAACTGTACAAACGCATTGTGTCTTAGATTTTTTGCCAAATGTCCTCTGTTACAAGGGGCTTAGCATTGAAAAAATATAGAGGAACAAATAATTTTAAATATTATTTGAAGTCATTAAAACCCACCCATCAAATGAGGGTACGCCTTAGTCTAAGAAATTAAAAAGCCCGGTAATTACCGGGCTTTTTAATTGGTTTTTTAGGAGGAAAGAGACGGGTTTGCTTTACGTTTAGCAGTGATAATATTCACCGTAATTGCGATGATGACCATGATAATGCCTACAATATCTGTAATGGTTTCTGGAATAATCATACACAGCGCACCCACACCTAAAAAAATACGCCAGAACCAGTTGAGATAAGTCTTGAAATAACCTTCAACTGCGGAGCCTAAAGCGAGAATTCCTATCACTGAAGTGACAGTAATACTCGCTATAGTTGTCCATGCTGGAAAGGCAAATTCTCGAGCATTGACTGCAACATTGGTGGTATCAATCATCAGCATGGCAGGGTTATAAACGAATAAAAATGGAACAATAAAACCAGCAAGAGAGAGTTTTAAGGCCTGAAACCCAGTGCGCATTGGATCACCGCCTGCAATTCCTGCACCAGCAAAGGCGGCAAGGGCAACTGGTGGGGTGATGTTTGCAAATAAACCAAAATAGAACACAAACATATGCGCGACTAATACAGGAATATCAAAGTTTGCGAGTGCTGGTGCTGCCATAGTGGCAGTAATGATATAGGCCGGAATAGATGGAAGCCCCATGCCTAAAATCATCGATGCAATCATGGTCAAAAATAAAGTGAGAAAGAGACTACCTGCACCTAAACTCATAATTGAAGAAGTCATTACTGAACCAAAACTTGTCAGACTTACTACGCCGATAATAATACCAACGACAGCACAAGCAGCCATCACAGATAATGATTGTTTGGCTCCATCAACGAGCGCATCTAAAATATCTTTTACGCCCATTCGTGTTGATTTTCTTATAGCTGCTACAAAGATGGTCAGGACGATGGTGTAGACAGCAGCATAGCTCACAGGAATATTTTGAAATAAGAAAAAGACCAGTGCCAAAATTGGAATAAGTAAATGTCCACGCTCTTTTAGAACTTCTTTTACTTTTGGTAAATCAGCTTTAGGTACGCCTTTCAGATCATCTTTACCCGCACGGAAATGAACTTGAGCCATGACGCCAAGGTAATACAATAAAGCAGGTAATAAGGCGGCTAGTGCAATTGTGCCATAACTCACGCCAGTTGTTTCGGCCATAATGAAGGCACTCGCACCCATGACTGGTGGCAAAATTTGTCCACCAACGGATGCACTGGCTTCAACGGCACCAGCAAAATTCTTGTGATAACCAATCTTTTTCATCAATGGAATAGTAAATGAGCCTGTACCAACAACATTGGCAACAGCAGTTCCATTAATACTGCCCATAAATCCACTTGAAATTACAGCAACTTTGGCAGGACCACCTTGTTTATGACCCGCCAATGCCATGGCAAGATCATTGAACAATTTCCCCATACCTGATTTTGCAAGAAAAGCACCAAAAAGGATAAATAAGAAAATAAAAGTGACGGATGCACCAATTGCCGAAGAATATAAGCCCTCGGTTTTTAAATACATATGTCCGAAAATGTCGCTGATGGTATAAGGGCGAGTAATTAATCGATCTGGCAACCAATCAAAGTGACTGATAAATGTATAGGTCAGGAAAATTAAACTTAAAATGGGCAACATCCACCCCATGACCCGGCGAGTTGCTTCTATGACTAATACCACACTCATAATTGCAAACGCGATATCTAAGGTATTTGGAATACCACCTCGAGTGGTCATAATAGATTGATATTCTTTCCATAAATATAAAAAACTGAAGATGGAAAGCAAAGCCAAGAACCAATCGAGAAGTGAAATATGCTGTCGGGAGCTTGTTTGACGAGCTGGATAGAGTAAAAAAATGAGTGCTAGGCCAATAGCGACATGGGCTGCACGCTGTATTAACTCAGGTAAAGGATTAAACGTAATAAATAAATGAAATAATGAATAAAAGATCGCTACAAATGCAACAAAGTAGGTAACAGATTTGCTCATATTGATTCGAGTAACAGATTCCCGATCAAATTTTTCTAATATGGCTTGTTGTTGTTTCTCATCGAGTTGTTCTAATACAACTTTATCTTCTTTGGAATTCATAGGCATTCTCCAATCCACCAAGACTTCCATTTGGGTTGATATTGAACCGAGATGTTGACCAAACTATAGTCTGGGTAACTTTGAAAAATAGACCAAATTTTTTGGTCAGCGAGGATAGTGCCTTGCATATTTCTAGAAATCACCCAGTTGATTTCATCTATATTTTGATTGACCCGCATTCTAATCACACCATTTTTTTGAAACTCAATGGGATAATTTGAGGGTGTACCTGCACCAAATGAAATCAAATCGGTGTGGCGCAGTAAAAACGTATTCTTTTGACGCTGATATTGTTCAGACCAAGCCGTCTTTTCTACTGAATGCTTCCACTGTAAATCAAATTGATCAGTTGAAATTTTGCATATATCAGTTTCAACTCTAACCTGCGTATACAGTGTTGGATAGCTAGCATAGATTAAGAAGAACAATATAAAAAATGCAGTATAAACTGCATTTTTTTGAAGCTTATTATTTTTTAGCCACTTCATCATAGTAGCGTTTCGCGCCTGGATGTAGAGGCGCTACAAGGCCTTGTTGAGCACCTTCAAGCGTGATTTCTGTTGCTGCTTGGTGTGAAGTTGCCAATTGAGGCAAACTGTCAAAGAAAGTTTTTGTTAGTTTGTAGACATCATCATCCGATATATCTGTGCGAACAACTAATGCATTTTTAATTGCGGCAGTTTGAATGTCCGCAGTATTGCCATATGTGCCTTTTGGAATAATCATCGGTAAGAAATAACTTTGATCTTTAGCTATTTCTTTGACTTTATCTGCATTGATTGAAACCAACTGTAGATCAAAGCTTTGTTGAAGTTCCATGAGTGATGAATTTGGAATGCCACTAGTCAGGAATGCTGCATCAAGCTTGCCACCTTTTAAAGCATCAGCGGCTTCAGCATAGCCCAAATAATCAACTTTAATATCTTTATAGGTGATTCCAAAACCATTCAACAGTGTACGTGCATTTACTTCTACACCTGAATTTTGTGCACCTACAGCGATACGTTTACCTTTCAAATCTTCGATATTTTTGATCCCTGATTTTTTAGAGGTTACGATTTGTACGTAGTTGGGATAAAGCGCTGCGACTTGGCTGACATTCTCAACTTTACCATTTGCGAAACTTCCTGTTCCGTTCAGTGCTTCTGTTAAGCTGTCACTCATAACAAATGCCATTTCAACTTTATTCTGTTTCAGAAGGTTTAAGTTTTCGACGGATGCACCTGTAGTTTGAGTCTTAGAATTTACACCAAAGGTTTTGTTATAAATTTCTGCAAGACTTGTCCCAATCACATTGTAAGGTCCTGATGCCCCACCAGTTGCAATGGTTACGAACTTGGTTTGAAGTTTGTCAGATGTAGCAGTTTCTGCGCTTTTTCCTTCCGTGGTATTTTTTGAAGTAGATTGATCATTTGAGCAAGCAGTAATACACGCCAAAGTAACCGAGAGTAACGTGAGTTTTGTCCATTGGTTCATAGAAACGTCCTTTTACACATAAATTTTGAATATTGATTTGATGAGTTTTAATTTTAATTTCCACTACTCAATTGAACATAACTTAATCAATTATTTTTGAAAAGTATTTTTTTTTGATTTTTTAGTCTCCAATAAATAATGGTTATGCGTAAGAATGGCATGGAGCTATATCGTTTATTTTAATAATATTTTGTTACGTGTAAAAACTGTAGGGTATACATGGAATCATGTGAAATTTCTTTTATAAATATAAGTTCAAACTATTTCTTTGAATTGTAAGGTGCTCTGAATGACTGTTCAGCTAAGGTTCTGTTTTTTCTATTTAAGTTACTGAATTTATAATTAAATAAGGAGTTTTTTATAAGCATTTCTATTTTTTATTTTGCTAATACGAAACAACTGAATTAATCTTCGCGGATTAAGTTTGAGGTCAAAGTATGATTTCATGGTTTTTTATTGGTCTAGTTATCAGTATTTTGTTAACGCCGGGACCAACCAATACGCTACTCGCATCTTCGGGTATTCAAGTTGGGCTACGTAAATCATTCCGACTCATTCCAGCGGAAGCCTTTGGTTATCTTATTTCGATTAGCCTATGGGGTTTTCTCATCGGTAAAATTTCCGTATATCTACCTTTATTGCCGACCATTTTGAAATTGTTTAGTGCTGGCTATATTCTATTTTTGGCTATGCGATTATGGCGTACAGCAACTGTTGCTGAAAATTTTAATCAAAAGGGCATTCGTGCACGCGAACTTTTTGTTGCGACGTTATTAAACCCCAAAGCATTATTATTCGCATCTGCGATTTTTCCTGCATTGGCTTGGCAAAATGCGCAGTATTATGTAGCTCACATGCTAATTTTTTTGTTGTTGATCGTTCCAATAGCATTCTTTTGGACCTTTCTTGGTTCAGTTTTGGCATCGAATAAAATTAGTTGGCTCAATCAAGCCAATTTACAACGAACAGCGTCATTGGTCTTGGTTAGTTTTTCGATACCACTGAGTTATTCTGCGATTTTAAAACTCTAAATTGATTTCAAAATGACTAAATCCGCTTAGTTCGGCAAAGCTTATTTTCATTAAGTCGGATTTCAGTTAAAGTACCACGCAATAATTGATTTAAGTTTTTGGATAGAGATAAATGGCTATTAAGTCTGATCGTTGGATTCGCGAAATGAGCGAAAAACACGGCATGATTGAACCGTATGCAGAAAACCAAGTCCGTTATGATGAAAATGGCGAAAAGCTTATTTCGTATGGCGTGTCGAGCTATGGTTATGACGTGCGTTGTGCTCGTGAATTTAAAGTCTTTACCAATGTTCATTCAGCAATTGTTGACCCTAAAAACTTTGACGATAAAAGCTTTATTGATATCGAATCAGACGTTTGTATCATTCCGCCGAACTCGTTTGCACTAGCACGTACAGTCGAATATTTCCGTATTCCACGTAATGTTTTAACCGTTTGTTTGGGTAAATCAACCTATGCTCGCTGCGGTATTATTGTCAATGTGACGCCTCTTGAACCAGAGTGGGAAGGTCACGTGACTTTAGAATTTTCGAATACAACCAACTTACCTGCACGTATTTATGCGGGTGAAGGTGTCGCACAAATGTTGTTCTTCGAATCAGACGAAGTGTGTGAAACCTCTTATAAAGACCGTGGTGGTAAATACCAAGGTCAAACCGGTGTGACATTACCGAAAGCTTAATCCTTCGGATTCAGTTTAAAAAAAGCGGGCGATTAAGCCCGCTTTTTTGTTGGGTCATTCATCGGAAAATAGACCATTCGGTGGGGAAGTTTTTGCAATTGAGTAATTATTCAGCATAATAAAAAGTTAAGTGACTGGTCTATCACAAGTCTCTATTTAAGGAATAAATGGACAATAACATCAAAGCCAGTTCTCAGGAATAAATATAAGAGAGATGCAGAGCATCTGATAAAAGGAAGGTCGAGATGACTCAATTCACCCAGGCTAAGTTATTCCGCCAGAGTTGCTTAGCAGCCGCAGTCAGCATGTTTGCTGCACCATCTGTTTATGCGCTTCAAGATTTATCAGATGAAGCACTTTCAGCCACAACAGGTGAAGGTGTTGCACTCACTTTAGAAAATTTCAAAATGGTCTTTCAAGGGCCAAATGACCGTTCTACCGCTTCTAGTTATGCGTCTGGTATGGTTGATCCAGGGAAAAACGATACAGGTTTTATTCGGATTATTCCTACTGGTGAAAACTATGAACAATTAGGGCAGCGTGCTTACGATAAAATCTACAAAGCAGCTTATGTTGATGCTTATCAGCAAGGCCGAGTTACGGGCTATAACGGTGTTTATGACTCAACTTTCTTAAGTTCTAAAAGCACTTATGAGACCAATAATGCTACACGTATTACCAATGAAACCATCGCAACATATTCAACAGAATATCGTGGTCGATTAGTACAGTCTTATCTTGAATCGCCAACGATGAAGGCATATTACGATCAGCGTTATGCAGATTATAAAAATGGTACTATTATTTCGGGCTTAGAATCTGATGGAACAACAAATAAAACGTTGACAGCAGGTCAGGATAATAAATCTAAAGAATATGCACTGCAAAATACGTATGAGATGATTGAGTTACTATACGGTAACAATAGTACGGGTAATTTACCGACCACTTCGACTTTTTATAAAAATTATGTCTCAGGAAAAATTACACGTTCAAATATTATAGATACGACAAAAAATGCTCAGTTGAATGCGAAAGCTGCAGAAACCCTCAATCAGTTGGCAACTGACTATGCCAAGCTTGAAGCTCAAAAGGCGAGTGATGCAGCATTAGCAACGGTGAAAAAAAATGCTGAGATTACAGCAAAACAAATTGCATCGACTGCGACCGTATCGAGTCTCAGATCGAAAGCAGATGTATTTATATATGGCTTAGCCCTGTCCAACAGTAAAGATAAAAATGGCAAAAGTTCATTAGCAACACGCTATACCGATCAAGGGTTTAATTGGGGCACAGCTGAAAATCCATGGCTTTTCCATGCGGGAAATCAAGATGTTGAACAATTTGCGGCAAATAATAAAGGAAATGTTGGTTACTTAGCCATTGAGGCACCATTAAAGAAAATTGCAGCAGATGATGCATCTAACAATATCAAACTTGGTTTGTGGATGGATGTATTTTCACGGTCTTTGAATTCAAGTAATGTTGTTGATCCGATTACCGGTGCGCCGACCAGTGGCTTGGATAAAGACTATCGTTTACGTACTCAAATTGTTGCGAATGGTTTGAGCTTCAATGGTTCACAAGTTCGAATTTTTCAAACCCTAAAATCAACCAATACCAATTACAACCAAACCTTGGGTTTAGCCAGTCTAATTCGTATTAACACCAACGATCGTGCTGAATCACTCAGTATTAATGATAGTGATTTGGATGCTCGCGGCATGCGTATCAGTACAGCTGCACGCCCTGAATTGGATGATGGAACAGCAGCGACACCAGCGATGGATCGATCTGCAGCTCCAATCTTTCATGAAACTGAAGGTCTATATTTATATAGCCCAAATATCAATTTAGTTTTAGGAAATATGTATCAGCCCTTTATTGTGGGTTCAGAAGGTCGAAATATTATTTTGGAAGTGACACGTATTCCAAATGTACCTTCTATTTACAGTAAAATTTATACTTACTATACGGATATCGCTGGTAATACCACAGGTACATCGGGTTTAAATGCCTCAGACTTTAAAGGATCAACCTGTAACGTCTATAGTTGTGGCACGGAGTTAAAAGCAAACTCTTCAGATGCGACAGCACTATATCAAGGACGTAATGCAACACACAGTAGCATTGCGATCGGTACAGTAGAGCGCTTGCCTGGTAATCTGTTGAATGCAAAAAGTACGGATACTGCGACAGGTGTGGTGTTTAAAGGTGTCAATGGACAAAGCACGAATTTAGGATCTGTTGCCATAGATGGCGTATTGATTCAGCACTTAAAAATAAGAACAACAGGGCTGTAGGAGAAATCACATGTATAAAATTTTATGCGCTGTTGTTTGTGCTGCACTGACACAAACTCATGCAGGTTTAGTGTCTATGGATAATAGGGAACTTACCGCTGCAACCGGTCAAGGCGGTGCAGATCTCAGTTGGACACTTTCCTTAAATCATCAATATGCCAATGATATGTCAAAAAACAACATATCAATCATGGATGCGAATGGTAAAACAACGCAAGCATTTTATGGATATCAATGTTCATCCAATGAGTTTTGTCGCTTAGCACTTGCGCCCAATAATCATGTGGATGCAAATGGTAATAAGAAATGGTTGGTGTTTAAACAGTTTCAAGGAACGTTACAGATCGATCAATTTTCACTAGATGGTGTGACGATTATCAATCGTGAAGGTAATCCACAAACGGCTATGCAGTTGACATTTTATGATGATAAGCCATTAAAAATTAGGAATTTAGGCTTTGCTACGTTGGCGGTGGAAACAGGTACGACAGGTAAGGAAGGTTACGAGAATACCAGTACTTATACGACCTATACCGAAAAGAAAGCTGATGGAACAACTTCAACTTTAGCTGTGCCTGATTTTGATCGTGGTTCAGAACAAGGATTTATGGGTGTTAATGTGCATGGCAACATGCACATGAGTGGAAAGTTAAACATCTTCAGTTTTAACTGCACTGGAAATGGTGCAGGTCGCTGTTAATCAGCTGTGACTGAATATAAGGATATAGTGATGAAAAAAATAACAACTTTGACGGCACTCGCAACCAGTATTTTACTTGCTCAACACACCTATGCTTTTGAAGCAATGACCGACGAAAGCTTGGGTGCAGTTACTGGCCAAGATGGTATTTCGATTACCCATGAAGTTTCTAGAGTCAAAGTCGATCAATTAAATTGGGTTGACCCAACCGACCAAAATAAGATGAAAATGGGTTTGCACAATGTGCAAATAGATGGCGTTGGGCAAAGCACCATTACATCAAAATTAGATTTTGATGTTGGGACTACGGATGCTGGTGTAGGCATGCGTATAGCTGCGAGTGTCAGCCCATTTACGGCTGTTGCACAAAATATTATGTTGCTGTGTCAAGGAACAACGTGCCAAACGCCTACACAAAATTTAGGTTCACTTACGATTGCAACATCTTCACCTTTAAAAGTATTACTTGAAACCAGCAATGGTCTATTTAACCGTAATGATACGGCGTATATGGAATTTCAATTGCAAAATGCCAGTATTAGTCATGGTATGAATGGATATAGCGTAACCTTAAAGGACTTTAACTTTAACTTTGCTGGTTCAGGTTATATGTATGTTGCAGCTGATGAAGGCATTGTTCTCACCACAAAATCCACAGGGAGCAAAGATCATACGGTCAATTTGGGGCGGGTCAAGGACACATCAGATGTGCATAGCTCACGTAGCGATGCCACAAACCCCGGCGTTAATATCGATTTACGATACGGTACCGATGGTGGTGCACAGCGCAATTTAATTCGTATGGGAGCATCGGGTGCTGTCACTAATGCACGAGTGGCCTTAAACGCCAATCAAGAAGGAATCAAAGATTTTGGTCTAGCAACGAAAGCTTCAGGATATGAGTCTGTTGGTTCAGGTGGTTTACATTTAGGAGTGCGCGCGGATTTTACTTCAAAGGATGATCCGAGTCTTGTTGCAGGTCAAGCACCGACAACCTTAGAAATTGGCCATACGGGTATTGGTAGTTATGCCATTGAATTTTCTAATTTAACGTCTTTAGTTGCTGATAAAAATGCCTATATTGATTTTGGCGATATTTATATCAATACCATTCAAGCAAAAAGCCTTGATTTTCTGGTAAATGATAAATTAAAAGCGACATTAGGTTTAACCAATAATGTTTTAACCCAAAACTTGTCAAATCAAACGGCAGGCGGAAATTTTGCACTAGTGGCGATTCGTGGTATGGATTTTCAGTCCATCGCGCGTACCGCACGATTTATTTCTGATAACTCAATTGCTGCAATTGCAAGTAATGACAACAGTTGGGGGATTGGTATCCCGATTTATAATATGAATGCCAATGTTGCATTATCAGAGAAAAAATACAGTTATAAAAATGCGGCTGAAAAATCAGGTATTGGCTATAACCTTGTAATGAGCACAGATGGTTATGGAGTTGATAAAAAAACAGGAACACCAAGTACAACTTCCATTATTTTGATTGATGGTAAAAAAGGTATTAATGGTCAAGAAGTCAATTATTATGCAGGCTTACGAAACATCAATGCCCTTATTCAATCTGATGGTGTGATTGGTTATGAAAATGATGGCATCTATGTACGTGCAGATAATTTATTGATTGCAGCTAATGCCGAGTTAGCGATTGGTCAACTTCCGGGTTCAACCTATAACTGTGCGACTACAGCTTCTGCCAAATGTGGGACTACAGTACCTTTAGATAATTTCTCTAAACGTGATGATGTGTTGACGAATATTGCGTTTAAACTTGATGGTAAAGGTGAGCTATTTATAGTGCCGGGTCTAAATGACAGTGCAGAAAATAATTATTTATCTTTCCGTGGAAGCTTTGAATTTAAAGCATTAACAGATGCTGAAAAGAAAGATCAAAAAGTTATGGGAAGCTATTTAAGTTTGATGAATGAAGATGTAAATGCCAGCGGTGTCGTTTCAGCTTCAAGTATCAATATTAATAAAATGCAGGGCGATCTAGGCTTTGATGCTCGAATTAAAATGAAACAAGATTCGGTAGAGTTTGATAATCAGGTGAAATTCAATCCAACCAATAATATGTCTAAAGCGTTTCGTGCAGAAGTATCGATGTTAACAAATGGCAATATGCAAAAGATGGCGGATATAGCCCTAACCGGTGGAACAATGCGAAGCACCATGGGGATTACTCCACGCTAGTAAAATTAAATCAATAACAAATAAATAAAATAACGAACAGGGAATTTGTTATGAAAAAGAAGTTAATCAGAGGTTTGATCTTCTCGACATTTGCGATGAGTAGCTTATCTCATGCAATGATGGCTTTAGATGATGAAAGCTTATCAAAAGTTGATGGTCAAGCATTACTCTCCATGGAATATACGCAGGGGTATAATTCTGTGGATGAGAGTGGACAAGCCGTAGACCAATCCAATGTCGGCTTTTATAAGCTTGGTTTAGAAGCTGAAATGGAGCTCAATGCCAATATTAAAAAGCTGCAATTGGGTTGTGGCGGTGCAAATGGCTCAGGTGCTTGTGATATTGATATCGATCATATTTCATTGAGTGGATTGCCTGTAAATAGCAATTATACGTCTGATGAACGTGCGGCAACTTCTGCTTTGTTGACCAATCCTTTTATCGAAATTGCAATTAAAGATC
This sequence comes from Acinetobacter sp. YH12231, assembly GCF_013417755.1. Classification (NCBI taxonomy): domain Bacteria; kingdom Pseudomonadati; phylum Pseudomonadota; class Gammaproteobacteria; order Moraxellales; family Moraxellaceae; genus Acinetobacter; species Acinetobacter sp. YH12231. The sequence goes on from NZ_VPDJ01000020.1 coordinate 14,069, forward strand.
CCAAATCAGCTGCAACTCGTGAAGTGATGGGCTTTCGTCTGAGCGCTGAAAAAATTTCTGGGTTAATGACATTAGGTACAGAAAATAGTAATACACCCAATGGTATCAACACCTTTAGTGGGTATATGAAAACCAAAGCGTCTGCGGGTGTTGCAACAACTGCCGAGCGTGTGATGGACTATGCTTCTACGCAGCAATACATTGAAGGGGCAGTTAAGGGGACATTATTTGGTGCTGAAGTTGATCTACCGCTTCACTACAAATCAGATAATTATTCCTTTAATTTAAAATCAACCACAGCACCTTTTACAATTCCAGCCACTGTCGTGAGCGGGAATAGAATTAAGGATAATATTGCGGTATTAAAAGGCACAGGTACAGTTGATCGTCTAGATTTTAGTGGTCCATTAGAAGCTCAGATCTCTCTACTTGGGTTAAATATTAATTTGAATAAAGACGTAACAGGCTATCTTACTGGACTACAAACCGATATTACGGTAAATCAAAGTTTAGGTTTGATCCATGCACTTTATCTAAATAACCCTGCTTCGTTATCCTTACAAGCTCAAAAAATACTCTGGCCTGGTGCTGCAGTTGCAGCAGAAAGAGGTTGGTGGTTGGCGATGGAAGATGAGGTCGATTTGGGGAGTATTACACCTTCAGATAAAGTGGCGATTACGGATGAAGTGTTGAAACAAACGATCGCTGGAATTAACCATGACTTAAGTACCAATGTTCGTAATTGTGGAGATTTAATCTTTGGTTGTGTTGCAGGTTCGGCTTTAGATGTTAAAGAAATTAAAAACCCGTCATTAATTGATTTCCCATTAAACAATTTAAAACTTTCTGGACAGGAGTTTCGTTCTAACTGCTTCGGCGGGCTGAAATTCTGTTAAGGCTTAAAGTATTTAATATAAAAAAATCCCGCACTTAGCGGGATTTTTTTATATTTAGCGCAAATTATTTTGCAATTTTCGCTAAAAGGTCTTCTTTACTGAGGTTGCTTGATTCTTCATCACGGCGACCTTTGTACTCAAATGTACCAGCATCCAAACCTTTCTCACCAATAACGATACGGTGTGGAATACCTGTTAACTCGATATCAGAGAATTTAACACCTGGACGTTCATTACGATCATCTAGAAGAACATCATAACCAGCAGCAGTTAATTCTGCATACAGTGCTTCAGCTGCTTCCATTGTACGTGGTGACTTATGTGCATTCATTGGCACGATAGCAACTTCGAAAGGAGCAATTGCAGACGGCCAAATAATACCTTTGTCATCGAAGTTTTGTTCAATCGCAGAAGCAACAACACGAGTTACACCAATACCGTAGCAACCCATAGTCACAACGAGAGGTTTGCCATCTTCACCTAAAACTTTGCAGCCAAGCGCTTCAGAGTATTTTTGACCCAACTGGAAGATATGACCAACTTCGATACCACGTTTAATCAAGATTGTACCTCGACCATCTGGAGAAGGGTCACCTTCAACAACATTACGCAGGTCATAAACTTCGGTGTATTGTGCATCACGTTCCCAGTTTACACCTACAGCATGTTTATCAACTTGGTTTGCACCAGCAACAAAGTCTGAAAGTACAGACGCTGCACGGTCAACAATAACGGTAATGCCTTTTTCGGTTAAGCCTTGAGGGCCACAGAAACCAGCAGTTAAGCCTAAGTCAGCTAATTGTGCTTCAGTTGCAAAAGTTAATGGAGCAGCAATTAATGGGTGTTTTTCTGCTTTAATTTCATTCAGTTCATGGTCACCACGTAGGAATAAGGCAACCACTGGTGCAGCTTTACCTTCTTCAGCAACACCTTGAACCAATAATGCTTTGACAGATTGAGTAGGGTCTGATTTAAGGAATTCAGAAACCTCAGCAATGGTTTTTTGATTTGGTGTATCAACAATTTCAAGTGCTTTAGTTGGAGCAGCACGTTCACCTACTAATACTGCTTCCGCCATTTCTACGTTAGCAGCATAATCTGACTCTGTAGAGAATGCGATGTCATCTTCACCGCTAGACGCAAGGACGTGGAATTCGTGTGAACCAGAACCACCAATTGAACCTGTATCCGCTTGAACTGGACGGAAATTTAAACCTAAACGAGTGAAAATTTTGCAATAAGCTGCATACATCTTGTCATAGGTTTCTTGTAAAGAAGCTTGGTCAACATGGAAAGAATAGGCATCTTTCATGATGAATTCACGTGAACGCATCACACCGAAACGAGGGCGGATTTCGTCACGGAATTTGGTTTGTACTTGGTAGAAGTTTGCAGGCAATTGCTTATAGCTTTTCAATTCATTGCGAGCAAGATCTGTAATCACTTCTTCATGTGTAGGGCCAAGTACAAAGTCATTGTTATGACGGTCTTTAAAACGTAAAAGTTCTGGACCATATTGTACGAAACGACCTGATTCTTCCCATAAAGATGCGGGTTGAGTGACAGGCATCAGGACTTGAAGTGAACCAGCACGATCCATCTCTTCGCGGATAATCGCTTCAACTTTATTTAATACGCGAACGCCCATCGGCAGCCAAGTGTATAAACCTGAAGCCAATTTACGAATCATCCCGGCACGAAGCATAAGCTGATGTGAAATAACTTCAGCATCGTTTGGGGTTTCTCTTAACGTTGCAAATAAAAAGCGACTCGCGCGCATGGAAACTGTCCTAAAAAATTAAGCGTTAAAGTGGAGAGTATACAATAAAAAATGAGGTGAACATTTTCCAAAGTCACCTCATTTTAAATTTTGTCATTATGACATGATTTTTTTGGCCTGACGTGCAAGGAAGTTTCGGAAATCATCCAAATAGGTAAAAATCACTGGAACAACCACGAGTGTCAGTAAGGTAGAAGTAATCACTCCGCCAATCACGGCATGTGCCATTGGCGCGCTTTGTTCACCGCCTTCACCTAGACCAAGTGCAAGCGGAACCATACCCATCACCATTGCACTGGTGGTCATTAAAATGGGGCGTAAACGGGTTTTACCTGCTTCAGTAATTGAGTCATAACGATCTACACCATGATCCATGGCTTTTTTAATAAAGTCGATGAGTAGAATTGCGTTCTTTGTCACCAAGCCCATGAGCATAATAATCCCGATAATGGAAAAGAGGTTCATGGTTGAATTAAATAAGAATAAGGCTAAGAACACCCCAATCAATGATAAGGGCAATGAAGCCATAATGGCTGCAGGGTGAATGAAGCTATTAAATTGTGAACCCAAAACAATATAAATAAATACAATAGAGAGGGTAATCGCTGTCATTGCATAACCCGCAGACTCAGCCATATCTTTATTGGCACCTTGCGTGACAAAACTATAACCTGGTGGCAAGTCGAAGTTTTTCTCTATCTCATTGATTTCGGCACCAATATCACCCGCAGGACGTCCTGCTGTGTTGGCTTCAACCATTACTTCACGTGCCAGATCACGACGGTTAATTTGTGAAGCACCAAGTGTTTCTTCAAAGCTTGCCACACTTGCCAATGGAACTAAAATAGGTAAGCCTGCAGCATCGGTTTTTTGTGATGTGATGTACATGCTTTGAATGTCAGTTGGCAGTCGACGCTGATCTTCAGTGAGTCTTAAATTTACATCATAGGTTTCGCCTTTATCATCCTTCCACGTTGTTACATTATCACCCGCAAGAAGAGGGCGTAATACATTGGCGATTTGATTGACGGATAAACCTAAATCACTGGCTAAAACGCGATTGATATGTACACCTAAGGTCGGTTTAGGTTCTTTGAGTGAGCTTTCTAAGTCGACAATACCTTCGACTTTGGCAACTTCAACCAAGAATCGATCTGAAATGCGTTGTAACTCATCTAAGTCTGGTCCTTTAATCGAGATCATTACCGGCTTTTGGCCGCCCGATACTGTTTCATCAGCTGAGGCAATCGAGGTAATGGTAATACCTGCTACATGTTTTAAGCGGGTACGGAATTCATTGTTGAGATCCGTTAATGTTTGACTACGCTCCGTACGTGGTGAAACAGTGACACGAATGCTAGCATGGTTTTTACCCCGATCAGTGGCACTATTAATTGCACCATAAGTGGCTTTGACTTCTGGATGTTGGCGAATGATACGATCTACTTGCTTAAGCTTAGCCTGCGAATATTCAAGGGTTGCATCAATTGGTGTTTCAAATTTGATCCGAATTTCACCTTTGTCTGGTACGGGTACAAATTCAGTTCCGATCATTTTGGATAAACCTAATGCACCAAATAAAGACGCGACGGCGATTAAAAGGGTAATGAGCCTAAATTTTAAAGCAAGCTTGAGTAATTTTTCATAATGATGGCTTAGGTTGTCGAGCTTGCCCGAAATCCAGTTAAAAAAACGTTTGATTTTACCCGGCTTTTTATTTGGATCTTGGCGCTCTGCCCAGTGAGCAGACAACATCGGGTCAAGGGTGAAACTCACAAACATTGAAATCAGTACAGCGGTACTGACGGTTACACCAAATTGATAGAAGAAACGCCCAATAATGCCGCCCATAAATGCCACAGGTAAAAATACCGCGACAATGGTCAATGTTGTGGCCAATACAGCTAAACCAATTTCTTTCGTGCCGTCGAGTGCAGCGGTGACGTGGTCCTTGCCCATATCGGCATGGCGGACAATATTTTCGCGTACTACAATAGCATCATCAATCAGGAGACCGATACTCAGTGAGAGAGCTAGTAGGGTCATCATATTGATGGTAAAACCAAAAATCCAAACAAAGGTGAGGGTACCTAGTAGTGAAATCGGTAGAGTTAAACCTGTAATGGCTGTCGAACGAAATGAGCCGAGAAATAACAATACAATGAGTACCGCAAGTACTGCACCTTCAATTATGGTACGTGCCACGTCTTTAATGCTGCCACGAATACCTTTTGAAGAATCAACCACAATTTCTGCGGTCGTGCCTTTCGGCAATTGCTGTTGGATTTTACTTAAGGTTTTACGGGTATTATCAACTACCTCAATCACATTAGAGTCCGAACTTCTCAGAATGTCGACAGCGACGGCGGTTTTACCATTCAGATAAGCACTCGACTCCATTTCAGCTTGGCTATCTTCTATTTCGGCAATTTGTTTGAGATAAATCGGCGCGCCATTTTTATTGGCAACCACTAAATCACCGAATGAGTTTGGGTGAATAACCCGAGATTTAATTTCGACCACCAATTCTGAATTCTTTTGCTTTAAAGTCCCCCCCGGAACTTCAATATTTTCAGATTTTAGGGTGTTTATAACTTGGTCTATCCCAATCCCGAAACTTTGTAATTTTTGCGGATTTACTTGAATACGAATTTGACGCTGCGCATCACCCAATAAATTGACCGTACCGACACCGGGAACTGTTCTGAGTTGTGGCACAATCCGTTGATTCAGATAGGAACTCAAATCACGTAAAGACATGTCCTTCGATTCAAAAACAATCGACATAATCGCACTGGCAGTAGGGTCGTAGCGTTCTACAATCGGGTCATCAATTTCATCACGAAATTGTGCGGTTACTGGTGCAATTTTATCTCGAATATCTTGTGCAGCTACCGAGGATGAGACATCTAGATTAAATTCGACAATGACCGTGGATAAACCTTCACTGGATTGAGAAATGACTTGCTTGAGGCCTGAAATGGTATTGATCTGATCTTCAAGTTTCTTAGTGATTTCAGATTCGACAGACTCAGGAGAAGCACCTGGATAGTTGGTGTAGACCACAACAAAAGGGAAGTCGACATCAGGAAATTCCTCAACGCCCATACGTTGCCAAGAAGCGAGTCCTAGCAACATCAGACAGAACATCATCATGATGGTGAAAACAGGATATTTCACACTAATTCGGGTTAACCACATAACAACTGTCCTGCCTTATTCTTTTAATTTTGGCTGATACTTACATCTTGTTTGATATCTGAATCATTAAATTTAATTCGGCTGATCAGATCACTATTTTGTAAGCCCTGAACAATCGCGGTGTTATTGCTATAATTCTGATTCAAAATTTGTACAGGCACTTTGGCAATTTTATTTTGACGAATGACCCAGACATAAGGTTGGTCTTTTAGACTTTGAATGGTATCGAGTGGAATTTTTTGGCCTGAAATATTATCGGTACCTAAAATGTGACCTTCGACAAAAGCACCAATACTTAATGATGTAATGGTTTCATTTGGGGCTGCAAAAAATTCAATTTGACGACTAGCCTGATCGGCAATTGGTGAAATCCGACTGATTTGTGCTGTGAGTAAATTGCTATTGCCTTGGATGTTATATTCAATCTTTTGTCCAATTTTCAGCGCTGCTTGCTGATCACTTGGTAATTTGGCTTGAATTTCTAATTGGTCTGGATTGACGATTTCAAAAAGGGTTTGTCCGGCAGCAACCGTTTGTCCCGGTTCAACATCACGCTTGGTAATCACGCCTTGGATAGGGCTATAAATGGTGCCGTCTTGATTGGCTTTACGTGCAATATCGACATTGGCTTGTTGGGCGCGAACATTTTCCATTTGAGCTTGGTAATCGACACGACTTTGTTCAAACTCTACTTTGGAAATAAAGCCTTGATTTAGCAAGCGCTGTTTACGTTCCATCATCAGTTTAGCTTGATTGGCTTGAGCTTGCGTGGATGCGAGGTTCGCTTGAGATTGAGCAAGACGTGCTGCATTGTCTTGATTATTTAAATGCACTAACACTTGGCCTTTGCTGACACGTTGCCCGACCTCTGCATTAACATTGGTTGCAGTCGCAGTGACTTGGGCTTGAATACTGCTCTGATTGACCGCCCGAATGGTACCTGTAAAGGCAGTTTTTGAAATGGCGTTGCCTTGTTCGATCGTCACCAGATCTTGTTGAATTAATTCAATCTTATTTTCTGGTTTTACACTTTGCTGCGGATCTTCTTTTTGACATGCAGCCAAAGTCAGGCTTATGCAAAGCAGGCTAAGCTTTAAAAATGGGGATGATTGCTGTGCAGATTGCATAATGGTCCTTATATCAGCGGTCTACAAAAGCAATTGAATAACAAGTTTATTCCATCGCTTTTAAACGCGTAATAATTCTGTCGTATTCAGCTTCTGTATTTCGATAGCGAGTTTGTAACGATTGAATGTATTCTTTTTTCGCTACCATATTTTTTTGATTATTATCCAACATTGTTTTTAATTTTGCCGGAACGGTTTCACCTTTTCGAAAATGTTCACGTTCTTGGCGAACAAATAATACACGATCATTTTGTAATTGTTTTAATTGTTCTTGTTCAAACACGATCTGTTTACGTATACCAGTCAGTGCATCACGCTTTTTAATGGCCGCAGTTCGGCTATTGGTATAGGCTTTTTTAAGTTTGATATCTGAAGCTTGCTGACGTGCTTGGGCAGCACGCTGAGGAGCTTGTCTAACGTCCGCTTCAGCATTGTAGGGGCGGTTACGTTTAATCACTTGCATATTTTGATCAAGTGCTTCATAACCATAGCGGATGTGATTTGGTGTCACATTGGTACTGATGTTTGCTATGCCTTTACTGTCATAGTAACGATACCAAGTCGCCTTTTGTGGTTGCTGCGTATTGGTTGGTGCAGCAAATAAAAGCGGGGTATAAGCCAGTAAACAAGTCGTCAGAATGATTTTTTTTGAGAAATGTTTAAGGCCAATCAAGTGAATTTTTTTTGTAAACGGACTCAACCTTGTACTCCCCAGTTTAAAGTTGACTAAATTACTTATTTTAAAGTAATAATCTTGCTATAATATGCTTAATTAAGACAATTAAATACTATTCCAAGTTAAAAAAAAATCGTTGGTCATCGGAAAGTGTGAAGCAGTTAATAAAAACAAGAAATCTTGTGTGTTTGCGCAGAAAATGTTCATTGAAAACGCAAGTAAAGATATGTTAAAAATGTTCACAACTTGTAAATAATAATGCTGCTAACTTAATTGTTTGTACATCCTCAATGGGTAGGGTCAATAAATGGACGATAAATTCCAAAATCTAAAAGTCATGGTAATTGATGATTCAAAAACCATTCGTCGTACGGCCGAAACGCTGCTTCAGCGTGAAGGATGTGAAGTCGTCACTGCTGTAGATGGTTTTGAAGCACTTTCAAAAATTGCAGATGCGAATCCAGATATCGTATTTGTCGATATTATGATGCCACGTCTTGATGGCTATCAAACTTGTGCCCTGATTAAAAACTCTCAAAATTATCAAAATATTCCTGTGATTATGCTTTCAAGTAAAGACGGTTTATTTGATCAGGCGAAGGGTCGTGTTGTGGGTTCGGATGAATACTTAACGAAGCCATTCAGTAAAGATGAATTGCTGAATGCAATCCGTAATCACGTTACAGCTTAATTAGATTTTTTATTTTTGGGGGAAAAAGCATGGCACGTATCCTAATCGTTGATGATTCACCAACAGAAACTTTCCGTTTTAAAGAAATTTTAGGTAAACACGGATTTGAAGTGATTGAAGCTTCAAATGGGGCAGATGGGGTGACAATGGCTCAAGCTGAGTTACCAGACTTGGTCTTAATGGATGTGGTAATGCCGGGTGTGAATGGTTTCCAAGCAACACGTCAAATTGCACGTGGTGCGACCACCAAACATATTCCGATTGTCATTGTAAGTACCAAAGATCAGGCAACTGACCGTGTTTGGGGTAAACGCCAAGGTGCTTCTGATTATCTAACTAAACCTGTAGACGAAAAACAATTAATTGATGTGATTAAGCAACACCTCAATGCAGGATAAAGCTCTATGGCAGCAAATGGATTTATCGAATTACTTCGAATCGCAAAACGAGGAAACAAGAACTACGTTTCCACTGAAAATGAAGTAAACCGATGGTCAGGCATTGCTTTTGAGATGATGGGGCAATATTACGTTGCTCCTTTAGGTGAAGTAGCTGAAGTGATCTACCCACCAAAATATACGCCAGTTCCCAACACCCAACCTTGGGTGATAGGACTAGCCAATATTCGGGGACGCTTACTTTCTTTGTCTGACCTAGCACAATATATAACCGGTCATCGAAGTAGTTTTTCACCCACTCAAAAAGTTTTATGTATTAGTCATAATGACCATTATGTCGGTTTGGTAGTCGATCAAGTTTTGGGTATTCAACACTTTAATAAGAAAAGTTATTTTTCTAAACATAATGAGTTGGATCGAAATTTACAGGAATATTGTCAGGGGTATTTCCACCAGCATAACCAGCAGTGGAATGTATTTCTCTTCAGTCGTTTACTGCAAAATCCAAAATACATGAACGCATCTATAAAATTTATAAATTAATTGTCGCGCACGAACGAAAGAAGGCGTAATCGGGGAGAAGCTGAATGGGCTTTAAACTTAAAAAGAAAAATACGGGTGAAAGCACCAGTGGTCGTAAAGGCGGTAATGCTTTTCTGGCAAAACTGCAATCACAGACAGATCAATTATCTCGAGTTTTTGGTGATAGTGAAAAATCCAAACCATTTATTTATGGTGCGATTGGTTCATTAGTACTGGCAACGATCATTTTATTATACCTATTCTATAGCGTTCCTCGCGGTAACCAATTGACGCAAAGTTTGGGTGAACTCCGTCTTCTTTCGCAAACAATTTCGCGTCAAGCAACTGAAGCAACAGCTTCGGGTACTGAAGATGCAATGAAAAAATTAATTGCTTCTCAAGATTCGTTCAAAGAAAACTTAGAAACTGTAAAAGATATTCATGCAAATACCGATGCGCTGAAATCTGTAGATACGCAGTGGGCTGAAGTTTCAAAAAGTATTGACTTGATTACTTCGCAACAAAAAATCATTAACAAGCTATATGACACGAACATCGCGATTGGTGAAACCATTCCGGGGATTCAGGCGGAATATAACTTGATGGTCGACCAAATGGCACGTCAAGACATGCCTTCGAACCAGGTGGTTATTGCGAAAAACCAAGTATTCATTGCGGAACGTATTTTACGTTCGATCAGTTCGGTGCTTTCAGGTTCTGATAGCTCACGTGAGTCTGCGGATGACTTCAGTGCAGATACGGAAACCTTCGGTTTGTACTTAAATGCTCAATTGGACGGTAGTGCAGAGCTCGGTGTACAGCGTATTGAAAGCCCTGAATTACGTGAATCACTTGAAGGTATTAAAGCCGAATATGACGACGTATTAAAATCAGCTTCAGCGACGATTTTGAAAAACTCAACGCAAATTGTGAACGTACGTAAAGCATCTTCACAAATTTTTGCTGAGTCAGACAATTTGTTGGGTAATTTAAATCAATTGTCTTCTAACACTGGTCTGAAAACCATTTTACCTGCGGTACTGTTGATTCTTGCATTAACTGCCTTCTTGATCTGTGTATTCAAACTTCTTTCTTTACGTGGTCAATCGGATAAATTCCGTGTAACCCGTCTTCAAGAAGAATATGACCGTAACCAGAACGCGATTTTACGTTTACTCGATGAAATTGCCGATCTTGCAGACGGTGACTTGCGTTCGTATGCGACGGTATCTGAAGACTTTACCGGTGCGATTGCCGACTCGATTAACTTCGCAATCGACCAATTACGTGACCTTGTATCGCGTATTACAGAAACTTCTCAAGAAGTTGCACAATATACGGCGAATACGCAGGGTATTACCAACCAGCTTGCAGAAGCATCTGAGCATCAGGCGCAAGAGATTGCTGGTGCATCTGCCGCGATTAACGAAATGGCAATGTCGATTGACCAAGTATCTTCGAACGCTGAAGAATCAGCTGTCGTAGCAGAACGTTCAGTACAAATTGCTGCAAACGGTGCAGATGTTGTAAACCGTTCAATTGAAGGTATGGACACGATTCGTGAGCAGATTCAAGAAACTTCAAAACGTATTAAACGTTTGGGTGAGTCTTCTCAAGAGATTGGTAACATTGTCGCACTGATTAACGATATTGCCGACCAAACGAACATCTTGGCATTAAACGCAGCAATTCAGGCGTCGATGGCGGGTGAGGCAGGTCGTGGTTTCGCCGTGGTAGCGGATGAGGTACAGCGTCTTGCGGAACGTTCAGCGTCTGCAACCAAACAGATTGAAGGCTTGGTAAAAACCATTCAAACGGATACTAACGAAGCCGTAATTTCGATGGAACAAACGACTTCGGAAGTTGTACGTGGTGCGAACTTGTCTAAAGATGCCGGCGTAGCACTGGATGAAATTCAGTCTGTATCGGGTAACTTGGCGAAACTGATTGCAAACATTTCGGATGCTGCAAAACTTCAGTCTGCTTCTGCAGGTCATATTGCGACAACGATGAACGTTGTACAAGAAATTACCTCGCAAACCACCAGTGCAACATTTGATACTGCACGTTCGGTATCTGAATTGGCGAACATGGCTGAATCATTACGTGAATCTGTATCTGACTTTAAACTCCCAGAGTAAGTCAGGCGCAAACCTGCAGTACCTTAGCTACGGCTAGGGTACTGCACCGATTACAGATAACACATCGATAAGGTGAACTTAACGTCACAGTTAAGTCTTAGGTGATGGTTACAATTAAGTTTGAGCAACCTTCTTGGTGGCAAAACATAAGAAGCCTTAGCTATGAAAGAAATATTAAAAAATTTAGTTGAAACAACTACGCTTCCTGAAGATAGTTATCTTGATCAAGATGCAGAAATTTTAGAGATTTTTGTTGAAGAAATAGAAGAAATCTTTGAAGAACTAGCGGGTTTATTTACAACTTGGTTGGAAAATCCACAAGATAAAGACACTTTAACGACGATTCGTCGTCATTTCCATACCCTGAAAGGTTCAGGTCGTATGGTCGGGGCAAAATCGGCGGGTGAATCTGCATGGGCAGTTGAAGATACGCTGAACCGTGTTATTGCGGGTTCAGTACAGTTAACGCCGACCGTTCAAAAGTTTGCACAAACAGTTTTAAATGTTTATCAATATAAGCTCTATCCACGGTTTAAAAATGTTGCCGAATTGGATGTTGACTTACGTCCATTGGTTTTAATGGGGCAACAATTACAACAAAATATTAGCCTTGAGCCTGCACTCGAAGAATTATTAAAACTGGCAGATCAATTAAAATCTGAAGATGCTGTCACTGGTTTAGAGCTGACTGAAGTTGAAACTACAGAACATGTGGAAGTAGTTGAAAGCACGATCGATGCAGTGGCCGAATCAGAAACAAATCTTGAGCAAGTGGATGCAGATGCATCACTGGTCGAAGAGACTGTGAGCATTTTTATTGAAGAAGCTGAAGAACATCTACAAACGATTGATCAGTTCCTCCAATCTGATGATAGTAAATCACAAGACTATAATGGCTTGATTCGCGCGCTACACACCTTACGTGGTAGTTCGTCGATGGCACAAATCGAAGAGATTTTTGAAGCCAGTTCAAAAGTTGAAAATTTATTCAAAACCTTATTGCAAGACGAAATCGTATCGAGCTCGAAAGAAACTGCTTTATTGATTCAATATGCTGAATTTGTTCGTGATTATTTACACGTGCTCCGTTCAGGGGATAAGGCAAATCTTGCGTCTATTTATGAAACCTTCAAAGCCGCTTGGGATGATTATGGTTTTGCAAGCCAAGATCAATTGGCGCCTGAAGATAATCCGCAAGGTTTGGTTTCTAAACTAATCGAATTAAATATTGATCAGTTATTAGATGCTGAATTTGAGTTTGATAAACGTGCTCTAGCTGAATTCCCAGACTATATTCAACAGCTCAGTCAACAAGCTTTAGAGTTGATTGAACATACGGATAATCGTGCGTCTGTTGGTATCCATGATTTCACGACTCAAATGCGTGCAGCGTATCAGTCTTTAATTGAAAAGCCTGAATTGCTCCATGCTGATTATGGATATGAGTTATTTGCACAAGCGCATCAAGAATTCATTCACTTATTTGACACCTTAGCTGCGGGTCAGCGTGTGGTGTTAAGTGAAGAGGTTCAGCGTTTCTTAAATGAGCTAGCTGCATTTGTTCAACAAGACATTGAAGCAGTTGCAGCAACGACTACACAAGAAGCCAATATCGTTGCCGAACCTGTTGCCACTGCAGAAGATAAAGCCGCTGTTCCAAATACAACAGCAGTAGACTTTGCACAATTAAGTCAGCGTATCCAACTTGATCATCAACAGATGCAAGCGGCGGATGCGAATAATGACTTTGATGAAGATCTTTTAGGGATCTTTATTGAAGAGGCAGAAGAATTATTGGTGGGGATTGACCAAGACCTCAGTACTTGGACACGTGATAAGACCAATACTTCAGCTTTGAATAATTTAATGCGTTATTTGCATACCCTAAAAGGTGGTGCAAATATGATTGCCGCGTCTCATGTGGGTTTAATTTCGCATGAATTGGAGTCAATTTATGAGCGCATTATTCGTCAGCAAATTTCGATTACTCCTGCGTTAATTCAAATTATTCGCTTGGTGCAGGATGATATTTCAGATCGTATTCAAACCATTCGTGACCAAGGGATCGACTACCCAGCGAATAATGTGATCGATATTCTAAGGAATATTCAGTCAATTGTGGCAGGAGAACATTCAGAACCTGTTGCATTGGCTTCGGCTCCTATTTTAGCTGAAACTGAACAAGCAGCAGTAGAACCAGATGTATCGGTGTCAGAGCCGATGAATGTTGTTGAAGACACAGCAGAAGCAGTGGTTGAAGCTCAAACGACTGCTCACACTGAGTCCGCTGTTGAACATCTTGAACATGCGGTTGCTGATCATGTTGAGCATCCAGATGATGATCTACGTTCTGTCATGGAAGAAACCTTCCTTGAAGAGTCTGAGGAAATTCTTGAACAAGCCGTTCAATTATTAAATCAATGGACTGAACAACGTAGTGACCGTAACGTATTGCTTCAATTACAACGTGCTGCCCACAGTATTAAGGGTGGTGCGCGTATGGTTGAAAATGAACCTGTTGCCGCAATTGCGTATCAACTTGAGACGACGTTTGAGCATTTCGCGGTTCATCATTTCAACTCAAATGCATATGACGGCTTACTCAAAACGACGTTGGCATGGTTAAAAGAAGCGATCTTCAACCACGACTATAGTAATTTTGACAGCATCAAATTGAGCTTAGAGTCCATTCAATATGTGGATGTTACGGTTCAACTGCCAAACCGTGTTGCAGAATTGGAACAAGGTATCGTCAGCAAAGGCTTTGAATTTATTCAAGGTGATGGTGTTGAACCGCCATCGATGTTGGGTGAGTGGACTGAAGCCAATTCTTCTGATAACAGCAATGAGATGATTCGTATCTCGGCTGATCTCGTCGAGAAGATGATTGACTTATCAGGCGAAAACTCGATTAACCGTTCACGTATTGAAATGGACTTAGGTCAGCTAGGCAATACCTTGAATGAAATGGAGTTAGCAATTAAGCGACTTGCTGACCAGTTACGTCGAATGGATGGTGAGCTTGAGTCACAAATTATTGCCAAACATGGTTCTGAAAATTCACGCTATGCGGATTTCGACCCATTGGAGATGGACCAATATTCATCGATTAACCAATTGTCAAAATCTCTAGCCGAATCTGCGTCGGATTTGGTTGACTTCAAGAGCACTTTGGCAGAAAAAATCCGTGATGCGGAAGGTCTGTTATTACAACAATCACGTATTCAGTCAGAAATTCAAGAAAGTCTGATGCGTACCCGTTTGGTGCCATTTGATCGTTTGTTACCACGTTTACAACGTATTGTGCGTCAAACCTCTTCGACCTTGAACCGTCCTGCAGAATTGATTGTTCAAAATACAGAAGGTGAATTGGACCGTACGATCTTAGAGCGTTTGGTGACACCATTTGAACATATGCTGCGTAATGCGGTCGACCATGGTTTAGAAGATACTGCTGACCGTTTGGCTTTAAAAAAGCCAGAAGTAGGTAGCATCGTCTTGAACATTAGTCGTCAGGGTACTGATGTACTGGTGTCTTTCAGTGATGATGGTAAAGGGATTGATGAAACCAAAATTAAAGACAAAGCCTTAAAACTTGGTTTAATCAAAGCGGATCAGTTCCTCGATAAACAAGAAATCTTGCAATTGATCTTCCATCCAGGTTTCTCAACGGCACAATCGGTAACGCAAATTTCGGGTCGTGGTGTTGGTCTGGATGTGGTGCAAAGTGAAATTAAAGCCTTGGGTGGTCATGTTTCCGTTGAGTCTGAGTTAGGTAAAGGGACGACCTTTACCATTCGTGTACCAACCACAGTAGCGGTCAGCGATGCCTTGATGGTGAAAGCGGGCGATCAGCAATATGCGATTTCATTAGCGCAAATTGAACGTATTGTCCGTATTGCACCTACGGCACTCGAAACTTACTTCAATAGTAAGGATGACGTGTTTAAAATTGACAACACCAATTACAAACTACGTTATCTATCAGAGTTTGTGGGTAATCAGCCAATTCCACGTTTAAATAATGTCGGCCATTCATTGCCTGTATTGCTAATAAAAGGCAACAGTGGTCAAACCATTGCTTTATTGGTAGATCAGCTGGTGGGTTCACGTTCTCAAATCGTGGTGAAACCAATTGGTCAACAATTTACCAGTGTGGCCGCGATTGCAGGTGCCACGATTCTAGGTGATGGTCATGTATGTTTGATTTTGGATGGGCAAAATATTGCACGTCAAATTCAAACTACGCAGCGTGTTAAACATTCAGCTGAACAGCGTGATTTGGGCCGTCAATCCAATGCACGTCGTTTAGTGATGATTGTCGATGACTCGGTGACAGTACGTAAGGTGACTTCACGCTTACTTGAACGTCAAGGTTATGACATCGTGACCGCGAAAGATGGTGTAGATGCAATTGAGCAGCTTGAAAATGTCCGTCCAGACTTGATGCTACTCGATATTGAAATGCCACGTATGGATGGTTTCGAAGTGACAAACTTAGTCCGTCACCACGACATTCACCGTGACTTGCCAATCATTATGATTACATCGCGTACTGGTGAAAAACATCGTGAGCGTGCATTTAGCTTAGGTGTGACTCACTATATGGGTAAACCATTCCAAGAAGCTGAATTGCTTGCCAATATTGAAGCTTTAATTGCAGAAAAGCAGGGGTAATTTATGAGCCAAAACACTGTTTCTCAGGTTGTCAGCGATAAAATTGATCAGCAGGAACTGCAACATCTCATTACGGTTTCTACCGGTTTTATCGATGCGTATATCATCGATTGTCATGGTAAAGAGCCAATGTTGTTGCCACAAAATATTGTGCTTTCAGCGCTCGATAGTGCAACCAAGGTTCCTTTTGTTGAATGGCATGAATTGAAATTGCCTGTTTTCTCGGTCAATGATCCTGCAAAAAATCAGGGCGTGGCTTTGGTGATTGAAGGCGATGATGTTGGACAGCGTTTTGCACTGATGTGTAATGAAATGCCGAAAACCATTCGTCTGCGTATTTCTGAAGTGGTTGATGAAGAAAAAACCGTGAAAGACGCCAATATTTTCCAATATGTACGCATGGCCGATCAGGTATTTCATATTCCAAATTTAGCCAATATTCAAAACAGCATTGGGCTTCAAGCGGCTTAGTATTTGTAAAAACGAGATATAAAAAAGGAACTCCATTGAGTTCCTTTTTTTGACTATGTGGGGAATATTTAAGCCAACAGGTTTTCTAAAATCTTTTCGTAAATTTCAGAAAGTGGTTCCAACTCTGCCACATTGACGTGTTCATTGATTTGGTGAATCGTGGCATTTAAAACACCCAGCTCAAGCACCTGTGCACCTGTAGGCGCAATGAATCGACCATCAGAAGTACCACCACTGGTCGAAAGTTCAGTTTCTGTCCCAGTAACATCTCGAATGGCATCACGTGCGGCATTCACTAACTCACCGACTGGGGTTAGGAATGGAAGACCAGATAACGTCCAAGAGATGTCATATTCAACACCATGACGATCTAAAATTTCCAAGGTACGTGCTTTGAGTTCATCTGCCGTTACTTCTGTTGAATAACGGAAATTAAACAGTAAATTCATCGTGCCCGGAACAACGTTGGTTGCACCTGTGCCGGCATTAATATTGGAAATTTGGAACGACGTTGCAGGGAAGTATTCGTTACCATTGTCCCACACGGTATCGCAAAGCTCAGCCAATGCTTTTGAAGCTGTATGGATTGGGTTGATTGCTAGATGTGGGTAAGCAACGTGACCTTGTTTACCTTTAACTGTTAAATTGGCATTTAGCGAACCACGACGACCATTTTTAACAATATCGCCAAGTGTGTTGGTGCTTGAAGGTTCACCCACCAAACACCAAGTCATTTTTTCATTACGCGCTTCTAAAGTTTCAACAACTTTGACTGTCCCATTGATCGAAGGACCTTCTTCGTCAGAGGTAATGAGAAATGCAATAGAACCTTTATGGTTTGGATGTTTCGCAACAAAACGTTCGGAAGCAACAACCATAGCTGCCAACGCGGTTTTCATATCTGCGCTGCCACGACCATATAGTTTTCCGTCGCGAATTTCAGGAAGAAATGGGTCAGAACCCCATGCATCCAAGTTACCCGTAGGTACTACATCCGTATGACCTGCAAAGCAAAATACTGGTGCTTCAGTCCCTTTACGTGCCCAAAGATTATCTACATCATCAAAACGCATATTTTCAATGTTAAAGCCAATTTTGGCTAAACGATCCGCCATAATGTTCTGGCAGGTATGGTCAATCGGTGTCACCGACGGTTGGCGAAGTAGTTCTAGGCTGAGATCAAGAGTTGCTGTTGAGGTCATGCTAAATACAGAAGTCAAAAATGTCGCAATATAATAGGCGAATCAACAAGCGAAGGGAAATTTAGACGTAAAAAACCCTATTAAAAAAATAGGGCTCTTTTATAAATTCTTGGGAAAGAAATTAATTGCGGCGAATTTCTTCCGAAGTTTTCTCAGCAGTATTGGTTACAGCATCTCCAGCTTTAGATACGTCTTTACCAACACCTTTTACTGTATTACAACCTGTCAGTACGAAAGCAACCATAAGTGATGCAGCTAAAATTTTTTTCATTGAATGTAATCTCCATTATGAAAGAATAATTTTTAGAAGACTAAATTATTCTGTTGTGAGATTTAGATTAAAAAATAGCCGTATCAAACAGTAGGTGGTTTTTACGGTGGTTGAGTAAATAAATGTAAATTTCTACTAAATGGTGCATTGAGTCTTAAATTGTTTGCGGCAAAACCAAGCGTGGCTGTCTATACATATAATAGCTTTCATCACTGTCTTTTTTATATAAACCATCTGTCCACCAATGTGCGGTTGCACTCGTCGGTTGCTGCTGCACGCAGATCCATTCATGTCGTTGTAGGCGATAATAGCCTTGACTCGTAGATGGAATGACATGTCCCCATTGACCTATTCTACGCGCAGGATTGACCCAGTTTGGCAATGCGTTGGTACGCTGAATAGGTAAATATAATTGGCCCTTTAAAACGCAATAGCGCTGTTGAATCTGCTGCCCAAGTGCTTCATCAAATTGGAATTGTTTTTGGGTAAAATGATTAAGCTTACGAGCCAAAGTATCACTACGATTTAAGCCATACCAATAGGGTAATTGAAAATCGCGCTCGGCTAGATAATATTTTAAAGCCACTTCCCAATGTTCAACTTTACCACTTTCGGTATTTTTTAAAACAAAATCCAGTTCACCAACTGTACGAGGGCCGTCAATTTTTTGAATGCTATGTCCGAGTAACTGGTATGGATGGTATGGGTGATCGAGCAGCCAAAACCATATAAACATTTCGAAACGTAAACCAAGGCGAGTACTTTTTAATTTTTGTAAAAATTCTACTAATTCACTTGGGTGTTGTTCGAGTTGTTTTAAACGGGGAAGATAGGCTTCAAAATATTTATGCCAAAGCTCGTTTGGATGAAAATGAAAGGGATAGCGGATTTCGAGTTCATTGGGAATTTGCTGCAGAATATTTGGGCTAGCAATACAGAAAGCCAATTGGCGAACTAAGGGCTGTTTAAATTGCAACCATGGCTCAAAATAAGACGACGTTGTCGGGGTTACAGCCATATTGAAACCTTTCGAATAATGCAGAATAACAACGGATAATTGTTAAAAACATCTTATACTACCTGAATTGAAAGTTCAGGGTAGCGGTATGAAGACGTTGTTTTGGCGAAGCTTAGTGGTTGTCTTTGTCATTTTAGGCTTTATAGGGGCTTTATTGCCGGGAATGCCCACGACAGTCTTCTTAATATTAGCAGCATGGGCAGCTTCAAAAGGCTGGCCACAAATGGATGCTTGGTTATTGAATCATCCTAAATACGGCCCAACCCTACGCGCTTGGCGCGAAAATGGCACCGTCCCCCGCAAAGCAAAATGGTTTGCATCGATCATGATGTTTGTGAGTGGTCTGATTATGCTTTTTACTTCTGCACCGATTGCCGTCAAGATTTTCACGGACTTAACCATGTTGATCGTTGGTATTTGGTTATGGACACGACCTGAGCCAAATCAGATGCGGACTATTGAACAATCGCCGCAGACACAACCAGTAGATAAAGATAAGCAGAAAGAGCAAGAGCATGTCTGAATATACCCAAGATCAAGCCGATATCCTGATTAACTTGAAAGATCAAACTTTAACTTTGCCGAAGCTCAATAAGTTTTATCTAATTTCATCGGGTAAAAATGGCATTGGTGAACAAGAAAATAGTGGTAAGACTCCACGTGGTTGGCATCAAATTGCGGAAAAGTTTGGTGGACAACAACCTCAAAATGCAGTTTTTAAAGCACGTCAGTGGACAGGTGAGGTTTACGACGAGCAACTTGCCGCATTACATCCTGAGCGGGATTGGATTTTATCTCGAATATTGTGGCTCAGTGGTTTGGAACCCGGCTTTAATGTGGGTGAGGGCTGTGATACTTATCAGCGTTATATTTATATTCATGGCACACCAGATACTGAACCAATGGGTATACCTATGTCACATGGTTGTATTCGCATGCGAAACAGCGATGTTGTAGAACTTTATCAATTGATTCCATTAAATGCGCTGGTTTACATCACTGAACATTGAACACGTCGTTAAAAGCACAAGCCATGAAAACCGAAGTTCATGGCATCAAAACAAAGATTTGAAAAATTAAAGTGAGTTTGAAAGGCGTTTTTTTGTCAGGACTTTTGTCAGGACTAATGCTCGCAAACCAACAGAAAATCGTGTTTGAATGTATTTTGTACACTAGGTTGTTTTAGAATGCCGGATGTGTGGTGAATTAATCGTCGGTTTGCTGAATGATTAGTTATGAGTCCATCTGAAAAACTGTTTTTTATGTGAATGATGCAGAATATAAGTCATATTTTTAGTAATAAATTTACAGGTTTATAGCTAAAAAATGTTCAAAAATACTGATTTTTCCGCAATATAACTTATTTTTTAATCACTCAAACAGAAAAAGTGGAAAAGAGTTAGAAAAGCGTTTGACAGACCGTGAGGATTCTCTATAATGCACCTCATCAAACGATGAACATGTTTTGAAAAGGGCGCTTAGCTCAGTTGGTAGAGCGTCTGCCTTACAAGCAGAATGTCGGCGGTTCGATCCCGTCAGCGCCCACCAAACCTTTTCAACGTTAAGATATTTAGAGTGCAGCGGTAGTTCAGTTGGTTAGAATACCGGCCTGTCACGCCGGGGGTCGCGGGTTCGAGTCCCGTCCGCTGCGCCACTTTAAATCTTAATTCGTTTGAACCACAATAGCGACATTGTGTAAGTGCAGCGGTAGTTCAGTTGGTTAGAATACCGGCCTGTCACGCCGGGGGTCGCGGGTTCGAGTCCCGTCCGCTGCGCCATTTACATGATAGACCTTTTGAGGGCGCTTAGCTCAGTTGGTAGAGCGTCTGCCTTACAAGCAGAATGTCGGCGGTTCGATCCCGTCAGCGCCCACCATATTTTTTGTGATGCAGCGGTAGTTCAGTTGGTTAGAATACCGGCCTGTCACGCCGGGGGTCGCGGGTTCGAGTCCCGTCCGCTGCGCCATTTCAAAGAATATAATTGTTGTACCCTTTAAGGGCGCTTAGCTCAGTTGGTAGAGCGTCTGCCTTACAAGCAGAATGTCGGCGGTTCGATCCCGTCAGCGCCCACCATATCTTTATGATATTGGTTGTGTTTCGAAAGAAACTACGTGATGCAGCGGTAGTTCAGTTGGTTAGAATACCGGCCTGTCACGCCGGGGGTCGCGGGTTCGAGTCCCGTCCGCTGCGCCATTTATCTTAAAAATCTCTGTTCAAGAGAATGCCTTTAGAAAAATCTTCGATTTTTCTCTTGCGCTCAGACAAGGCTCCGCTTTGTTACTCTTCGCTCAGGGCGCTTAGCTCAGTTGGTAGAGCGTCTGCCTTACAAGCAGAATGTCGGCGGTTCGATCCCGTCAGCGCCCACCATATTCTTCTATAGAAACTTCTTTATCCAAAAGCTTGCCTAAATTTTCTGATTTACATAAAATTCGCTCTATAATAATTTTAATATTGTATGTGATCTATGAGAAATCCATATCAGCGCAAGGCAGCGTCTAAAACTCAAACTACAAATTACAATCCTCAAGAAACCTATAAACAATTTATTGAAAATATGGTCGCTCAAGGTGGCGTGATTGCGTTATATCAAGATGGTTGGGCACTTTGTGCGACACCTACAGGTCAACGTTCCTTCGCTATTTGGCAAAACCGTGGTTTGGCACGTTTATTAATTAAAGACAATTGGTCCAATTATGAAATTCAGGAAATTTCATTAAAAGACTTTATCGAAAAAGTCATTCCGTTTTTACGCAGCGAGAGCACTACGGTATCTTTAGATTTGACCCCAGAAGGGCAAAATATTTTGGTTGCGCCTGAAAAGATGCTGTTAGATATTAAAAATTATTTATATCAAGTCTATCAACAGCGCCCAGAAATCTTTGAAAACCTTAAAATTCCTTTGCCACGTAGCATTCGTTTAAATTAATGATTTATTTACAGCATAAAAAAGCCCTTGTTTACTGATCAAACAAGGGCTTTTTTTAATATTCGTTAAGTACAAAACCGCTCAAAAAAGCAAAATATTCACGTAGCCAAGAGTTGTAGCGGATGTACAGCGGTGTAGGCGCTGCAATGGTATACACCTGTGTATAGCCTAACTTTCGTGCAATTGCTTTTGCACGTGGAAGGTGAAAGTCACTACTGGCAATCGCAATGGGGGCATCAAGCGAAATCTGATGTCGTTTTAAAATCATTTTACTGTTAATCAGATTGAATTCTGTGCTGGTACTTCTGCTTTCTTCATATATGCGTGCGGCTGAAATGTCATAATGTTGAAGTAAATAGCGCTTCATGACAGAAGATTCGGTCATTTTTTCATTAAAGCCTAAACCACCCGTCATGATCATAATAGTATTGGGCTGTTGCAAGGCATACGGTGCTGCGGCATCGAGACGCGCCTTTAAGGTCGGAGAGGGTTGACCATTTTCAATACCGCTACCCAAAACGATGATGGCTTGGAAGGAAGTAAATGGCTTAGATTGGTGGCTATTGAAGTGTAAATACGCAAAAAACAGCAAAAGGCTCAATAGCCAAAGCCAAAACAACCACCATGCCGCACGCCAGAGCCTTTTGAGTTTGGGGGAATGATCTAAAATATTGTGGATTTTGGTTGTAAATAGTCCGGATATAAGAAAAATACACCCAATGACTAAGGGTAAAAGAATGCCTAAATGAATTTTATCTAATGTAAGCAACCAAATGGCATCTACACAGAGCAGCAAGCCTACACAAAGCAGTAGTATTCTTTTCATTCAAAAAATTAAAGCAGTATCCGTATTTGGCCTAAGTATAGCGAAAAAAAAACCAGACACGAGGTCTGGTTTTGAGTTGGGGCTATTGATTAGTAAACATCTTATTAGTAAACATCACGACGGTAACGCCCAGCTTGACGCAGGTCAGCCACGACATCTTCACCTAGTATATCAATCAATGCGTGGTCAACGTCCGTTGCCATACCATTGATACTACCGCAAACGTATATCACGGCACCTTGTTCTACCCATGATTTTAATAGGGCCGCTTGATCACGTAGCTCATGATGCACATAGCGTTTCTCCGTTTGATCACGAGAGAAGGTGAGGTCTATGCGTTGTACTAAGCCTGTGTTTTGCCATGCTTCAATGATGTCTTGATAGAAGAAATCATGTGCGCGTTGGCGCTCACCAAAAATCAGCCAGTTTTGCGTATAGTCTTGACGAACGCGTGCATGTAATAAGCTGAGTAAACCAGCAATACCTGTACCGTTACCAATACAAATCACAGGACGATTATCGGCGATCAAATGGAATGATTCATTGGTACGAATACGCAGTTGTAGTGTGCTATTGATCGCTGCATGTTGTGTTAACCACCCTGAGCCTAAGCCGAGCTCACCATCCACATTGGATTGCTGACGTACCACTAAGCGTAATACTTGCTGACTTGGAATACTTGCAATGGAGTATTCACGAGTTGGAAGCGGTGGAAGCTGTTCGAGCAAATGATCAAGGTTGGCAAATGGTTCAATATCTGTATTTAGGTTACGATCCCATAATGCATCTTCAATGCGTTGCTGATTCGAATCAACCACTTGCTGACTTTGAATCTGGTACTTTTGCATGAAGTTTGCAATACGTTCAGCACTATTCCCCGGCTGAATCTCTGCAATATCACCCGCTTGCCAGTTGGCTTCATGTTGCGGTTTTAACTCAATATTAAATGCAGGGGCACCTAAACTGTTCGGGTTGAGTAGATCACGTTTGGTCAATGTCCATGCATCAAAAGTTTTTTCAATTTGCATGTGCTGAAGTTCAAGTTTAGTCGCTTTGGCTAAAGCGCTATTCCATGCTTGAATGGCTTGGGTGTCGCCATTATTGACTTCAATTGTGTCAAACAGGGGCTTTGCAGCATTACTTTGCATCCAACGATGAATCGCATGACCAAAGCTACAGAAAGTATCAGGATATTCTTCAGAACCTAAAGCTAATACGGCAAACTGAACATGACTCAAATCGAGGCTTTGTGTCATCAGTTTACGTTCAAAGCTTGAAGCGAGGTCAGGTGCTTCGCCAGTGCCATAAGTACTTGCAACAAATAAAACCTGAGTGGCTTGCGTTAAGTCATCAGCAGAAAGTTGCTGAACAGCTTTCACTGTGACGGGCTGACGAGCCTCTTGTAAGCTTGTTGCTGTACGCCATGCCAATTGTTCAGACTGACCTGTTTGTGATGCATAGCAAATTAACCAAGGCTGTGCGTTTGGGTCGATGGCAACAGGTGCTAAGCTTTGACGAGCTTGCTGTGTCAGTTTTTTCTGTTTACGACGTTTGAGATAGAGCATCCATCCTGTGACAAAGAACAGCGGCATCATGAGGGATGCAATAACCACAAAGAACTGATAAATCGGTCCGAAGAAACTACCACGATGCACAGGTAACATGCTGGTCATGATTTTTTCATTTAATTTTTTATCTTCGTATAACTCGATATCGGTGAGAGCAGACGTTTTGTAGTTATAAGTCGCTTTGTTGCGAGCACGTTCATGTTGAGGGACGGCATCCACAAAGTTAATTTCTAATTCACCATTGGCTTTTTTCGGAATATTAAAAGTGACACTTGAGTATTCACGACCAATATTTTGATTAAAGCCATTCCAACTTTGGGTAAGGGCAATATTCACTTGTTCTGGTTTTAGACCACGTTTTTCTCCGCGACCTTCAGCACCATGTTTGTTTTCTTGAGAGCCGTGTTCAGAGGGACTCGACGTTGCAGGGTTACTTTCAGAACGTGCTTGGTGTTCACCACGAGTTTGTCCTGCTTCAGTGGCTTGTTTTTCAGCGCTTTGCTTTGCACCCGCCTGTTCAGCAGATTGCCTATTCGGTTTTGGACCTTCTTGTAACTGGGGCTGTGGACGTTCAACGCCCATGACTTTAAACATGCCATTACGCCACCAATCATAAGACCAGTACAGACCTGTACATGCCAAAATGAGATAAAAAACAATCACCCATGTGCCGACGACTGCATGTAAATCCCATAGGAAATTACGTCCTTTGAGCTTTGGTTTAACTGCAAGCCATTGTTTTACAGAATGTCTTTTTGGCCAACGTAGATACAAACCACTCAATACAAAATAAATCAGCATTAGTGTACATGCGCCGGTAATTTGTTTACCAACAGGGCCAACAGTTAAATTACGGTGTAGCTGCTGTACAAACTGGAAGAACTTTTGACCTTTGATTTCAGGTAAAACTTCGGCTGTATAGGGGTTAACCATCATGTTATAGCCACGACGAGCACCTTCTTTGACAATATTCACGGTACTTGAGGCGGTAGCATCTGAGGCAATAGAGATGCTGTTAATTTTCATGTCAGGATCAGACTGACTAAAGTGCTGATAAAGCTCAGCAGGGGTTAGTTTAGGCTGCTGTTGAGCCTGAACCACATAACTGTCCTGATTGATTGCTTTAAGTATTTGCTGTTCATAGGAATAAATGGCACCTGTAACCCCCATGAGCGAGAGTATTAAGCCGGCACTAATCCCCAAGAACCAGTGAATCTGGAAAAGGGTTTTCTTAAACATGATGAATTTAATATTGATAAAAGGTTGCTGAATTGCGACAAATTATAAACGATGATTTAGTAGAGAATGTGGAAAAAGTAAGTAATATTCATTCTCATTATTGTAATTATCAATAATTATTCAAAAATTAAACACATAAAAAAACCTCCAAAGAGAGGAGGCTTTTTATAAACAAATGTCTGTTAGGCTTAAATTGGTTTAGCAGGGCCTACAGTTTCATTTAAATGTTTACGAATGGTCGAAAATGGAAACTTCTTGCTATCCATACGTTTAGGCAAGATGTATGCGCCGTCTTGACCCTTTACTTTAAAGTTCAAAAGGATGAAGTCTTTGGTGTCATACCATTCATGAATGTCTTTCCAACCGACAGTCATCGTCCCCATGTTTGCGCCCATACGTTGCTGCATAGAGATCCCATGCGGCTGAACACCCATACGGATGCCTTTAATTTCTTGAACAGGGACTTCGTTCAGTTTGCGTTTCGCATACCATTCGATACCGAATTTACGCACAAGGAAGTAAATCACGACACAGACAATAGCTACCCAGCAAAATACTGTTGAATAGTTCTTAATAAAGATGAGGCCCAAGAGTGCCAGTGCAAGAATTGCACCCATAATTAGCCATGCTTTTTTGCCAATTTTGAAGTTACTGCGAGACAGAACAAGTTGAGCATAACGTTGTTCTTCTTCAGAAATTTCATAAGCCACTGGCTCTAGCGTGTAGGCGTATAAATTTTTTGCGGTCATAGTGAAAGTAACAGATTTAAAACTGTAAAAAGTTTAGCATTATTTATACCAATTCAGTGAGTATATTGTTCCAAAATCATCCAAATTATAGTGAAGCCAGTTCCGTCGATGCTTGATCATGCTCATGACTGAGATTTTGTTTCAATTGACTAAATTGGTTCAACACGTTAAACATTAAGGATAGCTGTTGTAGCACAATCAAGGATTTTTGATCTTCCTCACTGTTTTGTGACAAACGCTGACGGATTTCTTGCAACATATTTTGCGCAGATAAGTCTGGAACTTCGTCACGCAGCAATGCACCTTGAATGTCATCCGTGGCTTTATCCAATAAGGTTAAGACTTGTTGATCTTGAATTTTTTCACGGTGTGCACCCAAGGCTGCGATATAACTAATAAAGGTATGATTGAGGCACAAAAACTCAAAGGCTAAAGCTTTTTGAGTCGGATCGGTATCGGGTTCGGTGGCTAAAGTGGAAATCAGTGAAGCCACTTCTGCATCGGTATTATGGGCTGCACGACGGACCACACGATAATTCAACCCGTTATTACGACCAGATTTGTATTGTTCAACCACTTCGGCCAAATAATCACACTGCGCTTGAATCGAACGGCTGATGGTTCGAGGCAGGCGACGGAATTTCCAATCTGGGAAAATGAAACTCACACCAAACCATGCCAAGGCACAACCAATGAGCGTGTCAATCATACGCGGCATAGCTGCGGCAAAACCCATGCCATCTAAGTTAAAGTTGATCAGCGCCAAAATGGTAATAAACGCAGTGGCTTGTGCATATTGCTTACTGCGTAATTCAAAAAACAGCACGCCACTTAAAATGAGCAGTAATAACTGACCTTCGACAGAAGGGACAAAATATAAAATTGCATAACCTAAAATAATCCCGACCAATGTGCCAATGATACGTAAATAGAGGCGGCGCTTGGTGGCGTTAAAGTTCGGCTGGCTGACAAACAGGGCAGTCAATAAAATCCAATAGCCATAACTGATATTGGTCACTTGGACAAAAATATAACCAATAAATAACACGGTCGATAAACGCACAGCATGACGGAACAGCACCGACTCAGGGCTCAAATGTTGTTTGAATCGAATGACGATGTCGTCCCAACCTTTTAAATCATCATCTTTTAAACGATTTTCAATCAGGGCTTGTCGGTCAATATAACGCTCGGTTTCGACGTTACGTAATTGCGCATCTATGCCTTTTAGGTTTTGGTATAAAGCAAATAAAGAGTTGATCCAAACTTCATCATATTTTTGCTCTTCACGCAGCTTTTCGAGTGACAGTTTTAGATTGTGGAAAGCATGTTTAAAGCGTTGATTATGATGATATGGCTTTCGCTGTAAGATACTGATACTCAAATCTTTACAGGCTTTTCCTTGAATTGAAAGCACACGTTGAAAGCGAAATAAAATATCACTATGTTCAAAAATACGGGTCAATTTTTGATAATCAATATGCGCGGAATCGGCACGTTCATGAATGTCTTGCGCGACAAAATAATATTGCAGGCTACGACGCGTATCTTTTTGTCCACGGTCGCCTTTTAAACGCGTTAATAAGGCTGTTTTCATATCGTTGAAAATGCCAATTAATTTGCCATTTTCTAGCGATAGCTCAATCAAACTTTGCTGATAACTTTCCGGTGTCATATCGACATCAAACAAGTTAGATTTTGCAAATAAGAAGTCACCTAGAGACGAATAGCTTTGCGCCAATTTGTCCTGAACTTGACGCACTGGAAACAGCAGAAAGCTCAAAGTCGAAAGCAGTCCATACCACATCGCACCGATGACCAATAAACCTGCTTGTGTATACCAATTTTCAAAAAGTTCGACCCCAAGCATGGAATACACGGAGATCACCAAACAACCATAAGAAATGGTGGCATAGCGACGACCCAATGAACCCAAAAGAATCCAACCGATACAAGAAACGATCAGGCCTAATGCAAATAAAATCGGATGCGGGAACAACAGATAAATGGATACCGCAGTAATAAAGAACCCAATATAAGTATAAATTTGATTGAGCACACGGACTGAAAAGCGGTCATCGATATCACTTAGACCTGCGGCAACCACACCCAAGGTGAGGGGAATGGTCATCAATTGCTGATCTAAAAAATATGGGACAAAGGCTGTTCCTGCGAAGGCAATGACCATGCGCAAGTTATACATAAAGGTCGTGTTATAGGTTGCTTGTTTCAGTCGTGCGAGCCAGGCGTTCAAAATTATTCCTTTGCTAAAGCGATGGGGCAGTAAGCAATGTGTATCGTGTGAATTTTCACATTGAAGCCAAGAAATAATACTATGTGCAGTGTAAACTTGTCTGCAAAACTTGCTTGCGATAAATGAATTATTCTTATGAAAAGCGCCGAATCACAAAAGGAATTTTCTCAACGCTGGATCGTCTTATTGGCGTTGCTGACTGCTTTGGGGCCACTTTCAATCGACATGTATTTGCCGGCTTTACCTCAAATGGCCGACGATTTTGGTGTGACAACGCAACAAGTGGCCAATAGTCTTCCAGCGTATTTCTTGGGTTTGGCGATTGGCCAGTTAATTTATGGGCCGGTCAGCGACCGCATTGGGCGTAAAACACCGCTATATTTCGGTTTGGTTTTATATATTTGTGCCAGTTTTCTGTGTGTCTTTGCCAACAGTGAATGGAGCTTGATCGCGGCTCGCGTTTTGCAAGCCTTGGGTGGCTGTGTTGGTGTGGTGATTGCCCGTGCAGCAATTCGTGATCGCTTAAGTATGCAAGCTTCTGCTCAAGCATTTGCCAGTATGATGATCGTGACAACAATTGCACCGATCATTGCACCTACTTTAGGCGCGTGGGTGTTACAGGTGTTTGAATGGCAATACATATTTGCGGTATTGGTGCTTGTCGGTATTTTTTGTCTTTTCTGCGTACATTTTTTCTTTCAAGAAACCCTACCTGTCGAGCGGCGCTTAAAATTAAGTCTGAAACAAGTCTTAGGCTTATATAGTGTGATTTTACAGGACGAAACTTTCCGTAAACCGATGCTCACAGGCTGTTTCTCTGGCGCGATTTTATTTTGTTATATCAGTGGCTCATCTGCCATTTTGATGGATGGTTATGGTCTGAGCCAACAGCAATTTGCTTACGTATTTGGTGCGAATGCTTTAGGGATTATGGTGTTTTCGACCCTCAATAAGAAACTTGCAAATCGACTGGATGTTCGCCATCGATTGCACTTGGGTAATGCACTTCAATTGTGTGGTGTGCTGATCTTATTGGCGGCAGGATTATTTAATCTTTCATCTATCGTTGTTGTAATGTTGGGCATGTTCTTATGTGTTGCATCAATCGGCTTCACTGGTCCAAATGCAATGGCTTTGGCGATGTCTGAACAAGGCTCACGAGCTGGCACAGCCAGTGCAATCATGGGAAGTATGCAATTTGCGTGTGGTCTATTGGCCGGAGTGTTTTTGAACTTTTTAGTATGGTCAGCGCTGATCAATATGGCCCTGATTATGCTGCTATTTGTGGTTGTTGCAATGTTCACCATGCGTAGTTTAAAAGCTTCAGCCATGGGGTGAACTAAATGCAGGTGATGACGTTTAGCAGGTCTGACTTAAACGTCGGTCATCAACGTACGTGTATTATTGATCAAATATCCGCGTCACTCATTATAAATGTTCATCATCCATAACGATGAATGAGGGCGCTATTTTCCCATTATGAATTCTATTGCTGTTTACTCGAAACTTATATCTAAACAATCATCCACTTGGAAATAATTAGTGATACGGTGGATCGCTGTTGTCCCACTCGAATGAAATAGAGCAACTGATAAATAAGTATTATTTGCATTAAACACAGTGCTTTATGTAGATCACTATATATCGAATGCCTCTATTGGCAATATGTCGGATTTTATCATTTTTATAACATACCTATAAAGTATGGATTTTTACCTTTAAGGTATGAATAATGAGCTTTTTTGCCATCTGAATCGGCTAAGTCTGAATTTTAACTAAATATTTCAGTCTATTTTCAGTAATGGATTCAGGTTTCTTGCTTTTTGCTTTCAAGTATTTCGTTATTGGGGGCTACAAGTTAAGGTTCTAATGCGACTAAAGCACGGATAGGCAGCATGAAATTTGTCCGCTCAAATAGCTGAATAACAAAGCACCCGGATTTAGGGTATACAACAATGACAGGACAATAGAGAGCTTAGGATGAAAACTCAAACTGTATTCCACCCAATGAAAACCCTTGTTGTTGCAATGAGTTTGGCAACGGTCTCAATGGCTCATGCAGGCAGCAATACTTCTGAAATTGAACAATTACGTGCTGAAGTCGCAGAACTAAAAAGTTTGATTAAAGCGCAGCAGCAAGTTCAACAACAGCAACAAACAGAGATTCAGCAAGTTAAAGCGCGTCCTGTTGCACCACCACCGCCACCAGCTTCTCCAGCTGCAAGCTTGAAATCTAAAACTGGTGCAGATGTAAGTCTTTATGGTTTTGTTCGTGGTGATGCAAACTACATCATTGAAGGTGCTGATGATGACTTCAACAAAATTGCGTCTACAGATGGAAATACAAAAGATAAATTACGTGCGACAGCAAAAACCACACGTTTTGGTTTAGATTTTACAGCACCGGTCGGTGGTGATGATAAAGTGGGCGGTAAAATCGAGGTCGATTTCAATGGAAGTGGCGAAACTATTCGTCTACGTCATGGTTATTTAACCTTTAACAACTGGTTATTTGGTCAAACGACATCAAACTTCTTGTCTAGTCATGCGCCAGAAATGATTGACTTTAATACAAACGTCGGTGGTGGTACTACACGTACTCCTCAAGTTCGTTACAACTACAAGTTAGCTCCAGATACTCAATTATTCGTTTCTGCAGAAGAAGGGGATAGTAAAGGGACTGTTGCTACAGATCCGACTTACCGCATTCCAAATTTAACTGCAAAATTGACTCAAGGTTTTGCGGCAGGTAAAGGTAACGCGTCAGCTCGTGCATTGGTTGAAAACTACAAATCTAAGGCAGCAGATGACACAGAAACAGCTTGGGGTGTAGCAGCGGGTGCATCTTATGCAGTCACTGATCAATTGAAATTGAATGGTGATGTTTCTTATACAGAAGGTAATAGTAACTATTTATATGGTTCTAACTCGGCTTACTCTGTAGTCGATGGCAACATCGAGCAAAATAAATTCACTGCTGTACAAGTGGGTGCAACCTATAAGTTTAATGAAAAACTACGTTCAACTTTAGCTTATGGCGCGCTATTTGCGGATGATGGCAGCGCGTATGCGAAAGATGCATCTAACTCAAATGCGAATGAAGAAGCACAGCAAGCTTGGATTAACTTTATTTATGCACCTGTAAAACCAGTTGAACTTGGCTTGGAATATGTAAACGGTAAACGCAAAAACTTTGC
Organism: Acinetobacter sp. YH12231; assembly: GCF_013417755.1. Lineage (NCBI taxonomy): Bacteria > Pseudomonadati > Pseudomonadota > Gammaproteobacteria > Moraxellales > Moraxellaceae > Acinetobacter > Acinetobacter sp. YH12231. Next base: position 45,898 of record NZ_VPDJ01000020.1, read on the forward strand.
GGGTGAATCTTATAACGATGACCGCGTTGGTTTAATGGCTAAATATAGCTTCTAAGCTCAACGACCGATTCTAATCGCACAAAAAAAGCCTGACTCAGTTCAGGCTTTTTTTGTTTAAACAGGGAGTGTAACAAAGCAGATGAACAAATATGTCTGAGCAATTAAAGTCACCGAATAGCCTAGTCATGATGTCGTTGAACCACGTACAGTATATGGATTACGCTTAAATCTTTAATATTTTATATAGATTAAAAATGCGAATGTATTTAAATAAAAACAATTAGATATAACTTTAAATTATAGGAAAATTAACTTTTTGTAATAAAAAATACTGAAATTTTATTGTTCAGGCTGCATAATGTGCGACTTTTCAGAAATAGTGCGAAACAGTACAGACATACACAATGTTCTGTCATTGAATTTGCTTCATTTGAGGCTGTTTCTCAATTTAAAACTTTTAGCGATTTGTTAGTCATTTTGAGTTAATTTTTAAAGCTCAGACTTACTTATTTGAATCAGATGATGAATATTTTTCAAACTCTTTAGCTTGAGTCGTTGAATTGCATTATTGATTTGAAATTACAAAATGTAGTTGTATTTCAGACCATAAAGGCAGCTAATGCTGATAGAAGAGCTTTAAAAATATTCAAATAATTTTGGACAAATTATATGGAATTTAGTTTTAACGCGTTTTATACCTTAATCGCAGCGGTAATTGTGCTTTTGTTGGGACGATTTCTTGTTAATCGTATTGGATTTTTAGGTCGATACAACATTCCAGAGCCTGTTGCCGGTGGTTTAGTTGCCGCAATTATTTCTTTGGTGGTGCACAGTCTTTGGGGCTATAGCATTACAACGAGTAGTGAATTACAAACGAGTTTCATGCTGATTTTCTTCGCTTCTATTGGCTTAAGTGCAAACTTTGCCAAATTAAAAGAGGGAGGAATCGGCTTGGTCATCTTTATAGTCGCTGTTGCTTCATTCATCATGGTGCAGAACCTCGTAGGTATCAGTCTTGCGACGGTGCTAGGTATTGACCCTCTGATTGGCTTGATTGCAGGTTCTATTACCCTTACTGGTGGTCATGGTACTGCAGGCGCATGGGGTGAAATTTTAGAAGTTCAACATGGCATTCAAGGTGCATTAGCCTTAGGTATGGCAAGTGCGACATTTGGTTTGATTATTGGCGGCATTATCGGTGGTCCACTGGCTAAGCTATTAATTAACCGCTATCAACTTGCAACGCCACGTACTCATGAACAAATTGAAAAAAGTGATAACACTCCTTTAGCAGATATTAATTCAACAGAATATGTGCCGTTTGAATATCCGCATCGAGTTCGTCTCATTACAGCAGATAATGCGATTACCACATTAGGTTTATTTGCAGGGTGTTTAGCATTTGCGGACTTCATGACCGATTTTAGTAAAGGTACTGTATTTGAATTACCGACATTTGTTTGGGCACTGGCTGGTGGTGTAATTTTGCGAAATGTACTGGAGGGTATTTTCCGTGTACAAATTTTCGACCGCGCTATCGATGTATTTGGTAATGCATCTCTATCTTTGTATTTGGCGATGGCATTGTTGTCATTAAAGTTATGGCAATTATCCGATCTCGCTGGCCCACTTGTAGTCATTTTGGGTGCACAAACGCTGACGATGGCTTTGTATGCTGCTTTTGTGACTTTCCGTGTCATGGGTAAAAACTATGATGCTGCTGTTTTATCAGCAGGTCACTGTGGTTTTGGTATGGGTGCAACGCCGACGGCTGTGGCAAATATGCAAGCGATTACAAATATGTATGGCCCTTCACATAAGGCATTTTTAATTGTACCGCTATGTGGTGCATTCTTTGTTGACTTAATTAATGCGACGGTTATTCAGTTAATTCTCAAATTTTTCGCTTAATTCTACAAAGGCTCTAAATTAGAGCCTTTGTTTTTGTATTCGCATTTTAGGTATTGATTATGGATGAACAATTAAATGCAACTCTCATGGGCTGGGTCAAAGTTTTTAATGATCCACTTTGGGATTTCTTAGTCGTATTTTTAGTGGCTGTTGGTATTTTCTATACCTTAATCACTGGCGCAGTTCAGATTCGTCTATTTTTTCATAGTATTCAAGTGATGAAATCTAGCCGTAAAGAAGGCGATGATGAACATGGGATTACACCATTCCAAGCCTTTGTGACAGGGTTAGCCAGTCGTGTCGGTGTAGGTAACGTTGCAGGTGTTGCAATTGCGATTGCGATTGGTGGGCCTGGTGCGGTGTTCTGGATGTGGTTTACCGCATTTTTAGGGATGAGTTCAGCATTTGTGGAATCTTCACTTGCACAGCTTTTTAAAGTGCGTGATACGCAAAATCAGCAATTTCGTGGTGGTCCAGCGTACTACATCACGCAAGGCTTGAAGCAAAAGTGGTTGGGTGTGGTTTTTGCCATCGCGCTGATTTCAACTTACGGTTTTGTCTTTAATGCGGTGCAAGCCAATGCGATTACAGGTGCGACCTCACATGCGTGGGGCTGGGATAAAGCCAATATCATTTTAGACTTAGGTGGTTTCGGTTTCGAAATCTCTTGGGTGGGCTTATTCTTGGTGTTTATTACCGCGCTGATTATTTTTGGCGGGATTAAACGAATCGCCAAAGTTGCAGAAAGATTTGTACCCTTTATGGCGTTGCTTTATCTCGCAGTTGCTTTCTATGTTGCATTTGCTAACTTTGCGATTCTCCCAGATATTTTCCAGTTAATTTTCAGTAAAGCCTTTGAATTTGATGCTGCGGCAGGTGGTTTTTTCGGTGCTATGGTTTCTATGGCAATGATGCAGGGGATTAAACGTGGTTTATTCTCGAATGAAGCGGGTATGGGCTCTGCACCCAATGCCGCAGCAGCATCAGATGTTAAACACCCAGTCAATCAAGGCCTGGTTCAGATGCTCGGTGTATTTGTCGATACATTTGTGGTGTGTACTTGTACGGCGATCATTATTTTGGCATCCGGCTTGTATGATAATGCAGGCTTTGAAGGCGTTGCTTTGACACAAATGGCGCTTGAAAGCCAGATTGGCGCATGGGGAGATGACTTCCTTGCCATTATCTTGTTCTTATTCGCTTATTCTTCAGTAATCGGTAATTATGCTTATGCTGAAGGTAATGTACAGTTTATCAATAACAATCCTAAGGTCATGTTTGTATTCCGTGTATTCGTCCTGATGATGGTGTACTTTGGTTCAATCATGAGTGTGCCCCTGATTTGGAACTTAGCAGACCTCTTCATGGGCGTGATGGCGAGTATTAACCTTTTTGCGATTTTATTGCTGACTCCATTCTTATTGATGTTGATGAAAGACTACACCTCACAGTTAAAACGTGGTGTAAAAGAGCCTGTGTTTAAAATGGATGAACATCCAAAATATAAGGATCGCGTTAATTCCGATATTTGGTAAAGTCAAAAATTAACTTTAAAAAGCTCCGTTGTCGGGGCTTTTTTTGCTAGATAAGAGCTTAAATCCTGATGTGGAAATTCTGCTAGACATTGAAATTTTGACAGCCAATGACTTTCTAGGTTGTATGTCAATATAATGTGCATCGGTCAGAGGCATTAACGAATAATAACAGTGACGTGAATGCGGACTGATTAGACTACTTTTTCTCTTCAAATCTCGAGTTGCATTTGGAATATCTCTCAATGAAAAGCATAACTGTTTTGATGACTGCATTCGCAATCAGCCTTGTGGGTTGTCAAAGTGTGGGCTCAAAAACGGTCAGCGCTGAAACAACCGCACAAATTCGGACTTATACAGCAGCACCTGCACAGGTGGCGAATAACCGCATTGACTTTAAAAAAGTGAAAAAGCAGGAAAAGCGTCCGATTGTTGCTTTGGTTTTAGGGAGTGGTGGGGCACGTGGTTATGCACACATTGGCGCCATTCAGATACTTGAACAGCAGGGAATACACCCAGATTTCATTGTTGGAACCAGTGCGGGTAGCATTGTGGGTTCAATCTATGCATCAGGTAAAAGTGCCAATGAGTTAAGAGATATCGCCTTAAATATGAAAGCCAATGATGTTCGAGAAATACGCTTGGACAAAAAAGGCTTTTTTGACGGTAAAAAAGTTGAAGATTATATCAATGAGCAAGTTGATGACGTGCCTTTAGAGTTGCTAAAAACCCCAATGTATGTGGTGGCAACCGAGTTAAAGAATGGCAAAAAAGTCGTGTTCAACTATGGCAATACGGGGCAGGCTGTTCGTGCTTCGGTGTCGATTCCGAGCATGTTTATTCCAACGATTATTGAAGACACAGAATATGTTGATGGCGGATTGGTCAGCCCTGTTCCTGTGGATGTTGCACGCGATTTAGGGGCAGATATTATTATTGCAGTAGATATTTTGGCACGACCTATTCATACCGAAACGTCTAATGTTTGGGGCTTGTTTAACCAAAATATCAATATTATGCAAAATCGTTTAGCTCAAGAAGAACTCAAGCGAGCAGACATTGTGATTCAACCTGATTTACGTGAAAAAGCACATATATTTGATGTAAAAGGTCGTGAAGCGACGATGCTTGCAGGTGAAGAGGCAACCTTAGAAAAACTTGGAGAGATTTCTCGGGTTTATGCTGAACATCAATATAGCAAGGGACATCATATTCCTTATTTAGCAGCCAAAGACTAGGTTGGTACGATCCGTAAATTGACATGCATCCTGTTCACCTCTCAGGGTGCATTTTTATTTCAGCAAAGCATTTTAATTTTTGCTCTCAGCTTTTCCCATGCTCAATAGTATCTAGTAATCATTAATATATTGGATGTTGATTGGTTTTAGGTCTTAATCAAAAGATTTGCCAGATATAAAAATCGTGATAATAAAAAAATACACAGTTAATTATTTGAAATTAATTAAGAAAATCCTATTAATTGGTTTTACGTAGATTTTAAGAGTATATACCTATATTAGCATTTTTATTCATGTGCTTACGTTTACCAATAGCGTTGAAGTGTTTAGAATATCATCAGGTTATTAATACTTAAAACCAATAAATATTTTAAAGGTAGCAGTAGATGAAAACGCTTGATGTGGGGCAAAAAGTAAAGCTTGCGATGATGGAAGATAGCGTATTTATTGTCACTCATGTACATGTCGATAATTCTTATACGCTAGAAAGCACTAATGATGGTGAACAAAAAACCAGCTATGATAACGTCTCTTTCGAGATGTTAAAAGTCTTAGAAGATTAAGTTAAATGCAGTGCTGTGTTGAATCGATGGAGCAACGCGTTTTAATGGATGTGTTTTAAATATAAAACACAGCACAGCTTGAATTAAAAATCGTATAGATAACGTGATAAATTCTTGTTTATCGGGTGTATATCGATATCGATATATATTTTACTGAATGATGGTATGATCACTATAAATAATAATGATGGTTTTTTTGCCGATTTGAACATTTAATTTTGATTAAAATCTATATAATAATCACATTAATCATTGTTATATCACGAGTCTAGAGAAACAAGATGTCCCCATTAGATCAAATTGCGAATGCACTAGACGACCAGTCAGAATTATCGATGTCAGTTTTAATGACTCCTGACATGGCGAATTTTTCGGGTAATGTGCATGGTGGAACGATTCTAAAATTGTTAGACCAAGTCGCGTATGCTTGTGCAAGTCGCTATTCTGGTAGCTACGTGGTGACACTATCAGTCGATAAAGTAAATTTTAAAGAACCAATTCACGTGGGTGAGTTAGTGACTTTCCTTGCAAGTGTGAACCATGTAGGTCGTACTTCTATGGAAATTGGTATTCGTGTTGAAGCGCAGAACATTCAAAAACGTACAGTGCGTCATACCAATAGTTGCTATTTCACAATGGTCGCTGTTGATGATCAAGGTAAACCAAAACAAATTCCGGCATTAAATCTAGATAATGACTGGAAACGTTGTCGCTTCGAAGCTGCGGAACATCGTAAAGTGGCGCGTTTACAGGAAAATCATCATCCTTCTTGCAGTATTTATAAAAAGTCGACACAAAGCTAATCGCTTTGGTGGCTGAATATTTGAAAAGATCGCTTAAGCGATCTTTTTTTATTCTGAAATTCGTCTGGAGAGTGCAGTTGGGATTTGAATTCCGAGTGTGCGACTAAAGTTTATTCTTCACAGCTCAGTTAATGATAGTCATTCAGTCCAATACTGTTTAATATAAAACGATACGTAGCGTTTCGTTTTTAAATTATGAGTGAAACTGAAAAAACTTCTCGGCGTAAGCAATGTATCTTACAAGCGGTCACAGATGCTTTGGCGGAAAGTGATTATCGAAGCATGACCATTGAAGATATTGCCGCTCGCGCAGGCGTTGGAAAATCGACGATTTACCGTTGGTGGAAGCATAAGTCCGATCTGGTTTTCGATGCTTTTAAAGCGCACACCGCCTCGGTGTTTGAACTCGATTTATCACAAAGTTTAGAGTTCAATCTAAATCAACAATTGCTCAAATTATCACGGGCTTTAAATCAGCACGTGGGTCGAGCATTGCTCGTGGTTTTGGCAGAGCATCGTGAAGCAGCAGGTGAGTTTTTTAAACAGTATTTGTTACCTCGACGTGAAGCGACACGTGAGCTGATCCAATTGGCCATTCAACGAGGCGAAATTCGCGCGGATTATCCTTTCGAACTCATGTTGGATATGTTGTATGGCCCGATTCATTATCAGATCATTTTCTTTAACACTCAGCCAGATGAAGACTATATCAAGCGACTGGTGCAGTTGGCGCTAAACCCGATTTTTACGGAGCACCAAGCCACGCGTAGCAGCGAGGCAATGACCTCATGACTACTCAACATCAGGCATCGTTATGGAACAAGTCTTTTGTTTTTTGTCTGTGTAATAACTTGTTTTTATTTAGCTATTACTTTGCGCTGCTGACCATATTACCCATTTATATTATGAAAGAATTGGGTGGTTCGATTCAGCAAGCGGGTATGGCTTTAACGCTGTTTTTGGTGTCATCCATTGCGATTCGTCCCTTTTCCGGCATGATCATTGAGCGTTTTGGTAAAGCCAATTCTGTACGTATTTCAGGCTTTATTTTTGTCGTTTTTGCGCTGAGTTATTTGTGGATTGACAGCATGTGGTCGTTGTTGGTCATTCGTTTTTTACATGGTTTTTGGTTCAGTATATTAACCACGGTCAATGTTCCCATCGTAAATGATTACATCCCAGATCATCGAAAGGGCGAAGGCATGGGCTACTTTGTCATGTCGACCAACTTAGGAGTGGTGATCGGGCCATTTTTAGCGCTGAGTATGATTCAATCCAGCAGTTTTAGTACCTTATTTGCAGTATTAGCCTTATTGGTTGCAGTGGGCTATATTTTTACGTGGTTGGTTCAAATACAAGAACACGTACAGCATAAATCAAGTGATCAAGCGAGCCAATCCGCAGCCATCCAATGGCGTGATGTGATAGAAACACGGGTACTTGCCATCAGTTTTGTGGCATTGCTGACCGCATTTGCATATTCGAGTGTGATGAGTTTTATCACCGCTTATGCAGAGTTGAAGCATTTACTCGCTTATACCAGTATCTTTTTTATTGTCTTTGCTGTGTCGATGTTGCTCGTCCGTCCTTGGGTTGGCAAAGTCTATGATCGTAAAGGCCCGAGTGCAGTCATCTATCCATCATTTATTTGCTTTGCCATTGGTTTGGTGGTTGTGAGTTTTCTCACGAATCAATGGCTGCTTTGGATATCGGCAGTTTTTATGGGCATCGGCTACGGTTCAGTTTTCCCATGCCTGCAAACGGTCGCGATTCAAACGGTAGAAAAAGCCCGAATGGGACATGCGATATCCACCTTTTTTGCCTTGTTTGATATTGGCCTTGCTGTCGGTTCGGTCATTATGGGTGTGCTGATTGCATACTTTGGATTTCAGGCAACCTATTTATTTTGTGCGGTGATGGTGCTGTTCACTTTGTGGATGTATCGTTTATTCGTGGCAAACCAATTTAAACGCAGTGCTTTAGGAGCTGAATAATGGAATTACGACATCTACGATATTTTGTTGCGGTTGCCGAAGAGCTAAATTTTACCAAGGCTGCGCAGCGAATGTGTACTGTGCAACCTTCTTTAAGTCAGCAAATTAAAGACTTAGAACAGGAAGTTGGGGTGCAATTATTGATGCGAACCAACCGAAAAGTTGAGTTGACTGCAGAAGGTCAGGCCTTTTTAAAAGAAGCGCGTTTGAGTTTAGAACATGCTGAAAAAGCCATGATAGATGCGCGTCAAATTGCGCAGCTCAGTAAAGAACAACTGAATATCGGCTTTGTTCCTGTGGCTGAAATGAAGGTCTTTCCTTATATCATGCCGAATATCCGTGCTCAGTTTCCTGAGTTAAAAATTCATTTTCATAGTTTAATGGATGTCGATCAGATCAGTGCAGTGCGTAAAGGGGAAATTGATATTGCCTTTACCCGTTATGTCGAAGAAAGCCCTGATATAGAATCTGTTCAGATTTTTACTGAGCCTTTGGCGCTGATTGTACCGAAAAATTCGCCTGTGGCAGAACAGCGGCACATTAGCATTAAAAACATGAATAATCAGGATTTTATTATTAGTGATGAACATTCATCACCTGAGCTATACCGAATTATTCAAGATTTCTTTAAGCAAAATAAACTGAATGTGAACTTGGTACAGCATTCGACCAATATTTTGTTAAATGTCAATTTGGTCGGTATGGGCGTGGGGTGGAGTTTGGTACCGTCTTATGTCATTCCATTGCTCGGTGATAAAATATTGGTTAAAAGTACGGTTGAACCTTTGCCGACCATTGGTTTGTATGCGAGCTATCGAAAAGATCGTAAAAATGATGCAATCGAATTGATTTTAAAAGTCTTAAAAGAGCAGTTCTATATGGGCTTTTTCTAAGCCTTTAAATATTGCCCTAAGATTTAAATAAAAAAATCCTGAATTAAGCGCTTCGGGATTTTTTATTTATCGTATTTTTAATCAAAGACTCAATGATAAGTTGCCTTTATCGCTCTGATTTATTTAAACCATTTTTGTAAATAGGGTTTCATCACGCGGTAGGCAATCAAACCGATAAAAATAATCAGATAGAGTGGCCAAATCGTAATGAGAATAACCAGTAGGCTCAACACAAATTGCCAACCTTTTTGAATACCATACCACGCTCTTTGCCAGAAACTATCGCCATTTAACTGCGCAACAGCATCAAGGTTAATATCGATATGTTCACGGACAGTGGCAGGTTGAGTAAAGCCAATCACAATCGTGCTATAGCGGACACGATCTTGAACTTCTAAGCGAGTCAGGCGTGAGATTTCATTGACTTGCGCTGCTGCTACATGGTCTGGCACGACCGTTGTTTGCGACATTTTTTCTTCGAGTAGTTTTAGCTCATAGCGTTTTGCCGAATATTGCTGACGGTTCAAAAAATGCATAAGGGGCAACAGTTGATTAACGAAATGTGCAGCTTTTTCACTTGGCACACGAATGATCATTTCCGCTTGCGGATTTATTTTTTCAAAGATTTTAATTTTGCCGTCAGCAATCGGGTAGGATTGACTCTCTTGCACCACAAAGTCGATATTTTTCTGTTCAATAAAGCCACCTAAACTTAGCGTGAGTTTTTCAATTTCTAAGGCCGTTTTAACCACATCTTTCGACTCAAAACTGACATTGGCTTCTCGAACCATTTTACGAGAGGCTTCGGCTGGGTTGACCTGCTCATTTAAAATAGTTTCAGGTTTTTGTGTTGTTGCAGGCGTGGTAGACGGCTCATTGGAAGTGCTTTCCGCTGCTTGATCTTGCTGTGTACTGACTTGAGCAGGTTGTGCATCTGCGCTGGCTTCAGTTGCCATTTCTTCGGTTTTCTTGGAACAGCCTGAAATTAAAATCACCGTAAACATGGCAATTAAATATTTATTTTTCATCGATGTAGAGCTCAATTGTTTGATTATCAGAAAGTCGGAGTAAATACTTTTTGCTTTAAATATAAATTCAAATTTAGCGTAATTATTAGTCGGGCGTATTGTATCGGAAAGTGTTTAAAGCACGGATGAACGCAACATAATTCTACATAAAGCCGCGTATAGTAATAGACAGAACAACAAGGATGAAAATAAGGATATCTACAATGAACCCAGCAATGAAACTCTACAGCAATCCACGCTCACGCAGTAATACCATTCTGCCTTTATTAAAAGAATTAGACATCGAGTCAGAAGTTGACATTATTGAAGTGCCATATGAAGAGATGCATCAAGCGGCATATCTCAAGATTAATCCCATGGGCAAAGTTCCCTGCTTGGTCGATGGTACTGCTGTGATCAGTGAAACTGCAGCCATCTTTAGCTATTTAGCCGATAAATTCAGTGACAAAGGTTTAGCACCCGCATTGGATGATCCAAAACGGGGTGAATATTTGAAATGGATGTTTTTTTGTCATGGTCCGCTGACTGAATATATGGACATGAAAAATGTCGGCATTAGTACTGAGTTGATGGATGAAAAACGTGGCAGTTTGAGTTTTGGTAATGAAAAAATACTTTTAGATTTTATTAAAACAGGGCTTGCGCAGGCACAGCCATATCTGTTGGGGGATAAAATTAGCGCAGCAGATTTGTATTTAGCTTATTGGATGGTGTATGCAATTTCATTCAAAATATTGCCATATTTAGATGAATTTAAACCTTTTATTCAGCAGATTCAGCAACGTGAATCGGTAAAAAATGTGCATTGGTTTCAGTCGGTTTAACTTGGATGCTTATTTGATTGTTGGCTGAACTTGGTATTGCTATATGTCTATTCATATAACTCTTTCTTTGAGAACTAAAAAGAAAGAGTTTTAAATATCAATCACTAAGATGATAAAGCGATTTTAATTATTGCCTAGATAATGTATGGCATATATTGCGCTAAATTAAATAGACTCAATCGTTGTTGGTTCTATTTAAAAAATCATGGGCTTCATCATCAGATAGAGGTGGGCCTAAATCTCTTTCAAGTTTGGCATATATTTCGAGTAGCCTTTTTTGATGTGGGTCCATATCTAAGGCACGATGCTGCTGATATGTTAATTGATCATCAATCCAATAATAATGCTGAACCGCAGCCCCTGCGAAACTGGTTTTCAAATGGAGTTTGTAATAACCAGAAAATTTATGTTTCTTGGTATCTAGACAGAGATAGGCGAAGGTAGACCAACCACTTTCGGGAAATTTAAGGCGAGTTCGGCAGGGCTTCTTTTCTAGTGTAAATGTGGGTGAATAGACTTGGCCTTTTAGAATGATATTTTTATCTTGACCAAAATATTGAGTTTGTAATGCAAATAAAGCAAGAATCACTGTGGTGAGAAAAAAGCTGGCAATGACTGCATAAAAAAATGAAATGTATAAATGGAAGGACAAAAAATTAGATTCTTCGTTTTTGTTCACATCTTTTTCTAAGCGTAATAAATAGCAATTCAAAGAAATAAGAAAACAGAGGCAAAAAACGAAAATAGCTAACCAACTATTGGCATGAAAATGATGTATCTCTACGAAAATGAGTGAACAGATAAAAATAAAGCCCAACAAACTATAAATGAATAATTTCTGAAATCTTTTTTGCATTTTGCGAAGCTTATAATTATGTATTGAACGATTATAGCATGCGATGTTTATAGTGATTATAGAAAAAATCACCATGCTTTATGCATGGTGATTTTTAATTCTTGCAGATCTATTTAGATTATTAAGCATGCAATTTTGCAAACAATTGTTGGCTCACGCTGTCTAAAGTTTGTGGAATTGCAATCGCTGCAACAAAACGGTCTGGGCGAAGAATCGTAACAGATTCAGTGGTTTTACCAAACCAACCACGAATATCGGTACCAATATCACCAATCGTAATCACATTGTCGTACTTGGTGCGATTTTCATTGCTAAGCTGAACAGCAGGCAATACTTGGATAAATTTAACGCCCAATTTTTGCCATTTTTTCATGGTCGCATCTGACAGACCCCATTTCGGATCGACGCCCCAAGCAATGATTGCAAAGTCGTTACCGATGACTTCATCAAGTAGGACTTTTTCGCCAGATTCAAGTTGAACATGTGGCTGAATGAACATTTTACCTACAGGTGAGTCTTTAACACCGTTATTGATCAATGCACCGTCGTTGTACTTCGGCATTGGCTTGAAGCGCATTTCCAATAGATATTGCTTGATCGGTTTGATGTAATTGAGTGCATAGGCAATACCATCACGCACGAAACCTTGCCATTTTTTCGGTGGAGCAAGGACATGACCCGCCATTACAGAAAGATCAATCATCGCTTTTGCATGATCTTTACGTTCAACTTGGTATGTATCTAAAAGCGCAGGGCCAGCTTTGCCTTGTACAACCATTGCAACTTTCCACGCAAGGTTGAACGCATCACGCATACCACTGTTATACCCTTGACCTTGCCATACTGGCATGATGTGCGCAGCATCACCTGCAAGTAAAATACGGTCTACACGGAATTTATCTGCAATACGGGCATTGTGGGTATAAACGCGCTGACGAATCACTTCAATACCGTCGGTCGTTGGAAGCACTTTCGACAATAATTTGGCAATGTTTTCAGGTTTGCTTAATTCATCTTGAGTTTCACCAGGCATCACCATAAATTCGAAACGACGAATACCGTGTGGAAGCGCAGCAGATACATAAGGACGCACAGGGTCACAGCATAGGTAAATGTGTGGCGTTGCAAGTGGGTCGTTATTGATGTCGATCACGATCCATTGGTTCGGTGCAGTTTTACCATCGAAGCCGATGTTGAGTGTACGACGTACCACTGAGTTACCACCATCACAAGCAATCAAATACTGCGCTTGAATTTTTTCAGCTTCACCGTCTTTATTTTGAATATTTAGCGTTACACCATTGGCATCTTGGCTAAAATCAGACAATTGACGAGAGAATAAAACATTTGTGGTTTCGTACTGTTTTAAACCTTGTAGCAGTACATTATCGACTTGTGGTTGAATAAAGGCATTACGACGTGAGAAACCAAATTCACGAGTGAGCGGTTGAATGTCAGCGAAACAACGACCTTTAGGGGTTAAGAAACGCATCGCGTGGTTCGGTGTTGTATGTGGTAATACTTGGTCCACTAAACCTAATGATTGGATGGTACGTAATGATTCATCATCAATACCAATCGCACGTGGGTAGTCAATCAGGCTGTCTAGTTGTTCAATCACAGTGACTTTGACACCTTGCTTACTTAAGTAGTTTGCAATGGTTAAGCCGACAGGACCTGCGCCCAGAATGGCAACTTCCGTTGTGTAATTTGCTTTATTGCTCATGCGTAAACATCCAATCACTTCACATATGCCACTATTAAGTTCTAACCCGAGGCTTTCAACAAGCTAGGCATAAGTCGAAACGATGAATCGAATTGTCGTGTTTTTTGCAGGGTTTTATTTTAAGTGAATGATATATATTTATTTATATTAAAATGATCAATCATTTTGAATGATTTATCGATCATTAAAATCTATCAATTAGTAGCTTTGAGCATAAAAAAGCCGAACCATTTTTCAATGATCCGGCGACTTTAATTCATTTAGCACAACATTTTATTAGTGAGGGATAAATGTTGAGCAGCAGACTAAATGAATTTAGCGTGTGGAGTACGCTATTCGTCTATTACTGAGCAGGTTGAGCTGGTGCAGAACCTTCAGCATTTGCTTCTGAAGCAGGTTGAGCAGCAGTACCTTCAGCAGCAGTTGTTTCAGTCGCTGGCTGTTCTTGAGTGCTAACCACTACTTTTTCTTGTTCAGGCGCTTCTTGTTTATCTTTGCTTGCAGCAAAACTTGTTGCAGCTGCAGCAGCTAGAGTAGAAGCAAGTAAAATTTGAGTTAATTTCATTTTGAGCATCCTTATATATTTTAGTAAGTCCTGAAAAGATCATCACGTCCATCAGGAGAGAGCTCATGCTAAATCGAGAAAACCGAGTGATCAATGCGAGCAACAAAGTGAAACAGACTGGTTAACTGGATGAATACATAACCGTCCATCCTGTGTTTTAAATGTAAAAAAAATATCGGAATCTTCATTTAACTTTGCAAGAAAAAATGACCAAATCGACTTTATGATTCATTCATTGTTTACATGATGATTACATCGATGTCGTAAATAAGCAGAATCTAGAAATTTCACTAAAATCCAAATGTAAGGATTCTTTTCGATATGGCTATTTTTTTTAAATATAAGAGTTAACTTTGTCAATAAAGTATGACCAGATATGTCATGCATTCATGCAAATGGAATAAACAGGCTGTTTAACAGCCAGATCATCATTCAATGCCTCGGATACTAGGCTGATCTATGCTTTAGAAAAATGAAGACAGAGAAATGAAGACTAGACTTGCAGCATTTTTTTGAAATCATTATGGTAAAGGCCATCAATCATTGGCTATTTATTTGAGTGACTCACTTTTGAAATTAGTTTCTACCCACGGTGCGATTCCGGTTCATATTATTTCTGGCTTTTTAGGTGCGGGTAAAACCACAGTTTTACAGCAGTTATTAAAGCAAAAGCCAGCGGGCGAAACTTGGGCCGTACTGATGAATGAGTTTGGGCAAATCGGGGTCGATCAACAGATGTTGCCGCAAGATCAGGGCTTTGCGGTGAAGGAATTATTGGGTGGATGTCTATGTTGTAGTAGCCAACTGCCGATGCAAATTGCGTTGTCACGATTATTGTCAGAGGTGAAACCCGACCGACTGTTTATTGAGCCGACAGGTTTAGGGCATCCGGGACAACTTTTGGAGCAATTGACTGAGCCACATTGGCATCCGCATTTAGCCATGCGGGCATTGGTAACCGTGGTTGATGGCTCACGCTTACATGATCAAGAGTGGACTTCGCAAAATCTGTATGCCGATCAACTCAAAGTGGCACAAATCGTGGTGGTGTCGCATGTCGATTGTATGAGTGAGGCCGATCAAGTTGGTTTGGAACGACTCAAACAAGCGTATTTACCGTATCAGCAGCAATGGATCAATGTCGTCAAAGGTGATTTAAAATTGGCAAATATTGATCTCGCCTATGTGGGAAGTCCGCGTAAAATTCAGCCTTTATTGGCGATACAAAAGCAAACGTTGGTCGATGTGCCCACAGAAATTAAACAGTTGCCTTATCATTATGTTGAATCCGCTCAGGGCTATAGTGTCGCAGGTTGGAAACTCCCAAAACGATGGACCTTCGACTTTTTTGAGCTGTTAGATTTACTCTGTGAGCAGCAAGATTGGCTACGGATCAAAGGTATTTTTCAGACAGACCAAGGGTGGAAAACCTTTAACTTTAATCCCGATCAGTTTAATTATCAGTCGAGCGAGGAAAGTATCGATAATCGTGTCGAAATTATTTACCAAACTGATCGTGAATGGCTCGAATTTGAAGATCGCTTAATGCAGTGTCGTATCGATGCCGATAAAGCTGAGAAATAAGTAAATCAACGCAGCAAAAGCTTGCTAAATCTTATATGCTAGGCGCCAAATTTGAGGACTTTACCATGGCGCTAAAAGCTACAATTTATAAAGCAGATTTGAACATTGCTAATATGGATGTACACCAATATGGTGATTATCAATTGACGATGGCTTTGCATCCTTCTGAAACGATTGAACGTTTGATGGTGCGTGTCTTGGCATATGCACGCTATGCAGATGAAGCATTAGAATTTACCAAAGATCTTTTCGAAACAGACGAACCAGCGCTGTGGGAAAAAGATTTAACAGGTCAATTGGTGAAATGGATTGAAGTCGGTTGCCCTGACGAAGACAAAGTCAAAAAAGCCAGTGCTCGTTGCCCACAAGTCGCTGTGATTACTTATGGCTCATCAGTAGACGAATGGTATAAACGCAACAGCAAATTGAAAACACTGAAGAATGTTGAGATTTGGCAATTATCTGAAGCGAGTACAGCTGCCATTCAAGAGTTATGCGAACGAACCATGTCTTTACAATTAAACGTAATGGATGGCGAATGGACTTTGATAGGTGATAAAGCTCAAGCTGTGATTGAATGGACACAATTGCAATAAGTTTATCATTTGATTTAACTTTTCATGATGGGTGTGAGTTTAGGCTTGCATCCTTGTCGCTATAACTATTTTTTCAGCTAATACGATTCTGTTAATTTAACTGTCGATTTAAAACTCAGTTGACCTAAAACCAAAATAAAAATTTAATTCGGGAAATTTTCTAGCCCCCCATTTATGTAACGCCAATGGAAGAATCCTCTTTATTAGCTATGTAAATAGCGTTGTTTATAGCGCTTAAACTTCTTCATTCAATGAACGTTCAAACTTTTAGAGCGCTTTAAATTTTTTATTCGTTTCTTCCCATTGCATCTTAGTGATAATGGAATACTCCTAAATGTTTCAAGACATGTGAGCTTTACTAGTAAATGTTTATTTGCATACTGATCTAAATCATTGTGTTCTCAACTTTGAGTCGGTAAGTTCTAACGCATTCAAGGGCATCATGTTCAGACTGATTCTGTTTATAATAGTGCTTTATTTAGATTGCGGCATTTGAGGTTGAGAGCATGAGCACGGAATTAGAAATTATTGACTTAGTGGTAGGTGAAGGTAAAGAAGCGGTTAAAGGCGCTTTGATTACAACACACTATACAGGCTGGTTAGAAGACGGTACTAAATTTGATTCATCACTGGATCGTGGTAATTATTTTGAAACAGTGATTGGTACTGGCCGTGTGATTAAAGGTTGGGATCAAGGCATCATGGGGATGAAAGTAGGTGGTAAACGTAAGTTAATCGTGCCATCACATTTAGCTTATGGTGAACGTAAAATGGGTAATGTAATTCCTGCCAATTCAAATCTTATTTTTGAGATTGAATTGTATGATGTAAAAACTCGCGATTAATACAGCGACTGTTTTAGATCAGTGACATGGAAGTTATTGATCAATTGGATAAAATAGTAGTTGTTATTTTTGTCTTTTACCGTAGATTAGAATAATTGCTCGAGTATAAACGCAGGAATCAAAGCCGTTGTCTTTACAGTTGCCTTGCACCAGATTGTTCTGGGTTCTTACCTTTATTATTTTTACATTGGCATTCACTGTATCGACTGCTCAAGCACAGTATGAAACTGCGCCTAAATCGTTTTATTTAAAACATCAAAACGAAGTTAACCAAATCTACTTCACGGAAGACACCAGTAGTCTCTTACAAGGCAAATGGTTGTTTTATCCAAATCAATTTTTAACGTCTCCGAGTTCGGTTCTAGTCGGTCAAACGGTCTATCTGCCTGCATCATTTAAAGACATCACAGGGGACAGTAAAGGTTTTGGGACATTTACTGGACATTTCCAAATCCCTAAACAATTTATTGGTCGACGTATCGCGGTATTGATTCCAAATCAGTACGGTGCGTATCGGGTATTTTTAAATGGTGATGTGATCGTTCGTTTGGGCGAGGTGGGGCGTACTGAAGCAGAACAAAAAACGGAGAATGCACCGAGAATTGCCTATTTTGTTGCACAAGATGAATATTTCACTTTAACCATTCAGGCTTCAAGTTTTAACAGTATGCACGGCGGGTTTGAAAACCCGATGCGTATTGGTATTGCTAAGACAATAAACCGCCAATTCCAACAACAAATGATGAGTATTGGAATGGTGTCGGGCGCCGTCTTGGGTGTGGGACTCTTTACGATCCTATTTTCTGTTTTCCGAGGTTTACGCGGTCGCAATAGCCGAAGTAATTTGGTGTTTGGCTTATTTATTGTCTTTTTAGCATTCCATAATTTATTTTCAGCACCTTATGCCTATACCACTTTTACCGATATCAATTGGTTGTGGGGCACGCGATTAGAATATTTATTTACTTATTTGGCGTCGATTTTCTTTTTAAGTTATATCCACTTACTCAGTCGTCGCTATTTATTTACCTTAAATTATCAGATAGCGATGTTGCTGTTGTCTTTGAATATTTCAGTGACTTTTGTTTCGACGCCTGAGATTTTTCAGCCTTTGGCAACCTACAGCTTTGCCTATGTGATCGTTGTTCTGAGTAATTTTGCGTATGGTTTTTACCTAACACTGAAAAAGAAAGAACCGTATTCAAAATTAAATTTAATCGCGGTTATTTTCCTGTGCATTACTTTTTTAAACGACTTCTTGCTGATGATGAATTTGATTGATTCAGTCAATTTATCGTTCATTTCAACCAGTTTGTATGCCTTGTTGATCATGTTTCAGCAATCGCACCATTATGCACAGCAGTCGATGCATACGGAACAGTTGAATAATAGTTTGCTTGAGCTAAACAGTTCACTCGATCAGAAAGTCAAAGAGCGCACCTTACAGCTCCATGAGCTGAATAAAAAATTAGAGCTACAAATTCGTATTGATGCCTTAACGGGGGCATTCAACCGTCGTGCACTGAATGCTGAAATTCAACGCTTATATTCGGAGGTCCGTTTTCATAGCCATCGAACATTGGTCTTTGCCATGTTAGATGTCGATTATTTTAAAAATTATAATGACCACTATGGACATCTCAAAGGCGATGAGGTGTTACAGCAGATCGTGAAAACCATGCAAAACACTCTGCCAAGTTCAGCCTATGTGGCTCGCTACGGGGGAGAGGAGTTTGCCATATTGATGCATGATGTTCCGTATGCGATTGCCCAAGAGCAATTGCAATTGGTACTCGAAGCCATGCGTAATGAACAGCTTGAACATGTTAATCGGGGTGATGACAAAAATTACGTCACACTGAGTTTGGGGATGGCATGGATGGATAAGCAGAATGACTTCGACAGTATCGAAGCCTTAATGAAGCATGCAGACCATTATTTATATATGGCCAAACAGGCAGGACGCGATCAACTTAAGCCTTGATACTCCGTTGTAAACGGTGAAAACTTTGCGGTGCTATTGTTAGTACCATTGCCAATACTCATTTAAATTCATCTCTCAAATTCATGCTGTTTGAAAATCTATCCTTCTATGAACTTTATCTCTCTACTAACAGAGCTGTTTAACCAATTTGAGCGGAACATCAGCAGGCTCAAAATCCTGATGTGTGACAAAGCCATATTTTTGGTAAAAGGCGAGTGCCGTATGGGTACTTTCTAGACTGATCTCGGTAATATTCTTTTTCCGGACACAGTGAATCATGTTTAACAATAACGCCTTACCAATGCCTTGGTACTGACGTTCTGGGCAGATATAGTTCAGTAAAATTTGTCCCTGATCACTGACTAAAATAAAGCCGACCACTCGATTGTCACTGACGTAGACCCAACTATCGTTGTAAAGCATCCACATTAAAATATTTGATTGGTTTGCCTCCTCAAGCCAAGTTTGAATCACACTTTCATTACGTTGATGGTCCTGGATACATGAACGAATGCTGTTGTGAATCACGTGAATAATTTCGGGTATGTCCTGGATTTGTGCTTCGCGTATCATAATTTTTTCTTTTTATAAAAAACTCCAACAGCCTGCCATTTCAGAAGATATCGCCCTGTGCTTAAAGAGGCTTATTGTTGCGTTTTATGTTTTTTTGCTGCCATTGCGCTGTTGGGTTGGGTTTTTATTTCAAAATTGTTGCAAAATTTACAAATGTATATTTATAAATTAATCATTAAATATGGATAAATAACCACATAAATGCATCTAACTATACTGTTTTTAAAGTAATAATAGATCTTTTAGAAATGTATACATACTCAATGATTTCAGCAGGTGTAATAGTTTGAAATAAATTAGCAAAGAAAATAGGCCAAATTTCAGCTTTAAAATAATTTTGTATGAATTTTAAACGTTATTGTGCGTTATATTAGTCCATAAAAATATTCGGTGATTCAAGATGTGCATGCGCGTCATCGGCAGTAGGTTGTTATTATGGTTAATTTTCTCATTGTGATGTGTATTCTGATTGCGTTGTCTGCAGCAGGAATCGTGGTCAAAAAAATAATAAAAACAGAAAAATATCGTCAAAAATATACGCGTTACCAAGCACCAAAAAAATCGAAAAGTATCTCTTTAGCATCGAATGATGATGCTATACGCCAAGTCGATCAGGTCATTGAAGTTGATGAATATGAACAGCAACTTTTTGATGATATTGCGGAAATTTTCTTTCAACAACAATACAAATTAGATTCGCTACAGGCGGCCGAACAGTTACAAGAAGTTTTTTTACGTCGCATGCCAGTCAATTGTAAAACTCAAATTCGCCAATTAGATCTGAATGAATGGTCGATTTATTGGAGTTTTTACAATCAATCGCTCGAGTATTATTTAGGCCGATACGGTGAGTTTTATACACATGTCGACCGTTTTGGCGAAGAACATAAAATTGAATATCGCTATCAAGACTCCGCAAGTTGAAGCAAAATGCGATCTTGGACTAAATCGAGATAACTCAAATCATCGGTTATTCGGGCCATTAAAATAGCGCCTTCATAATCCGCCAAGCTGACTTTGGCAAGTTGAGCGGCGTGTTCGATGGTCATGCATCGCTTAAAAAACACTTCAAAGGCGAGTTGCCACTCCTGAAAGATGGACTGTAATTTTGCAAAAATCTCGGCAGGTAAATGTTGCCGCTCCATACTTAAGATCCCGACCAAACAGCCTAATCCACCTTGGCTAAAAAACTGGATGGCCTGTTGATGGATGTGTGAGAAAGCCTGTTGAGGTGATGCAGTGGATCGCTGTAATTGCTGAAAAATACTGTGCTTTAACTTCACGTGTGTCAGGTTTAAAATTTCCATCAGCAAAGCGTCTTTATTCGGATAGTCATAATAAAACGCAGCTTTTGAAAGTCCACAGGCTTCAGCCAATTTCCCCATGCTGCAGCCCATATAGCCATAGCGTTTAAAGGCGTGTGCTGACTGTAGTAATAGATGTTCTGAGGTGTTTTTCCGTGGACGCATGTATCTCTCTATCCAAATAAATCACTATGATGTGTATAAAGTAAATTGGTTTAACCGACTAATAGTTCGTCAAACCTTCCAATGACTTCCTGCCATAAGGGTTCAGCACCTTTGCGGAAATATCCCATATGACCAATATGTTTTAGACCATAATCTTGCGCTTCAATATTGATATAGTGCATTGATGCTTGCGCATAATGTTGCATAAAAGCATGTCGTGAATTGGGTAATGCCCAGTCATCATCGAGCGCAGCGACCGCATAAATCGGCGTTTGAACTGCAGCATATTGTTGAGATAGCTCACTCAGCTCAGGGTCGGCAAAGAAATAGGTTGGGTTTTTACACCAACGACGCCATTGCTTATAGACATCGACAGGAAGGTCAGCGCCCATATTGAGTTTGCTCCAAGGCAAATACCCTTTGACGGCAACCATCGGCGGAAAAACGATATTCCACATCACATGAACTTTCATTTTTTCTTTAAAGGGCATATAGCCATGCCAACCTGCGCCAGTGCCAAAACAATACATGGCACGTATCTGATCATGATTTGAGGTAAGGCCTAGTGCTTGACCGCCATAAGAGTGTCCCA
This sequence comes from Acinetobacter sp. YH12231, assembly GCF_013417755.1. NCBI lineage: Bacteria > Pseudomonadati > Pseudomonadota > Gammaproteobacteria > Moraxellales > Moraxellaceae > Acinetobacter > Acinetobacter sp. YH12231. The sequence continues at coordinate 67,474 of NZ_VPDJ01000020.1, forward strand.
CTAGAAAAGTTTCCTGACCGTGTTGTTGCATATAAGCTATGGCACCAGAAAGGTCATAACGTCCCCAGTCAAGATAAGACATCTTAAAGCCTTTAAGTTTTGACGGTGCAGAACGTCCTATACCACGATAATCAAAAGTCAGTACTTGATAACCGAGTCCTGCGGCATACTCGGCAAAACGACGGTAAAATTGTTGAGGTACACCTGTCGCACTTGAAATAATAATATTGGCCTTAGCGGCAGTATTAGGCCGATATTCAACGCCTGAAAGCGTATAACCATCGGTTGCAGGGAAACTCACGGGTGTACTATGTATTTCTTGCGCTGCTGGTTCTAAATCCGTTGACATAATTTTTCTCTTGATAGGCAGGACGTAAAGGGTTTACTCAGTTTAAATAAAGGGTTATTTGCCCTGAAAATTGGCTGCGCGACGTTGTAGCATGGCCATCACACCTTCTTGTACATCTTGTGTTTTTAGTAGTGGTTGTAAGTGCTGATCCAATTGAGCAAAGGCAGCATCGGCTCCCAAATGCACCCCTTGCTGTGCTGCAGCGAGTGTTGCCTGAACCGCCAGTGGTGCAGCCTGTGCAATTTGTTCTGCAAGTTCTATTGCATGAGATAAGGGCGCTTGGTCGGTGATTTCAGTCACCAAGTTCATGTCATATGCCGTTTGCGCATTGAAACGTTCACCTGTGAGTAAATAGCGCATGGCTTTATTCCAACCCGCTGCTTGCACAAAGCGAACTGTTGCGCCACCAAAGGGAAGAATGCCACGTTGCACTTCCATTTGAGCAAACTCCGTGTGACGCTGTGCGATCACGATATCGGCATTCAGCATGAGTTCAATACCCGCTGTAAAACAGAACCCTTGTACCGCGACCACAACTGGTTTTTTTCGTTGTCGTGAGTTGGTTCCCCACGGATTAATTTGCTGATCAGGAAAATTAAACAGCCCGCTGCCAAGTTTGGGTTGTAGTTCGACCAGATCTAGACCCGCAGTAAAATGATCGCCATGAGCAAAAATCACCGCACAGCGTAAATTTGGATCATCTTCATATTCAGTGAGCGCCAGTGAAAGGTCATGAATTAAATGACTGTCAAACGCATTTCGTTTATCTGCACGGTCCAAACCGATTAAATAAAGATGACCACGAATTTCTCGACTTACACGACCTTGTTGTTCTGACATTTGGATGATTCCTTCTGATTATTCTTTATGCATAGCTAAGTTTTTAAACGATTGTTAGAAAACTGTCAAAACTGATGCGTTCAAAACATCAAAATCATCGTCTGGTGGATGAGTGGTTTGATTTAAAATTTACAGAGTTGATATGAAATAGTGTGGGATATAGCTTGCCTTTGGGCTGATTTTTTCCATAATAGCTGCAGCTTTTTTAAGGCCCAATCAACCATGTCAAACTTAGAAATATTTGCAGTCATTATTAGCTTAATCGGCGTGACTTTAACCATAAAGCGAAATATGTGGTGTTGGTGGTTTAACTTTGCAGCTTTTTTGCTGTATGCCTACTTGTTTTATACCTACAAACTTTATGGCGAAACCATTTTGCAGTTTTTCTTTGTGGTGGTGAACTTCTACGGTTTTTATCACTGGTTGAAGGGCAAACAACAAGATCATGACATCCGTATTGAACCGATTGCGACCAAAATTGTGATCTTTCAAATGCTCTTAGCTGCGGTGGGCGGTTTGATTTTTGGTTTAAGCCTGCACTATTTTACCGATGCAGCCGTACCAATTTTGGATGCACAATTGGCCGCGTTTAGCTTACTCGCAACGTATTGGACCAGCCGGAAACATATTGCCACATGGGTGCTTTGGGTATTTGTCGATATTATCTATGTGGGTATGTTTATATACAAAGACCTGTATCTCACTGCGGCGTTGTATGCAGGTTTTGTGGGCTTGGCGGCATTTGGTTGGTGGCAATGGACACAAGTCAAAAATAAACAGCAGCAACAGGCGATGAAAGCTCTATAAGGATCATCGGGTGATGGCAAAGCTTATTTTCTGATTACAGCTAGACAGAACCCGATGAACAATAGAAGAGCATGCTCGTCATGATTATCGACTTTCAACTTGAGCAGCAATTACGTTTTGACCGACAAGCTGGGTTTCTACTGCAGCAAAAAGCGAGCTTTTTTCAGTTTGAACAAATAGCAGATGTGTATAACGCTGAATGGCTCAATGCATTTCCACAAGGCACACAATGTAGCATCAGCGGTTTGGATGATGGTGCAGATGAATACGGCATCCAAATCAGTTATAAACACCAAAGCGTCTTGATCGATTATTCACAAGCAATCAAATTGGTACACCGTGATCGAGATGGTATGGTGCATAGCATGATCTTAAATTAACAACTGATGTTACGCACGTAAAAGTACTTATGCACTTTTAAAATGATTTTTAAGTCTATTCGACGGAGTCTTACATCTAAAGATTGAATAAAGGGATTAGCCTTCGGCTGGAGGTACTCTTACGGAACATTGTTTCTCATTCGGCAAAATGAGAAGCGTGCTTCGTAAAGAAACCATCTTGCGGTGCAATGCACCTCACCGACAAAACTCGTTCACTACCGTCAAATTATTCAAAGCATCGCAAAAACATTTTTGATTAGAAGTAGTCCTGTCTCAAACACTTGCGGATGACCTTACCGCGTATCGTTCTTTTATTTGAAGTAAATTGCGCTTTGATGGTTACTGCATAACATCAGTTAATCAGCTATGTTTCGAACTTTTTCATGATTATGGCTCGCACTGCACGTCTTTTGAACCTAGCGCTTTAATACATGCAAAACCAATACAACAGCTTCCTGAACAAGCCAGCTTTGATATTTTTAGCCTCGACTTTGGTCATTGGTGCGCAAAGTTGTCCTACGTGGAGATGTATTTAAAAATTGATGCGGGCTGGGAATTTCAGCTCGAGTTTAAAGATCAGCATGGGCAAATCTTTCAAAAAAGCCTTTAAGTCAAAGCCCGATTGACTTGAAGTATGGCAATTCTGTATTTCTAGCTTGGTTTCGGGTCAATGACAGCCACAGCGCTTTCCGATTTAATCCAAAACACAGTTATAGCAACTGTAGACTAGGCGACATAAAACAATAAAACCAATATTGACCTGAAGGATTACGAGAATGGCACATCAATTTACCGTCAATGCCACAATTCATGGCGTTTCACTTGAAGATTTTAAACGACTAGCCGCAGATATCAGCTTGCATGAAGCGGTGTGCAAACGCATACCGGGTGAAAATCTAGAAATTTTAGAATCAAAAAAAACAGGTGATATGTATACCTTAAAACGTGCCTATAACTTGGATGTAAATATTCCAGATATTGCCAAGAAGTTTTTAAAAGATGCGTTTCGTCTGAAACGTACGGATATTAGTAATTTGGCGGCATTAACCTCTGACGTCAAACTAGATCCGAACCTACCGCTCGAAGCCAGTTGTAAACGAAGTGTCAGTGGTGATGCAACACAAGTGAGTTTCAATTTGGACTGGACGGTGAAAGTCAAAGTTCCACTGATTGGTGGATTACTTGAAAAACATGCAGAAGGTGAAATTCGTCGTTTTAGTCAGCTTGAGATTGAAATTGTAGAAGATGAATTACGTAAAAATTTAAAAGCCTGAATTGATTTGAAAGCAAGTTAAAAAAAGCGGTCATTGACCGCTTTTTTTAGTGACTGATGTTACGCACGTAAAAGTAATTTCACAATTTTTAAATGATATTTAAGTCTATTCGACGGGGTCTTACATCTATGGATTGAATAAAGGGATTAGCCTTCGGCTGGAGGTACTCTTACGAAACGTTGTTTCTCATTCGGCAAAATTACCCAAAACCATTGTCATACGCAAAACTCGTTCACTAGCGTCAAATTTTTCAAAGTATTGCAAAAACAATTTTGATTAAAAGTAGTCCTGTCTCAAACACTTGCGGATGACCTTAGCGCGTATCGTTAATTTATTTGAATCAAATTGCGCTGCTGATGTTACTTCGTAACATCAGTTAGTGCGAAGTTTTTTCAAAACGTTGACGATAAAGCATCGCAGTAAAGAAGGTCACCAAACAGACGGTCCAAATATAATACATAGCGCCAATGTTGCTGTATAAACTCAACCATTGAACCAATGGCAAGGTGATACCACCCGCGATGGCATAGGCCAAATTGTATGAAAATGAAATGCCCGAGAAACGAATCTGTGCAGGGAACATTTTCACCATACTATATGACACCATACCAACCGTACCTGATGCCAAACCGAGCAGCATATAGAGTACAAACACGGTCGATGCCGCCACATGGCCCAAGCTGTTATAGAACACACCCGCGATTATCGCGACAAGGATTGAACCGAACAGCATCACTTTACCTGCACCGAAGCGATCTGCCAAAAGACCTGCCAAGATACAACCGACCATTTGCATCACAATAGCGGCACTTTGCATTTTAAAGGCATCGGCCCGTTCAAAACCAAAGGCGCCCGTGAGTAGATTTGGCATCGCTAAAATCAGCACAACAACACAGCCGGTTAAGAACCATGTAAACAGCATACCAATCACAACGCCTGTTTTGTGCTGTTGCAGTACTTGTTTCACTGGAAGCTCTTTAGCCAATTGTTTCTTTTCTTGCATGGCTTTAAATACAGGCGTTTCTTTTAAATAACTACGGAGATAGAGCGCTACAAAACCGAAGATCCCGCCTAAAATAAATGGAATCCGCCATGCCCAGTCATGGATTTCTGACTCTGTAAATTGCAATGAAATAAACAAAGACATCAGTGCGCCCAATAGGATACCCAATGATAAGCCGGCAGTGAGTAGGCCATTGGCGATACCAATTTTTTTCTCAGGCACATGCTCTGAAACAAAAGTCCATGCAGCAGGGATTTCACCACCAATCGCGATCCCTTGAATCACGCGCATCAGTAGGAGCAGAAGCGGTGCTGCATAGCCAATACTTTCAAAAGTCGGCATCACACCGATCATCAGCGTAGGCAGAGCCATGAGTAAAATAGACAAACTAAATAAACGCTTACGACCAATCAAATCGCCAAAATGTGCCATCACCACGCCACCTAATGGGCGGAAAAAATATCCGGCAGCAAAAATACCGTAGGTATTCAGCATCGCCCAAAATGGACTGAGTCCAGTGGGGAAAAACAGTTCCGAAATAATTTTGGCGTAAAACACATAAATGACAAAGTCATAAAACTCTAAAGCACCACCGAGTGATGACAGTCCGAGGGTACGTTTATCTTGATGAGTCAGGCGTGGCTGAGCTTCCATGCAAATATTTTCCAGCAGCAAATAGCATTTGAGGAGTTTAGTGATTCAATTTTTTATTGAATAATCAAACTTTTTTGTCTTATTAAAAACTTATAGTTATGAAAAATTTATTAATTAAGAACAAAATAATATAGATAAAGTCGTATTAACTTAAAGAAAGATTGGTAATAGATAATGGCACACCTTGATGTATAAATGATAAATATCAATAGTATAGGGCGGTGTGATCTGCTATTTTACTTTGTGCTCTATATAAACCATAAAAGATTCAAAGCCATAGCATGCCGTTGTTTTATACTCAGAACCGATAATAATGCATATTGCATGGTTGTTTTTTTTTAAATAACTGATGTTACGCAGTAACATCAGAAGCGTAATTTGATTCAAATGAAAGAATGATAAGCGGTAACGTCATCCGCAAGTGTTTGAGACAGGACTCCTTCTAATCAAAAATGTTTTTGCGATACTTTGAATAATTTGATACTAGTGAACGAGTTTTGCGGATGACAATGGTTTTGGGTACTTTTGCCGAAACAAAAGTACCTCCAGCCGAAGGCTAATCCCTTTATTTAAATCCTAGATGTAAGACTTCGTCGAATAAACTTAAATATCATTTTAAAAATGCGTAATTACTTTTACGTGCGTAACATCAGTTAAATAATTTAAGCTTGCTAGACTTAAAAAAGGATAAATACATGAGTCATATTGCTGCTGTTGCACAACGTGGTGAAGCAATTTTGACGCTCACTGCCGCAGAGGTGCAAGCATCTGAAATAGGTTCTGCATGGTTAACTGCACTAAGTGAAACACTTCATGCCACTATGCTTGAGCGTCAAGGCGTAGGCATTGCCGCACCGCAAATTTATGTTTCTAAGCGGGTAATTATCGTGGCTTCACGTGCAAATTTACGCTATCCCGATGCGCCTGAAATGGAGGCGATCGTGATGGTCAATCCAGTGATTACATCTCGATCTACGACCACGGTTTTGGGTGAAGAAGGCTGCTTAAGTGTGCCGAATGCACGAGGACAAGTCCCGAGAGCCGAGCAAATTCACGTGCGATATTTGACCCTTCAAGGTGAAGTCAAAGAGAAAACCTTGAATGGCTTTCCCGCACGGATCGTACAACATGAGGTCGATCATCTGAATGGGATCTTATTCACCGAGCGTTTAGAATAAAAACCGTGCTATTCCAAAAATATAAAAGTGACCAATTGAGCTAAAAAAATAGCGGAAAAGTAATTTGAATAGTGGTGCAAGTGAAGTTTAAAGGCTTCAAAGATTGCATGCTTAACTGTGAAAATAGACTTTCTTTTTGAAGCTAAAACCTTGTATAACTAGCGAAATAATAAAATAAAAAAGTAGATTAATGGGGAAAAATTGGGGCAATGCTGTCTGTACAAAATGGGGCGTACAATGGCGTAAATTGAAGCATCTTTTGTTTGAGTCAGACTATCTCATCATCAATTAGTCTGACTACGATAAAGGGCGTTTACTCCTCATCTTTGGCATGCTGAGTCAAGTTAGCGTGTTGAAGTGGTGCATCATGAATTTTTATTATTCGACCAATCGGATTTGGTTTAATCCGAGTGAACTCAAGTTCAGGATCATCGTCGCTTGTATAGTCCTACTCAGTTATGGCGTATTGGCAGTACTCAGTCTTTATTTCAAAAAATATTTAAATTTTAGACTGTTTTTTAGCTATTTTGCGCCCGTCCTGTTTGGGATCGGCATGATCTATGGTGGCTATATGATCGGGATCTATAGTCCTGCCACTATGGCGGGGACGGTCAATCTGCTGATGGTCGGTTTGGTTTTTTATCGTCCTGCGATTATGCTCAGTATTACATTTCCGATCACACTGTTTATTGGCTACATTTGCTATCAAACTTCGATTGACCATCTAGAATATGCACCGATTTTCAGCCCAGCTTTAAAACAGAGTGAGTTTTACGACAACGCCTTTTGGCTCATGAGTATGGCGGAGTTGTATTTGCCCATATTGATCGTCAGTGCAGTATTTTTTCAGATTTTGCTTTTACAGTGGCGACACCGTGAACAAAAGATGGAAGTCCTCAGCCGTGTTGATGGCCTGACCAATGTGTTTAACCGTCGTTATGTCAGTCATGAACTTGATACGCTCAGCAAACAGACACGGCCTGAATTTGCAGTGGTTTTGCTTGATCTCGACCATTTTAAATTGATCAATGACCAATATGGACATGATGCAGGAGATGCCGTTTTACAACGTGTTGCTCAAATTTTAAATGACAATACTCGTGTACAAGATGTGGTTGGGCGTTATGGCGGTGAAGAATTCATTTTAATTCTAAAAAATCAGAGTTTAGAGCAGGCGATAGACGTGGCTGAACGCTGTCGATTGGCAATTTTTGAAGCTGAAACCATGATAGCCAACCATCAAATGTTGAAGATTAGTGCAAGTTTTGGTGTGGCAACAGCAATTGAGGGAACACCGTCTGCTGTGGTCACGCGTATGGCCGATCAAGCGCTGTACATGGCAAAGCAACAAGGTCGTAACCAAGTACGCAGCTTTCGTGAGTTAAACTTGGCAGAAGATTAAATAATTTAAATGATAGTTATGCAGCAATTACAATTTCAGCTCGGATTAGCGCAGCTCCACTTTCAGACCGAGCAAAAGAATATTCATTTTGATCATGGCTTAGCGGCGTGGGTACAAAAATGTGTTCAACAGCGCTTCATCTGTAATGAGGCAGCGACTATTGCAGAATGAACCTGTCGCGAATAACCATATCATTTTAGATCTGACTAATATTTCTTTGATACACGATGTTGGTGTCCGAATGCTCTTTGAAGGTGTAGACCGTTTAATTGCGGATGGTCATCGCGTGGCAGTGATCGACTCAGAACATCTCTTGGAACAAAGTCGAAGTCATGCAGGACATGAGGTGGTGGTTCGGGAAGAGCTGAGTCAATATTTACAACGGTTTGAGCGTTAATTAATAAAACGTGATTTTTGAGTTAGGCAAAGGGCTCATAAGTTTAGTGCTTAGATCGGCTATAATTTTCTTTTTGCGTTAAATTTGCTTATGTCTTTTGAGTTAAAAGTCAGTTTACTCCCGAGTGCTGAAGCTTTATCCCCACAGCATAAAAAGCTGAATAAACTGATTGAGCAAATCGAACAGCAAAAGCAAGACTTAGCGCTTTGGCAAAATGCCAAAAGAGAGATTCAGAGTTATATCCAACTGAAACTTGTGCCGATCTATCGTGATTTGCATGCGGTGTACTACCGTCAGCTTGCACAACTTTGGCAGCATCTACAGCAAGAAGACTTTGCCAAAGCAGATTTAGCTCAGCTCGATGTGAAGCTTGCGAAACTAGCAAAGCAACTGAAAAAATCCAACTACTTAAATACTGCCGAACTGGAGAAGGTTGCAGAGGTTGATGCTTTTTATCAGCAGCATCATGCACATAATCAAAAGCCGAATAAAAAAGCCAAGTTAGCCCAAACTGAACAGAGCATAGTAAAAGGTTATGTTGATATAGAACAAGAAACGACAGAAGAATATGAGTCATATGAAGAGTGGGACAGCGAACAATATCAACGTGAGAAAGAAGAGCATCAGCGGAAACGCTTAGCGCAAAAGCGTGAACAAGCTGAAAAGTTAGTGAACCAATCACTGAAAACCGTGTATTTAAAAATCACTGCAATGATTCACCCAGACCGCGAGCCTGACGAAACTAAAAAAGCTGAAAAAACCGAGTTGCAGCAAGTGGTGAATCAAGCTCATGAAGCACAGGATTTGTTTTATTTATTAAAGCTGCAATTACAGCTTGAAACCAATAAAGGCAAAAGCCCTAAAGCTTTAACTGATGAACATTTAAAGTTTTATAAAACGGCTTTAGAGGCTCAAAGCCAACGCCTAGCCAGTCAGATAGATGACATTACGGATAGTTTTCACTGGAGCGAAAAGCCGAAGCCGAAAAATATGCAGGTGAAAGATGTGTATAAGGTGATTGATGGCGATGTTGCAGTGCTGAAAGAGCAAGTGAAGTGGGAAAAAGAACGGCTGAAATATATGGAGAAGGTGAAAGGGTTGGAAGTGTTGTTGGGGAATGGGGTTTTATAAAATCACCTCTCCCTAACCCTCTCCTGAAAGGAGAGGGGAAATCCATTACATATCAAATTTAAGTTATAAATTTGGATGTATTAGTGGGGCTGAAATTTCATAATAAAAATTAGATTCACAATGAATGTTCCCTCTCCCTATGGGAGAGGGCTAGGGAGAGGGAAATAAAAATGAAAATAGACCCTGTATTATTAGAGTTTGCCAAAAACATGCGCCACACAGCCACCGATGCTGAAAACCTCATGTGGCAAATTCTACGTGCCAAACGTTTTATGAACCTGAAATTCCGCCGTCAGCATGTGATCAAACTTTATATTGTGGATTTTTACTGTCATGAAATTGGTTTAGTGATTGAGTTGGATGGTAGTCAGCATGGAACGAATGATGCGATTGAATACGATGCTGAGCGAACTAAGTTTTTAGAGGCTTTGGGTTTAACTGTTGTACGATATTGGAATTATGATGTGTTGGGGAGGACGGATGTGGTGTTGGAGGATTTGTGGAATTTATGTCTTGAGCTGAAAGTAAATCAAGAATGAAAAATTCCCTCTCCCTCGGGGAGAGGGCTAGGGTGAGGGTAATTATTCAAGATTAAATGATGCATCTAAACCTATTAATGTATGGTCATTAATAAAAATTTGTAGCTCTCCAGATTGTTCACATTTGACAATGTTATATATATCTTCAACTGAGCTAATATAATCATCACATGGATTATAGTTTCGCCCAATATGAATGACTAATTGGTGCTCTGATAGATAAACATCTTCTTCAAGAAAGCAGTTATAAGCATCCTCAAAAATTCTATGAATTGCTAGTTTGATGCTTTCCTCATCCGATAAAGGAATCTGCGATGAAACTTGCATAATACCTTGTGTATAACTTTTACCTGAAATTTTACATAAAAAATTTTCTAGTTTTCTAAAAGCAAATGGTCTATTAAAATCTTCATTAGATTTCTTTCATAAGTCATTTTTCACTCAGCTCCAAGTTATAAATTCCAGCAATTAGATTGAATCTTAATGCTAGTCTTTTGCCTCGATTGCGATATCGCTCAGCAAGAATTTTGAAGGTTTTCA
>NZ_VPDJ01000021.1:0-73272 GCF_013417755.1 Acinetobacter sp. YH12231
TGCTGACACGCCATTTCAGCTTTGCCTTTTTAAATTGCTTTCTTCGGGTGACTAATTCTTCAGTTACAGCCTGAATGGTTTGACTATGTAAATTACATTCTTTGGATGTGCCTTTCGTATATTTGGCAATATCAAAAGCAGAGAGAAATTCACCTTTCCGCTTCAAATGCCTAAACCCTAAATCATTGACATAATTCCAGACGAAGTTCACTTCTGATGCTAGTTGGTCTAACACCTTGCGATGTTTGTCTTTTATACGTAATTTAAGGGTTTTCATGTACTTATATTAACAATCAAAACTCAAGGAAAATAGTCCTTAGTTAAATCAAACGACACTTCATGTCGTGTCGCTTATATCTCTGACCTGAAGGACTGAGTTTTACGCTCCATTTGATAAAACAGCTGTGCCATCACGGCATTCTGTCTTGAAACAAAATTTTTCCGCTCATTAATCTGTAAACTGGCCTGCTCTCGTATAGCATCATATTCTGCTGTTGTGAGTTTTCGCTGATTCTTCCAGTGCGCATCAGGTACATAACCTGTTCCATAATGTACATTCAACAATGGAAATTCATGAAAATATTTTGCCGTCGCACGTTTTTCTTTGGCTGTTAAAATATTCAGATGAATCCATTCACTGCCAAGATGAATCGATGGATCACGCTTCATACCTTCAGCAATCCATTTTTTGGCTAGTGAAATATTGCCGATCAACTCATAAGCTGTGCCTAAATTCACTGCCGTCTTCGGTAAACCTGGATGCTCATTTTCAATTGCACGTAAAACCTTAATGGCTAAATCGTAACGGCCTGCGTAGATCTGATGTACGGCATAATCATTTTCTGCCTGATAGTCTATTGGGCTAGGATGCCTTGAGACAAAGTTCTTCAATTTTTCGTCATGATGTTCTTCGTGTTGATTTTCTTTTTCTGAATCAGATGTATAAAAATCTTCTACATAGGTATTTAAACATGCCCAACTTGGCATAGTGATGAGTAATATGCTGCTCAATAGCATGATTTTTTTTATTATATTGTGTGTATAGACTGGACTATCCAATGTCATTTTCAAGCTTAGTTTTATCATCTAGTTATAATTCTGTGTGTTATTGGGTATTTTTAAATAATGACCATTCAAACATAAAAAAGCCACCCGAAGGTGGCTTTTTTCATTCAGCGAACTGAATTATTCATCATCTTTTTTTGCTTCGTCAGTAGGAGGTAAGTCCTTGACCGCTTCTGCAATTAGACCAAACATATAGTTGCCATAAGCATTTGTTTTGTCGTAATGGAAACGCAAACGTGGCGTAATACGTGTTTTGATACGACGGCTCAGTTCATGACGCAAGAAACCAGATGCTTTATTCAAGACATCTAAAGTTTCTTTATTTGCGGCTTCACTTTGCTCATCGCCTAGCTCACGACCCATTACAGTCACATAAACTTCGGCATATCCTAAGTCTGGGCTCACCTTCACGGCAGAGATGGTCACAAGACCACCTAAGCGTGGATCTTTCAGCTCCTGACGGATCAGTTCTGACAACTCACGTTGTACTGTATCCGCCATACGCTTCAGACGTTGACTACCCGCCATTAAAGACTCCGTTTAATCAATTGAACATCGTACACTTCAATCTTATCTTGTGCTTTGATGTCTTTATAGCCTTTCACCGCAAGACCACATTCCATACCGGCACGAACTTCTTCAACCACATCTTTGTAGCGACGAAGAGATTCAAGCTCACCTTGGAATACCACCACGTCATCACGTAATACGCGAATCGGTTTATTACGGTGTAATGTACCTTCAAGTACCATACAACCTGCAGCAGCACCGAATTTACTTGAGTGGAACACTTCACGTACTTCAGCAACACCAAGAATTGTTTCACGGTGTTCAGGCGCTAATTTACCGCTCATCGCATCTTTCACATCATCAATTAATTGATAGATGATCGAGTAGTAACGAATGTCGATACCATCAGCATCAGCTTTTTGACGTGCAGTATTATCAGCACGTACGTTAAAGCCGAGAAGAACCGCTTCTGATGATTCAGCAAGTGTTACGTCAGACTCAGTGATCGCACCAACACCTGAACCAATAATACGTACTTTCACTTCATCAGTTGCAAGTTCAGCAAGTGCAACGTGTAATGCTTCCAAAGTACCACGTACGTCTGTTTTCAATACCACGTTGACAATAGGCACATCTTTCTTGCCCATAGACGCCATGATATTTTCAAGACGCATCGCAGATTGACGTTCAAGACGTTTTTGACGTTCACGATCCATACGCGCATCAGCAACTTCACGTGCTTTTTTCTCGTCATTTACAACAAGAACTTCATCACCTGCCATTGGCGCTTCTGGTAGACCCAAGATTTCCACAGGAATCGAAGGACCAGCAGATTTAATACGTTGACCATTTTCATCTGTCATCGCACGTACACGACCGTATGACGAACCTGCAAGAACAAGGTCACCCACTTTCAATGTACCGTTTTGAACAAGAATCGATGTTACCGCACCACGCCCTTTGTCTACACGTGCTTCAATTACAACACCTTGTGCTGCACCCTCTTCAGATGCTTTAAGCTCAAGAAGTTCGGCTTGAATTGAGATCAAGTCAAGAAGTTCGTCGATACCTGCACCGCTGTGCGCAGAAACCATTGCCACTGGAACGTCACCGCCCCATTGCTCAGGTACGATTTCTTTCGTCGTCAACTCATTCAATACGCGATCTGGATCAGCAGACTCTTTATCCATTTTGTTGATAGCAACAATAATTGGCGTACCTGCTGCACGTGCATGGTCAATCGCTTCCGCAGTTTGTGGCATAACACCATCATCTGCTGCAACAACCAACACTACGATATCTGTAGATTTCGCACCACGTGAACGCATTGCAGTAAATGCTGCGTGTCCCGGTGTATCTAAGAAAGTAATAATACCTTTTTCAGTTTTCACATGGTAAGCACCAATATGCTGTGTGATACCACCTGCTTCACCTGCAGCCACTTTAGAGCGACGAATACGGTCAAGAAGTGATGTTTTACCATGGTCAACGTGACCCATAATTGTCACAACTGGCGGACGAGTGGTTTGGACACCACGCGCTTCTTCAGCTGCTTCAAGTAAGTTGTCTTCTGCTTGAGTATCAGAAACCAATACTGGGTTATGACCCATTTCTTCAACAACAAGTGCTGCAATTTCTTGATCAATCGCTTGGTTTTGAGTAACCAATTCGCCCATTTTCATGAGTGATTTGATAACTTCGCGAACTTTAACCGCCATTTTCGCAGCCAAGTCAGCAACAACAATTGTTTCACCAATTTCAACATCATAAACTTGTTTTTTAACTGGTTTTTCAAAGCCATGCTTGTTCGCTTGACTTGTTTTTAAACCACGTTTATGTGAGTTATCACGGAAAGATTGCTCTTCGCCACGACGACCACCTTTTTTAGGTGAACGTGAATTGTTGGTATTGGTACCACGTTTAATTTCACGGTCTTCTTTCGCAAATGAATCTTCATATGCCTGACCTACAAGGCCGGCAGCAAGCGGAGAATCATCTACAACACGAATGGTCGCAGTAGTGTCTTCGTTAGAATACTTAGACGCCATTTGACGCATTTGCTCAAGCGTACGTTGTTGCGCTTCTTCAGCAGCTTTACGACGCGCCGCTTCTTCTACAGCTTTCAATTGTGCTGCTTGAGCTTCACGTGCTTTTTTCTGTTCTAGAGTTTCAACAGGTTTTGTAATTGGCTTGTTGTTTGACTTACGTTTTACAACAACCGCAGCTTTCGGTGTTTCTTGCTTCGCATGTTCTTGCTTCGCAGCAGCGCGCATTGCTTCTAAAGCTTGTTTCGCTTTAGATACTGGTTGTTGCTTCGGTTCTTCAGCTTTCGCTTCAACCTTAGGTTCCTGTTTACGTGCTTGTTGGTCAGCTTGTGCTTTCGCTAATGCTTCAGCTTTAATTTGCTCAGGATCCGGTTTAACAAATGTATGTTTCTTACGAACTTCTACATTAATCGTTTTTGCCTTGCCCGATGTACTCGCCACTTTAGCAGTACTGGTAGTTTTACGTTTCAACGTGATTTGTCCTGCATTGCCCGCATCCTGACCATGAACTTTTTTCAAATGGTTAACGAGGGCATTTTGTTGTTCAGTGGAGATAATATCGTCAGGTTTAGTTTGTGGTAAACCCGCATCACGAACCTGTTCCAGTAGCTTCTCAACTGGACGACCCACGTTGAGAGCTAACTCCTTAATCGACTTGTCCGTCATATATTACCTCCTAGTTAAACCATGATTCGCGCGCTTTCATAATAAGTTGACCTGCTTTTTCAGCACCTAAACCTTCGATATCAGAGATATCGTCAGTGGCTTGATCTGCAAGATCATCTACAGTTACCACACCGCGAGCGGCAAGCGCATATGCGATTTCTTTAGTCACGCCTTCCATTGCAGCAAGCTCTTCGCTTGGCTCTTGGATGTTTTCTTGTTGCTTCAATGCATCAGCCAATGCAATTTCTTTTGCACGACCTTGTAGCATTTCAACAGTTTCAGCATCAAGTTCGATCTCATCGAATGTTTCCGCAGGAACATACGCGATTTCTTCTAATGATGTGAAACCCATTTCAACTAACGCCATCGCTAAGTCTTCATCAATATCTAGACGTGTAACAAACATATCTAAATATTGTTGCGCTTCGTTTTGTTGGCGTGCGTGATATTCTTCTTCAAGCATCATATTGAGCTTGTAACCAGTCAATTCAGATGCTAAGCGTACGTTTTGACCTTGAGAGCCAATTGCACGTGCTAACTGATCACTCGTTGCAAAAATAATATCTGCAGTACGTTCTTCTTCATCAATCACGATACCTGATACATCAGCAGGCTCTAGAGCACTTGCAATGTATTGTGCAGCGTCATCAGACCAAACGACTACATCAATACGCTCACCATTTAACTCTGATTGAACTGCTTGGATACGTGTACCACGCATACCAATACATGCACCTACAGGATCAATACGGTGATCGTTTGTTTTCACAGCGATTTTAGCACGAACGCCAGGTTGGCGTGCAGCAGCCTTAATCTCAATGATTTCTTCAGCAATTTCAGGAATTTCTTTCTTCATCAATGCAATAAGCATTTCTGGTTTAGAACGAGAAAGTAATAACTGAGCACCACGGCCTTCACGGTTTACGTTAAACAAAATCGCGTTTACACGTTGTTTAGGACGTAGAATTTCTTTAGCGATCATTTCTTCACGCGCAAGATATGCTTCTGCATTGTCACCTAAATCAATGATAAAGCCATCTTTGGTTTGTTTTTTCACTTCACCGTAGATGAGTTCACCAACTTTAGATTCGTAAGCATCTGCAATTAGCGCTCGCTCTGCTTCACGAATTTTTTGAACAATCACTTGTTTCGCAATTTGTGCCGCAATACGACCGAAATCAATCGATTCAACTTCAAGTTCACGAATATCACCAATTGCCCATTTTGCAGGATCTACATCAGAGATCGCATCTTGGCATGCTGGCATTTCGTGATCTTCGTCGGCAACCACTTCCCATTGACGGAAAGTACGGTAATCACCAGTACGACGGTCGATTTCTACACGTAGACGAGCTTCTTCCGAGTGAGTTCCCTCGTAGAATTTCTTCTTAGTCGCTGCAACTAAAGCTTGTTCAAGCGCTTCAAAAATTGCATCACGACTTACACCTTTTTCGTTACTAACCGTTTCTACTACGGTAAGAATTTCACGAGCCATAAGTCACCTATTCGTTCAGATTCTTATTTATTAAATTAATCTTGGAAAACCAGATTTGCTTTATCAATATTGTGGCTGTCAATATCCAACACTTGTTGCTTTTCAACTTCAACCTGAATCATTTCGCTTTCAAGGTCTACGCTTACAAGTTTGGCTTGGAATTTACGACGATTATCCACAGCACTGATCAAACGCAAAGCGACTTGCTGACCAATGTATGCCGTCATTTGTTCCAATTTAAAGAACTGACGATCCCAACCTGGAGATGACACTTCCAATGCATATTCGCCTGAAATTGGATCATGTACATCCAACATCGCACCCACTTGCTGAGTGACACGAACACAGTCCTGCACGCCGATACCACGGCCTTGCTCAACTTCGCCATCTTCATTGATGACAGGTTCTGCATTTTCATCAACTTCACGGTCGATATAAATACGTAACAGTGAACGTTTTCCTTGAGGTTGGAAATCAATCCCCCAAAGTTCTACATCACATGCTTGCACCGCTGGGGCAATTAAGTCCTGAAGTGCTTGAGTTTTATTTGATAGCTTCATTTACTCTCGTCAAATTTGTGCGATTCGATGGTCGAAATGACCACTACAGACCAATACGAAACTATAGTAGTAGTGAAACATGACGGTTTGACCAAAATACTGTCGACACTACACGATAGCCAATAAAAAAGGGCGTAAATCGCCCCATTATTACACAGAAAACCATAGTCCACTGTGCAAAAAGGCCCACCTAGTTGTGAGCCTCTTTTAGAAACTTGGTAGCGGGAGCTGGATTTGAACCAACGACCTTCGGGTTATGAGCCCGACGAGCTACCAGACTGCTCCATCCCGCATCAACATGCAAAAATTATAAACAATTTCTTGGTCATTTTCAATCTAAAACAACCTGAAGAATTGCCCTACTGAGTTGCATCTCAGAGGATTGGTAGCGGGAGCTGGATTTGAACCAACGACCTTCGGGTTATGAGCCCGACGAGCTACCAGACTGCTCCATCCCGCATCAACATCACAATGACTTTCAGATAAACTGCTTATATAAATTGTGCGCTATATAAGATTGGTAGCGGGGGCTGGATTTGAACCAACGACCTTCGGGTTATGAGCCCGACGAGCTACCAGACTGCTCCACCCCGCATCAATATGCAAATAGTTCTCTCAGCTTTAAAAGCTGTCCATTTAAAAGTTTGCATCTTAAAAATAGAATTGATTGGTAGCGGGAGCTGGATTTGAACCAACGACCTTCGGGTTATGAGCCCGACGAGCTACCAGACTGCTCCATCCCGCATCAACAGAGTTTTGCTGCATACACCAACTTATGTTCTGGATTATAAGTTGGTGCGGAAGGGGGGACTTGAACCCCCACGCCCGAAAGCACTACCACCTCAAGGTAGCGTGTCTACCAATTCCACCACCACCGCAGCTGTGACGCATTCTAGTCGCAACACGTCAAAAAAGAAAGCGCTAAATAAATTATTCAGAGCTTTTTGGTGCAGTTGGCGAAGTTTCAGCCGATTTTACTGGCGCAGTCGGTACTGAAGAAATCGCATTCAGACTATAAGCATCTGTCGTTTGTTTCTTTGCAAACACAGCAAGTGTCAAGCTCGTAACGAAGAACAAAGCCGTTAAAATCGCAGTCAAACGGGTCATAAAGTTACCCGAACCCGATGCACCAAATACAGTTGCAGCACCGCCGCCACCAAAAGATGCACCCGCATCTGCGCCTTTGCCATGCTGAACTAAAATCAGCACGATCATTAAAATCGCTAAGATAATATGTACCACCAGCACAAACGTATGCATGCTGAACTCCTAATTATTTTGTATTTGCAAATGCTTGAGCAATTTTATAAAACGACTCTGCATTTAATGATGCACCACCGACCAGCGCACCATTGATATCCGGACAGGCTGCCAACTCTACTGCATTTTCAGGTTTTACACTACCACCATAAAGAATCGCAGTATGAAGTCCCATCGGGGTGATTTGGCTTAAACCTTCACGAATTTTAGCGTGCATCGCTTGCGCATCTTCAGGTGACGCTGTTTTACCTGTGCCAATGGCCCAAATTGGCTCATAAGCTACCACAATTTGTTTCCACTGCTCTGCTTGTACAACAGCAGCAATATCACATATTTGTTGTAACACAATCTGTTCTGCTTGGCCGCTTTCACGTTGTTCCAAGCTTTCACCCACACAATAAATCACAGTCAAACCTGCGTTTAATGCATTTTTTACTTTTTCATTAATGATATGCGGTTGATCAGCGAATATTTCACGGCGTTCCGAATGACCAATCAGTACAAATTCAACACCATAATCTTTTAATAGCTCAGCACTGAGCTCACCCGTATATGCACCTGTACCTGCAACGCGAGAAACGTCTTGTGCAACGGTCATGATGTTACGGCTTGCTTGTGTTAATTCATTTTGCACCGTGGTCAGAGCAATAGCTGTTGGTGCAACCCCAATATGACATGCCGCTTCAGCAATATTTTGTTCATCTAATAATTGCTTAAAATTCTTAAGAAGTGCGCCAGCATCGGCTTGCAATGGGTTCATTTTCCAGTTACCCACTACCCAAGGCGTAATCGTCGAACCCGACATATTTATCCCACATGACAAAGATGAAATCGGGCACATTCTACACGTAATTCATAATTTTGAAGATAAATTTCAACACATTTGCATCTTCGAAGCACACCAGTCATTCCAAGATCTTCACTTTTCTGTAAAAAAATTAAGCAGATTTAAGGACTGGTTCATGCTTTTTACCAATTCTTAGCTAGTGACAACACTTTAAGATATGGTATTTTTGTGCAACAAAAGTATAATTTTGCTATACCAATTATAAACAGACTGAAGCATAGGCAAGTAAAAGCATGACAGCAGTTCAAGGTTCTTCAAGATTTACGGGGTTTATTCGTCGCTTAGTTGACGAAGGGCATCTGTCTGCCGAAAAAATGCAAACAGCGCTGCAAAATTCAAAAAAGGCTCATCAAGATATCGTGCCGCATTTGATTCAGGAATATCAACTTTCAGCACGCCTGATTGCAGAAACCATCTCGATAGAGTTCGGTGAACCGGTTTTTGATATTTCAACTTATGACACGTCTTTAATCATTCGTGATGAGTTTGAAGATAAGTTAATTACCAAGCATCGTATTTTGCCCATTTTTAAACATGGCAATTTGTTATTCGTTGCGATCAGTAATCCCACCAATATTGAAGCTGTAGATGCTATCCGATTTGGTAGTAAGCTCAATACCGAAACCATTATTGTTGAACATGACAAACTTGAAAAGTTAATTGAGCAGAACTTCGCTGAAGAAAGTACTTTCGACTTTGATGATGACTTTGATCTTGATTTAGAACAGGAAACGATAGACCCAGCTGAACAAGCAGATGAAAAAGACAATGGTGATGAAGCGCCGATTGTTAAATACATCAATAAGCTGCTAGTCGATGCGATTCGTATGGGTGCATCTGACTTACATTTCGAACCCTACGAAAAGACCTATCGCGTCCGCTACCGTGTCGATGGCGTGTTAAGAACAATTACCAATCCGCCCTTGCAACTTGCGACTCGACTTGCTTCGCGTTTAAAAGTCATGTCACAAATGGACATCTCGGAAAAACGTATTCCACAAGACGGTCGTATCAAGTTAAAGCTGTCAAAGAACAAAGCCATCGACTTCCGTGTGAACTCCTTACCGACCTTGTTTGGTGAAAAACTTGTTCTACGTATCCTTGACCCTTCTAGTGCGATGTTAGGGATTGATGCGTTGGGTTATGAACCGGATCAAAAAGAACTGTTCATGCAGGCTTTAGAAAAACCGCAAGGCATGTTGCTCATTACCGGTCCAACGGGTTCCGGTAAAACCGTATCTTTATATACAGGTCTAAACATTCTTAACCGTGAAGATACCAACATTTCAACGGCCGAAGACCCTGTGGAAATTAACTTAGAAGGGATCAATCAGGTCAACGTAAATAATAAAGTCGGCCTCACCTTCTCTGCAGCATTGAAGTCATTCTTACGTCAAGACCCTGATATTGTGATGGTCGGTGAGATTCGAGATTTAGAAACGGCTGAAATTGCCATTAAAGCAGCTCAAACGGGTCATATGGTGATGTCTACACTACATACCAATAGTGCACCTGAAACATTGACACGCTTACGCAATATGGGCGTGCCCTCATTTAACATTGCGACATCCGTGAACCTTGTCATTGCGCAGCGACTTGCGCGTCGCCTATGTTCACAATGTAAAGAAACAGTAGAGGTACCAAAACAAAGTCTACTGGAACTTGGTTTTACTGAAGACGATTTAAATACACCAGAATTTCAAATATACCAACCTGTCGGTTGTTCCGAATGCCGCGAAGGCTATAAAGGTCGTGTCGGTATATATGAAGTCATGAAAGTGACACCTGAAATTTCAAGAATTATTATGGAAGATGGCAATGCCTTACAAATTGCCGAAGCTTCAAATCAAGCAGGTTTTAACAATTTACGCCGTTCAGGCTTAATTAAGGTCATGCAGGGGGTGACTTCACTTCAAGAAGTCAATCGTGTGACCAGTGAGTAAGTGAATTAGTATTTAAAAATAAGGATAAATTCATGGCTGTAAAAAAAGCGCAGATGATGCCAACCTTCAGTTATGAAGGCGTGGATCGCAAAGGGGCGAAAATCAAAGGGGAAATGCCTTCGCGTAATATGGCTTTAGCCAAAGTCACTTTACGTAAGCAAGGCATCACCATTAAAACCATTCGAGAAAAACGCAAAAATATTCTCGAAGGCTTGATGAAAAAGAAAGTATCCACTTTGGATATCACGGTATTCACGCGCCAACTTGCAACCATGATGAAAGCCGGTGTACCGCTCGTTCAGGGTTTTGAAATCGTGGCGGAAGGCCTAGAAAACCCAGCCATGCGTGAAGTGGTCTTGGGGATCAAAGGTGAAGTTGAAGGCGGTAATACCTTTGCTGGTGCGCTGCGCAAATATCCGCAGTATTTCGATAACCTATTTTGCTCCTTGGTTGAATCAGGTGAACAGTCGGGTGCACTTGAAACCATGCTAGACCGTGTTGCCATTTACAAAGAAAAAAGTGAATTGCTTAAGCAAAAAATCAAAAAAGCCATGAAATACCCAGCAGCGGTCATCGTTGTCGCTGTTATTGTGACGATTATTTTGATGGTAAAAGTGGTTCCCGTATTCCAAGACTTGTTTTCATCATTTGGTGCAGACCTACCTGCCTTTACCAAAATGGTAGTTAACATGTCGGAATGGATGCAAAAATATTGGTTCTTCCTCATCATTGGAATTGGCGCTGTGATTGCTGGTTTCATGGAAGCAAAAAAACGTAGCAAAGCTTTCAGAGACTTCTTAGACAAAGCTGCACTCAAAGCACCGATTTTTGGTGATTTGGTTTATAAAGCAATTATTGCCCGCTATAGCCGTACCTTGGCAACCACATTTGCCGCGGGCGTACCCTTAATCGATGCGCTCGAATCAACTGCAGGTGCAACCAACAACGTGGTCTATGAAACAGCGGTCATGAAAATTCGTGAAGATGTGGCGACTGGTCAACAACTGCAATTTGCTATGCGTGTCACCGATAAATTCCCATCTATGGCGATTCAAATGGTGGCTATTGGTGAAGAATCCGGTGCCTTGGATGCTATGCTAGACAAAGTGGCAACGCATTATGAAAATGAAGTGGATAATGCCGTAGATGGCTTAACTTCGATGATGGAACCCTTGATTATGGCGGTATTAGGTGTCCTCGTTGGTGGTCTTGTGATTGCAATGTATCTTCCAATCTTCCAAATGGGTTCTGTGGTTTAATGCAAGAATTAATAACATATTTAATTAATACCCCAATTGCGTTATATATCGCAGTTGGGATTTTTAGTCTTTGCATCGGTAGTTTTTTGAATGTGGTAATTTACCGCACACCAAAGATGATGGAACAAGAATGGCGCACAGATTGCCAACTATTTTTGCATCCAGACCAACCGATTATTGATGAAACCAAGATTACCCTGAGTACCCCTGCTTCAACCTGTCCAAAATGTAAAACGCCCATTCGTTGGTATCAAAACATTCCTGTCATCAGTTGGATTGTGTTACGTGGAAAATGTGGAAGTTGCCAAAACCCGATCAGTAGCCGTTATCCACTGATCGAATTACTCACCATGATCTGTGCGCTGATTGTCGTTGCAGTTTTTGGTCCAACTATTCAAATGCTGTTTGGTCTGCTGCTGACTTATGTATTGATTGCATTAACCTTTATTGACTTTGACACCCAACTTTTACCTGACCGTTATACCCTTCCTTTGGCTGCACTCGGGCTTGGCGTGAATAGCTATGCCATTTATACCTCTGCAACCTCAGCCATTTGGGGATATATCATCGGCTTCTTATGCCTATGGATTGTTTACTATTTATTTAAAATCATCACTGGTAAAGAAGGCATGGGCTATGGCGACTTTAAGCTTTTAGCTGCCTTGGGTGCATGGATGGGCCCTTTCCTGCTTCCACTGATTGTATTACTCTCTTCACTAGTGGGTGCAATCATTGGGATTATTTTGCTCAAAGTTCGTAAAGATAACCAACCTTTTGCATTTGGTCCCTATATTGCCATCGCCGGATGGATCGCCTTTTTATGGGGTGATCAAATTATGAAAATTTATTTGGGTCAGTAAGGTCGTTGTATGACATTTGTCTTGGGTTTAACAGGTGGTATCGGTAGCGGAAAATCTGCTGCAAGCAATTGGTTTGAACTCCAAGGCATTCAAGTCGTCGATGCTGATATCGTTGCTCGCGAGGTTGTCGAGCCGGGGCAACCCGCACTGATTCAGATTCAACAACAATTTGGTGATTGGGTTTTACTTGCGAATGGTGAGTTAAATCGGCGCGCTTTACGTGAATATATCTTTAAAGATCCTACAGCACGTCAAGCACTTGAAGCCATTACCCATCCTGCAATACGTCAGTCCATTATCCAACAGTTAAATGAAGCCACCAGCCCCTATGTCATCTTGGTTTCGCCGCTGTTATTTGAAACCAATCAACATGAATTAACCAATCACACCTTGCTTATTGATGCCACGGAACAATTGCAAATTCAGCGTGCATCACAGCGCGATGGTCAAAATATCGAGCAAATCCAAAAAATCATTCAAGTGCAAATGTCGCGTCAGGAAAAGCAAAAAATTGCAGATGATATCGTGCTGAATGATGGTCATTTAGATCATCTTTATGCACAGCTTCGACCGTTGCATCTCAAGTACTTAGCGCACGCTGAAAAAAGCTAAATAAAAAATCAGTCTTACTCAGACTGCTTTTTTTGTTGTTCGAGTTGCTGCTCTAGACTATCCTTTCGTCCCAACCATTTCCACGGTTGAATCGCTCCAATCCCCATCCCGACCAATCCACACACAATTGCAAAACTTAAGGGTTCATTCAGCAGCGGTACCGCTAAAATTGCAGCAATAAAAGGTGCCAAAGTTACGATACTTCCGGCTTTAAATGCACCCAGGCGCTTGATCGCCTCTACATACGTTAAAGTCGCAATAATCACCACAAAAATACCGTGAAAGATAACTTGTCCAATGAGTTGCAATGGCTCTGGGTCAGACCAATGTTTAGGGAAAAATAGTAGATAAATAGGCACGAATACCACGGCAGACCAAACCGCAACCCCCGCCATGGCATGCCAAGCAGAGAGCCTCCATTGCTTAAGCAATACCGTAAATATCCCCCACCAAATGGCACTGATAAAAAATAGCAAATCACCTAAACCAAATGCCACACCAGTCTCGACGTACATTAAATAGCTCATTAAGCTAATGGCAGAGATCATAATCACCACACTGATCCAGGTATGCTTATCGAGCGGCTGTTTGAAGATCAGAAACGCGGCTATGGCCGTACATAAGGGAATACAACCATTGAGGAAAATTGCAGCATGGGCCGCAGGAGCATAATGAAACGCACTATAGGCCGTTAAGCAATATGTCACCCCGCCAAGCATGGCAAGGATAAAAGGCTCTTTCTTCCATAAAAAAGCCGTATCTTTTTTATAAATCAAAATTGGCATTAATATACAAAATGCCAAAGCAAACCGAAGTGCGGTAATGTCCCAAGCACTGATTCCCCAATTGGCGCTTAAACGTGCTGTTAAGGTGAATCCGCCCCAAATACACATGGTAATGAAAACATATAAATAACCTTGCTTTTGGGGAGACATCATCACTTCTATTTCAATTCATTATTACGTTGACGACATGCTTCATACAATGCCATACCGGTTGCGACACTGACATTTAAGCTTTGCAAGTTTCCAGCCATTGGAATATAAACAGTTTGATCACATTGCGCCTGCGTAATAGGACGCAAACCTGTATCTTCAGCGCCCATCACCACACATACACCCGTACCAGTGAAGTCAAATTTTTGAATCGGCAATGCTTTTTCATCTAGCATAGTGCCGACCACACGTACATTAAAGTCTTCTTTGATTTGGGCCAAGGTACGTGCCAAGTTCGTCACCTGAATAAACTTCACTTTTTCAGCACCACCTGCAGCAACTTTACGGGCTGTTGGGGTAAGCGTCGCTGAACGATCACGCGGTGCAATCACAGCTTCAACACCCATGGCTGCCGCTGTACGAATGCATGCACCAAGGTTATGTGGATCTGTAATATGATCTAATGCCAATAGCAACGCATTTGGATTGGCTTGTAATAAAGCCTCTAAATCTTTTTCGTTCAAAACTGGATGTGGACGTACAGCAGCAACCACACCTTGATGGAACGGTTGTCCCGCAAGTTTTTCCAAACTATCACGACTAGCTTTTTGAATGCTGACACCAAACGGTTCTGCAAGCTCAAAAATACGTTTTAAACGCTGATCATCACGTCCTTTTAACGCAAATAAAGTTAAAACGCGTTCTGGCTCAAGTTCCAGTAATGACTCCACTGAATGAACGCCATAATAATATTCCGGTTTCGCCATGAACGACCTCTAAATTGCAAACTTCGATAAACTTTTGAACAGGGTATGATATCCCTAGAGCACAGCATAGGCTGCCAAAAAGAAAAATCCTGCAAAGCAAGCTTTACAGGATTTATGCTATGACACATAGTTTAACCGATTTGAGGTTAAAAAACTGTGCCTAAATTGATTGAATCATTAGCCTTCTAAGTGGCACACATAATCCAACACTTCGTCTGTTTCAATTTTAAATCGGCTATTACCTGGCACGTAGAATGATTGACCCGCACGGAATAATTCGCTTTCTTCGCTATCTGCAATTTGAACACGACATTCACCTGAAATAATTTCCATACGTTCAGGTACATGGGTTTCAAAAGTCAGCGCTTGTTCAGTTGGAAGCAACACACCCAGTGTTTTCTTGGTTCCATCTTCAAATTGCACAGTGTGGCTGATACATAGACCGCCAAAATAAACATTTGATTTTTTGATGACTGATACATGATCAAACTGTGCTGACATGCGTTTTCTCCAGATAAAGCATATTTATAATATTTTGATCGAAGTAGTTTAATTGTGCTGCAAAAACTAATCAATCAGTGTTGAAAATTTTGAGATAGATAATTACAAAAATCTGAGAAGTGGATATGTCCCAATACCATCTCACTATCTTGACATTGAGAATCTAAAACAAACTGTACTTTTGTACAAAATACTTTTTTTATTTCATCCACTAAAGTCCTAGTTAGGGTCTATAGAAACGCTGCAAAATCATTTCACAGATATACATGGATAATGAATTATATGGACGGATTTAAGAGACCAAATCATGACGTTTTATGGCAATAACACGCTAGATTAAATACAAGAATACATACACAAACGTGTTTTGTGAGGACTTGGCAGGACATTTGATGGTTTCAGCTCACGTTATGCAAGATCACCTACTCTTTACATCACAACACTGCATGGATACAGCGGATAAGAAACTAATTTCTTGTTAAACTGAAATTTAAGATAGAATTATGAGGTTTTTCGTCATCTTAAAATAAAACTTGTCTTGTGACCAAAACAAAACTTAATTATCTTTAACTAGAACTTTTCGCAGCTCGGATGCGTTTATGCTGACACATTTAACTCTGATCAATTTTGCATTAGCCGACCATTTAGCCATCGACATTGAACAAGGCTTTAATGTCCTGACGGGTGAAACGGGTGCAGGTAAATCTTTACTTCTAGACGCATTATCAGCTTGCTTAGGTGAACGTACAGACACCAACTACGTGCGCTATGGATCAGACAAAGCCGATGTGACAGCGACCTTTAGCTATCAAGAGCACAGCCCTGAAGCGCTTTGGCTCAAAGAACACGAACTAGATGATGAGTCTGGCGAAATCCATTTACGTCGCGTGATTTTTGCAACAGGTCGCAGCAAGGCATGGATAAATGGACGTCCGAGCAGCTTGTCCGAGTTAAAAGAAATTGGCCGCTTATTGGTACAACTTTATAGCCAACACAGCCAACAACAACTCTTAGAACCACCCTATCCAAAGCATTGGTTGGATCGTTATTATAATTTTTATCAGCCTGCTCAAGCCGTGCGTGATGCCTATAGCAAATGGCAAAAGGACATTCGTCAGCACCAAGCAGCACTCGATGCACAGGCTACACGTAAGCAACGGATAGAAACGCTTGAACTTCAATTGGAAGAACTTGAAGACGTTGTGCAAACGGACTACAAAGAAATCGAGCAAGAATTTGACCGTCTCAGTCATCATGAACATATCATGCAAGATTGTAGCTATGGTCTAAATGCCCTCGATGATGCCGAGCAAAATATCAATCAAGAAATGGGCGCGATCATTCGTCGGATTGAATCGCATGCAGGACGTAGTGAACAACTTTCTGAAATTTATACATCGCTGCTGAACGCTCAAAGTGAAATTGAAGATGCGACAGCAAATTTACGTCAGTTTATTGATCGTCAAAGTTTCGATCCTGAACGTATGGACGAATTAAACACTAAACTCGAAGTTTTTCATCGCTTAGCGCGTAAATATCGTACTCAGCCTGAAGACTTAAAAAATGATTATGATGCGTGGCAACTTGAGCTAGAACAATTACATCAACTTGAAGATCCTGAAACCTTAGCTGAACAAGTGGAAGTGTCTCATCAAGACTTTTTAGCCAAAGCACAGCATTTGGATGATATTCGTCGTGAAGCGTCTACCCCATTGGCGAAGCAGTTGACTGAACAAGTGAAGCAGCTCGCGCTCCCAGAGGCTCATTTTGAATTTAAATTTGAGCCTCTAGAACAAGCTTCAAGTGAAGGTTTAAGCTTTATTCAACTTCTGTTCACCGCAAACAAAGGGATTCCTGCTCAGCCTTTAGCACGCGTGGCATCGGGGGGGGAATTGTCACGTATTGCATTAGTCATGCAAGTGATGAATGCTGAAAAAACCGAATCCGAAGTGTTAGTCTTTGATGAAATTGATGTCGGGATCAGTGGCGGAACGGCAGAAATTGTCGGACGTTTGTTGGCTGATTTGGCACAGCATGTTCAAATTTTATGTATTACTCACCAAGCCCAAGTCGCTGCTCAATCTGACCAACATCTCCTGGTGAAAAAACGTCAAACGGATCCTGCAAGCAGTACCATTATCGAATTAGAAGAAGATGATCGGATTCAAGAGCTGGCTCGAATGACTGGTGGTGTGGAGATTAGTCAAACGACCTTACAACACGCAAAACAGTTGCGACAATTAAAATTTCAACATAGTTAATTTTTGATGCTTTCAAAAAAGCCTGTGTATTCAAAGTACACAGGCTTTTTTCTTAAATACACTATTTGAAAATCCCCTGATACACAAAGCCTTTTGAGCCCAAGCTATAGCGTAAATATTTATACTGCGGCTGATGTTGTTGATTGAGTAACATAACATCCACGTGTTTCGGACTGATTTTGAGATATTCATTACCGCTACGACGATCGGTTTCATAATGGCAGTCATAATCTACCGAGATTTGATCTAGTTTCTTTTGCTTAGTTTGAAATACATAAGATTTAAGTAACTGTTTTGGTCCAACTTCAACAGCTCTTAGATGATGTAGTCCACTGCAATTATCACCTTTATAATAACTCTTCACCAAATATACGGTTTTATTTTGGATGTTGACCGGCAAAATTTGATTGATATAGCCTGAGTCAAATTGATCTAAATGTTGCGTTTTTCCCGTTGCATATTGCACATAGCTGCTCCACTCCCCCATCGTGCCTCCGCCAGACACATCAAAACTATAAAATTTAAGTTTTTTATCTGGTGAATATTGCACATGAACAAAACCTTGCTTTTCGAGTTGCGTAAATCCCTAGTGAAAACTGCTCGGATCTGCCGCAATGACATCCACAATTTCACGTTCTATCGCTTCATTGACCTCATAAAAATTTAAGTTTTTATATTTTTTAATCACCTGAGATTCATGTTTTTGTAAGTCAGCGCTTCCTGCAAAGCCTGAAATAGGTAGGCTTGCACAGAGTGCCATCCCTATTATTTTTGAATAATGTGTCATTGTTTTACCCTCAGTTTATCCTGCTATTTTAAGCAATCTCAGTCATCCATCACGTATATCTTCTCCTCACTTTTGTACTGCTGTTGTTCAAATCACCAATCATCGCTTCACAATTCACCGTATTGTAGACCTGCCTGCACGATGAAGATTTTTAGCATGTCCCTCATCGGTCGTGCATGACAAATATTGAATTTGCAGAAAAACTCATTGTTGAAAACTTGTGAGTCTAGTATGTTGATAAATACAACGTTATTCGAATGCAATTCACCCCAAGAATGAAACTTACCCCAATAAGGAGAAGCCATTAGGTGACTAAACAATACCTTACACACCGCTGCCTGATTGCTCCACCCGAAATGAACGATGAATTCTTTGCCAATACGGTGATTTATTTAGCGCGACATGATGAAGATGGCGCTCAAGGCATCATTATTAATCGTCCATCAGGTTTACAGATCAAAGAACTCTTGAATGATTTGGAAATTGAGGCAGATAATGTGCATCCTCATGAAGTGTTGCAAGGTGGACCTTTGCGCCCAGAGGCAGGTTTTGTTCTTCATACCGGTCAACCGACATGGCATTCGTCTATTGCTGTAGGTGAAAATGTCTGTATTACCACGTCTAAAGATATTTTAGACGCGATTGCACACAATGAAGGTGTGGGTCGTTATCAGGTGGCCCTAGGCTATGCCAGTTGGGGTAAAAGCCAATTAGAAGAAGAAATTGCTCGGGGTGATTGGCTCATTTGTGACTCAGACATGGATTTAATATTTAACTTACCTTATGACGACCGCTGGGACGCTGCCTATAAAAAAATGGGCGTAGACCGCATGTGGTTATCATCTGAGATTGGACATGCCTGATTTACAACAATATCAAATGATTATGGCCTTTGACTTTGGCACACAAAAAACAGGAATGGCTGTGGGACAAGCCCTGATTGAAAGTGCAAATCCCCTGCCACTCTTTCCCATGAAAGATGGCATTCCCAATTGGGATAATCTACTCAAGATTGTGAAACAGTATCAGCCGGATTTGTTCATCGTGGGTCTACCGCTCAATATGGATGATAGCGAATCTGAACTCTCCACACGTGCGCGTAAATTTGCACGACGCCTTCGCCACCAAACCAATATTGAAACCTTGATGGTCGATGAACGCTTAACGACACGTGAAGCGCGTGATGAATTAGATCATTATCAAGCCCAAGGCCGTGCGAAGAATCTTTCTGCCGACAGCCTTGCTGCAGCATTGTTTATTGAAAGTTGGTATCGAAATCCAGTTGGACTAAAACCTTAAGCGCTTTCAACAAATAGGCAAATAAAAAAGCATCCAAAAGAGGATGCTTTTTTATGCGCAAGATTGATCACTCAATGCTGCGCAAATGAAATGATTGGGGATAACTTAGTTTTTATCCACAATATGAATCGTGGTGGTTCGACCCGCGACAAAAGCCAACTGATCATGCGGCACTTCATCCAGTACAATTTTCACTGGTACACGCTGTGCCAAACGAACCCAACTAAAGGTTGGATTGACATTGGCCAGTAAACTATCAGTCGATGTACGTTCACGGTCTTCAATCCCTGTTGCAACGCCTTGTACATGGCCTTTATAAACTTCAGAACTTCCCATCAGTTGGACTGTTGCAGGTGCGCCAACATAGATTTTATCCAGTTTGGTTTCTTCAAAATATCCCACAACATACAATTGTTGACGGTCAATTAAGGCCGCTACGGCTTGTCCTACTTTGACGTAATTCCCTGCTTTGAGTTCAAAGTTAGACAATGTTCCATCAGTCGGTGCAACCACTTCCGAACGTTTTAAATTCAATTCTGCCAAATGC
This sequence comes from Acinetobacter sp. YH12231, assembly GCF_013417755.1. NCBI lineage: Bacteria > Pseudomonadati > Pseudomonadota > Gammaproteobacteria > Moraxellales > Moraxellaceae > Acinetobacter > Acinetobacter sp. YH12231. The sequence goes on from NZ_VPDJ01000021.1 coordinate 20,220, forward strand.
AAACTGCTATTCGCCGCTTCAATCAGGGCTTTTTGCTGCACCACACTGGCTTTGGCTTGCTCAATCGCGGCCTGAGTTTGTTCATGCTCTGCATGTGATTGATCACGTACTGCAAACATTTGATCTTGTTCTTGTTTTGAAATCGCACCGTCCATCAAACTTGCATAACGATTTGCATTTTTATCTGCAAGATTAATATTGGCTTGTGACTTCACTAGATTGGCTTTAGCTTCAGCAAGCTGCGCTTCAGCCCCTGCCAGTCCTGCTTTGGCTTTCGCCAAGTCAGATTTGGCTTGCTCAACATCCAAAGCTTGACGTGCCACATCTATACGAAACAGCACTTGACCTTTTTTCACTTGTTGGTTGTCTTGAACTAAAACGTCTGTGACCAAACCTGAAACATCCGATGACACTTGAATCACGTCACCACGTACCCGTCCATCACGCGTCCATGGTTCCGAATTGTAATAGTCCCAAATATGTTTCAGCGCAAGTAATGCGCCACATAGCACGATTATCAACAATACAGGCCGAACATATTTTCGGACATTCAAATTGGTCATACGATTACCTCAATCATTTCATTTTTTAGGGGCTTAGAACTGGCAGAAAATAAAGATTTCATGCACCAGCCAAAGCAACATCACAAATACACCCAAATAAAAAATATTGAGCATCGGCACCCAATCTGGCGCCATCCATCGGTCAAGCAAACGCATGATGACCCGCAATAACAGATAGGCCAATACCGCTTGAATCAATAGAATGGGCACATAGACGCCATATACATTTAGCTCACCCATGTTGTGCCTCGACCTGTAAATTATCTGGTGTTTGCTGTGTTAGGACATGACACAAACTGCTTTGAATATTGTTCAGTGAATACTGAATTCGATGCATAACATCGTCGTTTTCAACACCCTGAACGGCCTGATTCAATCGTTGAATTCGCTCTACAATTTGCTGTTTCAAGCTCATATACACATTCTTTTGCCCTTGTTCCATGGCCCGAAAATAGTCATCTAAATCTTGTTGTAACTCTTCGAGTTCGCTGACCAGTGCTTCATTCGGATCGAGTTTATTCATGAGTTCTTGCAAGCGGGTCAAATCAATCACCGCACTGGCTTCCACCAAAGCCCACTCGATCTGTTGTTTCAAGTTCCCTGATTGCACCATTTTGCTATTTAGGATGCCGATTCGGTCCAACATACTGCGTAAATGCACCCGAAACGGTAAGCCATACGGCAGATATAATGCCTGACGCAGTGCTTTGTAATGCTGTGAAAGTATGCGTTGGGCCGTCATATCCGGTGACATCGCACGCACTAAATGAATAATAAACACCGAAATAATGGGTCCCAAAACCGTCCCAATCGATGCATCGAAGAAAAACACCTGATCAAGGCTAAAGCGGTTTTGAAAATTCAGCCCCATGATGGTGCCCATCAAAAGCGGCAAGCTGATCCCGACCAAAGGCGGATGTAAAAATAGCATCAGACAGAACATCACAAACGGTGCTAACACCACGATCAACTGCCAAAAAGCGGTCACATGCGGGAAAATGCCATTGGCGTAGATGAACACCATGAAAGCCGCATACATATTGGCGCGAATAAACATTTTCAATGCAGGAACAGGGTTATCCATTGCAGTTAAAATACAAGCACTGATCGCAGCCATTTCGGCCATCATAAATCCAGCTTTCCAACCACTAACGATCCAAAAACCCGTAGAAATTAAAATAATCAAACATGCGGACACCCCGCCACGAATGGCAACACCTGCATCTCGATGCAAAGTCGGATAATGACTATTGCCCAAGGCGGTCAGTGTTGCAGGTAAAGTGGAGTCGCCTTGCTGTACCCGCTGCCAAAGCAAGCGAATCGCACGAATATTCTGAATAAAATGCCGAATATCCATTTTTAGACTACCTAAAATCACCTGTTGTGATGGCAATGCCTGTGCCTGAATGTGTTGAAAATCTTGCTCAAACTGTTCAGGCAATTGATTAAGTTCACTTTCCTCAATCTGATGTTGATCTAATAAAAACGCGGCAATATGTTCATGGGCTTGCGTGAGTGCCGTCCGATAATGTGTGTCTAGACCATCTAATTGTTTCATCCGTTCAGACATGGCCACCAAGTTGCTGACCAACAAACTCAACTGATGCAAGATTTCCTGCAATGGACGTGTCATGCCTTTTAAGGTAGATTTTTCATAAGACAAATGCACCGCCATGACATGTATATCCGCGATATCTCGTGCAATATTGCCGAGGTTTTTTGAATAATTTTCTAGTTCGGCGGGCTCTAATAAAATCTGATCAAAAATTTCTTTGGTATCGGCAAAGGTTTTACTCACCCGTGTTTCGACGGCAGGGCCAATATGCATTGGAAATAATGTCGTGGTCACGATGGCACTACATACCACACCCACCGTAATTTCGAGAAAACGCCCCAAGGCCATATCGAAGATCGAAGCGGTATCAATAAAATACACCACGTTAAAACAGATAATGACCGTGGTATAACCCGCCAACATGGAAACATAACTACGAGGCGTACGGTCTAGCAGTGACAAATACAAGCAAAACCCAACCCAAACCGCTAAAAACACCGTAAACAGTACAGGCATGTGGATGAGATGTGGCAGTGCCACCACTGACACAGCCACCCCTAAGAACGTCCCTAATACACGATACAAACTTTTTGAAGACGTCATGCCTGAATATGGATTCGCGATCACGAAAACGGTGCCAATTGCCCAAATCGGATAAGCCAAATTCAGTACAAAGGCTACATACAATGCCAACATGCCCGCGATGAACGTTTTGGTCGCAAAAATCCAGTCCATTTTATTGGGCCGAAAAGCGAGTATTTGTTTCGTCAGCAGCATGATTGATCTCGTCAGTTTGCTTCTTTTTAGTGAAAACGGCCTCGTATCGAATGCTTAAACATTCGACAGCACAACCTGTATCACGGCACAGGAATGACTAGAAATTTCAATAAGTAAAGAAGCGATTCAAATCGTGTTTCAAACCATTTGAATACAAAAAGTAATGTGCAACATTGCCTGCGCATCGAAAGAATGAGCGATATTTATTCAATATAGGATATTTTCACAACAATTTTGCTTAAAAAACAAATTAAAGTCAATATTAATATCTTATTTTGATAATTAGTCTATATTTTAAATGCATATTTCAATTTTTTATTATGCTTTTATCAGAATAACCCAAGAAACCCTGTGATATTTCAGATTTGTTTCATTTCCAATGTAGAAAAGCGCAACATCAGGCCGAGCAATTTGTTATAAAGTAACTTAACGATTCATTTTTATTGTGACCAAGCAGGTTCTTATGGCGCTTTCCAGTTTTGGTAAAATTCTCACCGTACTCGACTTATTTTCAGTTGCTCGTCCCATCATCAATGTCGACATTATTAGTGAAGAATTAGGCTTATCTAAACCAACGAGCTATCGCTATTTAAAAGAACTGGTTTCTGCTGAATTATTGCAGCGCCTCAGTGGGACTTCTGGCGATTACACACTGGGTTCAAAAATTGCTGTGCTTGATTTTATTTCTCGCACCACTGATCCATTGGTGCAAATTAGCATTCCCTTCATGAAAGAAATTGTGGAACGCACAGAGTCTTGTTGCTTATTGACGCATCTGAATATCGACTCATGTATTGATGTACATCATGAACTTTATAAAGACTATGCCGCTTTGGCTTATGGTCGAGGTAGCCCGCGTCCGATGTACAAAGGCTCATCGTCTAAAGTGATTTTGTCGCAGTTACCTAAGCAACGGATTTTAGATTATTACCACCGTTTTGCGGACGAGTTATCACAAGTTGGTTTTGCGCATAATGAAGAAGAATTTATGCTGCAAATGAAAAAGATTAAAAAGCAGGGTTATTATTTTTCCAATGGTGAAGTTGACCCGAATATGTCGAGCCTATCGATTCCGATTAAATTTTCCAGTAAAGAACCCCCACTTGCTTTGACCCTATTGGCGTCTAAAAATCGTTTTGAATTTATGAATTTTCAAAAAGTCGTAGAAATGATGCAAGACTGTACAGCGCGTATTGAGAAAAAATACAGCAGTATGATGGAAGAATCGGACGCCATTTAAATCTGATCAGTTTGCGCACAACTGATGCGATGTTGTAAAGATGATATTTAATTAATCTGATAAATTTATATTATTAATTGAATTTATTAATTATAAATTCCAGATAGATTATCATAATATGATTATTGTTCTTTAGCAGTCATCTCAACCATGTGTTCCATGATTTCAGTTGATTGTCACTATACTCTTCCTCAGAGAAAGAAAAAAGCTCATCTAGATATGGGCTTTTTTTACGGCTGTTGATCATAGAAATAACGAAAGGTTAAATTCACCCTCGGCTCGGTCACTTTCATCGACTTCATTAGGGCATGTTTCCAATACCGTTGGGTTTGCCCACGCATCACAATCAACTGTCCACTTTGCAGTAAAAGCTGTACTTTCTCTTGAGTGCTTTTATGTTTAAAGCAAAACTTTCGGCTTGCGCCAAAACTCAAAGATGCGATCACCACCTGCTGTGTGGGTGAAAGCAAAGATGGCTCATCATCACTATGCCACCCCACCGCTTGCGTACCATTTTCGTATAAATTGGCCAAACAGGAATTAAACGTCTGACCCACCCGTTGCTCAATATGTTGCTTTAAGCGCAGTAAAGCTGGATTCCAGATCAATGCCTGCTTTTGCATGCCTGAATAGTGATACTCATAATGAGCATCTCCATACCAAACCACTTTTCGTTCCGTTTGAAAATACTGTCCATGCAAAATGACTTCATCATGCTGCCAAGCCAACTGCGTGAGGAAATAGCGTAAATATTTTTCACTCTCTTCGGCGTTGAAGATCAATCCATAATCTTCAACTTCACCATCATAGGGCAACAGATTTGCATGCGGTTCAGGCGTAAATAATTCAAAATTCATCGGTTCAACTCAACACTGTTTGGCACAGCAGCGTGATGCTGATGTCGTGAGCACATTTAAAAAATATCTTAGCCGAAAAACTCTCGTCACAAATCAAAACATTGTCATTACTTGTCGCATAGAATTTTCAGTCTTAGACTAAAGCTCATATTCACAATAAAAATAATTGCTTATGAACCTTTGGCAGCTTTTCCAAAAATTACGTCCATTTGTACAGCCATACCGCTGGCTGGTGGTCGTGACGCTGATCTTGACCTTAATTGGCTCACTCACGGCACAGGTGAATGCCCTGACACTCAAATATGCCGTAGACAGCATCAATCAGCTTTTACAACAAGGCCTCGGTCTAGCCAATGGTTGGCATATATTAATCACCATCACCGTAGTTTTACTGGGAAAAGAAGTCATCAATGCCATCGTGCAATTTGGACAAAAATCGTTTGGTGAAAAATTACGTATTTTAATTTCTCAGGATTTGTCCCAAGGCATTATTGAAAAATTTATCACCTATCGATTGGCATTCTTCGATCAACAAGACAACCAAGCAGGCAAACTCCAAACTCGAATTGATCGGGGTGTCAGCTCGCTCACACGACTGGTTCAAATCTTTTTTATTGATATTTTACCGTTATTTACCAGTGCCATTATTGCACTGGGCTTAATGTATTATGCCAATGTTTGGGTTGGCGTGGTGGCCACAATTATTGTGCCGATTTATTTTTGGTTGACCTTCAAACAATCACAAAAACTGGCAGGCAAACGCCGTGCCCTCCGCGATAATTTTGAAAAGAAAAATCAGGGTATTCTAAGTATTATCAACTCGATAACGGTCATTAAATCCTTTAACAAAGAAGCCGTCGAATCGAAAAAGCAATTAAATCTGCAAAAGTCGCTGACTGAAAACCAAATGCAGACACGGCAAACCAGTTATATCTTTGACGGTCTCAAAACTTTTATCGAACAAGTCGGCGTGGTGCTGATCATCATTCTGACGGCCTATTTTGTTTTGGATGGGCAAATGAGTATCGGGATGATTATGTATCACGTGTTGTTATTTAATAATGTCTCTGCCCCGATTCGCTCGCTGCATCGTATCTATGATGAAATTAACTCTGCGATGATTTATTCAGAAAGCTTCTTTAACATCTTAGAAGCGGATCATGAAATTGAAACCAGTGGTACTGCCCAACCTCCGATTCAAGGTCAATTTGAATTGAGCAATGTCGAATTTAGTTATCCCAATGGTTTTCAGGCATTACACCGTATCAATATGACCATCCAACCAAATAAAATTACCGCCTTGGTTGGTTTATCTGGCGCTGGTAAATCGACATTAATTAGCTTACTGGATAAGTTTTATCATCCTCAAGCGGGCAATATCAAACTCGATGGCATCGATTTAGAACAGATTGATACACAGTATTTACGTGAAAATATTGGTTTGGTATTGCAAAAAAATCATATTTTCCCAGGTTCAATTTTTGAAAATATTCGCTATGGCAAAAGTACAGCTACAGAGCAAGAAGTCTTCGATGCAGCACGGAAAGCCTCGATCCATGATCAGATCTTAAAACTTCCGCATGCCTATGAAGCCGATGCTTTACTGCTCTCAGGTGGACAGCAACAGCGCATTGCCTTGGCACGTATGTTCCTAAAAAATCCGCCGATTATTTTCTTGGATGAACCGACTGCAAGTTTAGATGCGATCGCTGCTGAACAAATTAAAAATAGTTTGGATCAAATTAAGCAAGGTCGTACCGTCATCATGATTTCGCATAGTTTGTCGCAAATTATCGATGCCGATTACACCTACGTCATGAAAGATGGACAAATCGTAGAACACGGGGAGCATCATGATTTGTACCATCAAGAAGGTGCCTATAAGCAAATCTTCGATGCGATGGCGAAAAGTTTAAATATTGACAAAATTGCCCGTACTTTTGAAGAAGACGAAGAAACACATAGTTAATTTAGACCGAAAAAAGCCCATCATTTGATGGGCTTCGTTCATCTTGATGTTAATCAATTAACGCTGAACTTTTTGCTCAATTTCTTCAACACTGGTGTGACGGACATCTAGACCTTTCACCATATAAATCACTTGTTCAGAGATATTTCGAGCATGGTCACCAATACGTTCAAGTGAACGCAGCACCCAAAGTACATTCATCACCCGAGTAATGTGGCGTGGATCTTCTATCATATACGTCATGAGGGTACGGGTTGCCGATTGATACTCGCGGTCAATATCAGCATCGGCCAAAAGGACACGTAAAGCCTGATCTACATCCAAACGTGCAAAGGCATCGAGCGCATCATGAATCATCACGCGGACTTGGTTGCCAATATGACGTGTTTCCATATAGCCACGCGGTGAACCCCCCTCTTCACACAAGCTTTGTGCAATACGGGCAATTTTTGCCGCTTCATCACCAATCCGTTCTAAATCGGTGTTGGCTTTCGACATCGCAATCACCATGCGTAGATCAATTGCAGCAGGATGACGACGCGCCAAAATTAGGGTAAGCGCTTCATCAATTTCAGTTTCCATACGGTTCACCGTATTGTCTTGAAATTGAACATCAATCGCCATTGTTGCATCCGTATCCAATAAGGCATGAATGGCATTTGCAACCTGCTGCTCCACCAAACCACCCATGGTCATAAATTTGGTATGCACATCCTGCAACTCTTCATTGAATTGCGAAGAAATATGATGGTTTAAAACAGGATTATTAGGCAAAGCGAGTCTCCACTACAACGTGAATCGGCAGATTTTAGTGCCATATTAAAGCATATTGATTGTGAAACTTTTATGACCATGGATTATTTCTTTAGTAGGATCGATGGCTGATTTTTCTGATCGACCAACCACGCATTCATTTCCACTAAATCAGCTTCCGTTAATTTCCCAACGGAGGCTTTGAGTTGCAGTACATGTATTAAATAATCGTACTTGGAATTTAAATAATCTTGACGGGCTGAAAAGGCATTACGCTGTGCCAGTAGCACATCAACCATAGTTTTCAGACCTTCTTGGTACTGGGCTTGTGAGGCCAAAGACACTTGCGCGGAAGAATCCATTGCAGCTTTACGTGCCTGTAATTTACTTTGATCCGTTTCGACTTGCATATATGATTTTTTTACATCGGTTTGTGCTTTTCGAATCGCTGCATCCACCAGTGCTTGGCTTTTTTCAACATTGATCGCCGCTTGCTTAATGGATTTCTGTGTCCGTCCACCATTAAACACATTCCAGTTCATTTCAATCCCCACCTGATCAAATTGACCATCTTGCGACATGATGGATTGTGGACTTTGCTTGTTATACCCATAGGTCCCTACCGCTTCAATCTGAGGATATAAGGCAGCTTTTTCGACGCGTTTACCATCTTCCGCATAACGTTGTTGCATACGCGCTTGTAAAATACCTAGATTCTGCCCCTGAGCCAGTTCTTCCCACGCTTGCACATTGTTTGGAATCGGTTTTTCAAACTGAAAATCTTCACGTAACACCGCCAGATTTTCTCGATATGGCCCAATCAATTGCTGTAATTGTTCCTGCGCCAAAACCAATTGAACATTGGTTGCCATGCGGTTTGCCCGTGCATTTTGATATTGTGCATTGGCTTCACTGACATCACTTTTTGCCACTAGGCCTTCTTTTAATTTGCCATTCATCATACGCAACTGTTCAGATAGCGCCTGTTCTTCTTGTAGGTTGGCAACCGTCAAAGCTTGTTGACGTAGGACATTAAAATAAGCTTCAGAAACATTTAAAATATGATCTTGTTTTTGAATCCGCAGATTAATTTCACTTAAGTTAATCGAGGTCTTGACTTGCTTCAGCCCTTCCCATGCATCCCAACGAAAAATGGGCTGACGGGCAGTGAGCGCAATTTGTCTTGTTGTGGTGCTGTCTGGCATGATCAGCCCGGCTTGAGCGCCGCTTTGGTTGGAATTTTGATTTTTTCGGGTCACATTTCCGGAGATTGTTACCGTCGGGAGTAAGTTCCCATTGGCAATCCCCAAATTCAATTTATCCGCTTCATATTGTAGTTTATTGGCTTGCCAATTGGGGTCTTCTTGTTTTGCGCGTTCATAAGCTTGCACAAGATCTAGCGCACACGCCCATTGACTCGTGAAAAGCAAACAAAGACTCACCACAACTTTTTTGTTCATTTTTTTTGTAAATTCCTAATATTCAAATACCCGAGATTGAATATTCAAGCCTAAAACTAAGCAGATACTAATCATATCCTTGCAAATTTCCGTATGATTTTTATTAATTTTTTATATCAAATGCGACAAAATCAGATAATTTCAGTCGTTTTCGGACATTACTCACAACGCTATAACAAAGAACTGTACAATAGTACACATATTGCACGTGTTTCATCTATAGAATAGTCGACATTCCATCGGACAATACCACTTCTATAGCGCATCGAGTTCCTGTGTCAAAATTTTTTCAGCTGCCTGCAAAGTTTAGTGCAATGTTTTTATGTTTCAGTATGTTGAATGGATGCCAACAACAGCCTGAACCACAACCTGCACCAGAGTTTCCCAACAATAAGACTGTTCAAAAAGAAGCAGTCGATTTGTCTTTGCTGTGCAAAAAACTGGAAAAAAACATGCTGGAAATTGATGATCAACGCACAACTTTCGCTTTAGAACAAATCAACCAAGATCTCAAAGTCTGCTTACCGCTGTTAAAAGCGGACGAACAAAAAAAATTACTGCGCTTGTCCAATCAAATGTATCGCAACTTTTTACATGTTGAACGTACGGCTCAACAGCAAATGGCGTTCGAACAATTTGCCTTTGATATGGCTCAGCATCCCACCATTCAACAAAATCATTATGAGCAGCTCACCGCCCGAGATCAGTATTTACTGAAACATAAAGGCCAAGCCTATGTGGAATTGTTCGATGCAGGTGAAGGACAGTTACGCTATCGCCGTAGTCCTGAATATTTAGCCAAAATTTTTGCGCCTTATATGCAAGAATCTGAGCAAGTCTTTATTGAAAAACTGGCTGAACAAAATGCACAACCTGCCTTGCTGCAACAAAGTTTAGCCATTGAGCCACAAGAGATTGCGACACGTGCCATTTTTTGGGAAGACTATCTGAAACAATATCCAGATAGCCCCTACAAAAAAGATGCACAACAATTACTATATCAATATAGCCAGTTGTTATTTATTGGTTCAGCGCATAGCCCAGTTTCTAATGATTTTTCAGACCGCCTCAGTATTCAAGCCAGTTCTTTAGAAGAAATTGAACGATTGGCCCAATTAAAAAACTCCAGATTGGCAGATCAGGCGCGTTTATTTTTAAAATTATTAGATCAAAATACTGCCGCGTCTACTCAGCGATCTGAAGCGCAGCTGTTGAATTTCATTGGTGTCCGCAATCCTGATCCGCATTATAAGAAAGACTGTTTTAGTGACGCCATCTGTGTAAATCAGTCCTCTACTTAGCCAATGCAAGTTCAATTGCACACGGGCCTAGCCAAAATTCTGCACTGCAAAATCGATGAAAAATAACACTGTTTTAAAACAGCCTTCATGCTAATATCCGCACAAAGCTTGACGGAGCGCAGGTAATTTCCTGCTGAGATCATCTAAATTTAGTTCGCTAAATTTAAGGATGAGTACCGTTGAACCTGATCAGGTTAATACCTGCGTAGGAATCAAGCCATCTAAAAACTTAAGCCCCTCTTATCTCTTGGTGTTACGCCTTTATTTTCAGGTGAATCCATCAGATAAACCGCCACGTTTTTGGTCGTGCTTGATTCGTTGATGTCATTCATAAGGATCATTGCAATGAACCAATTAACGAATCTCACCGCTTCAGATCGCGCTGCTCAACATGAACAAGATGCTAAAGATCTCACTCGTATTCTCCCTGCATCAAAGAAAGTCTATATCCAAGGCTCACGTCCTGATATTCGCGTACCAATGCGTGAGATTAGCCTTACAGATACGCCTACAGGTCTGGGTGGAGAAAAAAATCTGCCCATTATGGTCTATGACACCTCTGGTGCTTATACCGACCCCAATATTCAAATTGACCTGAATCAAGGTCTACCCAATGTCCGTGAATCTTGGATTGAGTCTCGAAATGATACGGAAATACTCGATACCTTAACTTCAAAATTTGGGCAAGAACGTCTTCGAGATATTCGTACTGCAGAGATTCGTTTTGCGCATATTTCAAAACCGCGTCGTGCTCGTCGTGGACACAATGTCTCTCAAATGCACTATGCCAAACAAGGCATCATCACCCCTGAAATGGAATACATTGCGATTCGTGAAAATCAACGTCAGCGTGAAGGTGTTGATATGCGCCAACATGCCGGTCAAAATTTTGGCGCCCGTAATTTAACTGAAATCACACCTGAATTTGTACGTCAAGAAGTGGCTGAAGGTCGTGCCATTATCCCTGCCAACATTAACCATCCTGAATGTGAACCGATGATTATTGGTCGTAACTTCTTGGTGAAAATCAATGCCAACATTGGTAACTCAGCACTTGGTTCAAGCATCGATGAAGAAGTGGCAAAAATGACGTGGGCAACTCGTTGGGGTGCTGACACCATCATGGATTTATCGACAGGTAAAAATATCCATGAGACCCGCGAATGGATTATTCGCAACTCCCCTGTACCGATTGGCACCGTGCCGATTTACCAAGCTTTAGAAAAAGTTGATGGTGTCGCAGAGGACTTAACCTGGGAAATTTTCAAAGACACACTGATTGAACAAGCCGAGCAAGGTGTCGATTATTTTACGATTCACGCAGGCGTACTGCTTCGTTATGTTCCACTCACCGCCAACCGTTTAACAGGTATTGTGTCACGTGGCGGATCCATCATGGCGCAGTGGTGCTTAGCGCATCATGAAGAAAACTTCCTGTATACGCATTTTGATGAAATCTGCGAAATCATGAAAGCCTATGATGTGTCATTCAGTTTAGGTGATGGTTTACGTCCGGGGTGTATTCAAGATGCTAACGATGAAGCTCAATTTAGTGAATTACGCACCTTAGGTGAATTGACTCACCGGGCATGGGAACATGATGTACAAGTCATGATTGAAGGCCCAGGCCATGTCCCAATGCACATGATCAAAGAAAATATGGATCTACAACTCGAGGTTTGCAAAGAAGCACCTTTTTATACCCTTGGGCCGCTCACCACCGATATTGCCCCGGGCTATGACCACATTACCTCTGCGATTGGTGCGGCAATGATTGGTTGGTACGGCACCGCGATGCTGTGTTATGTGACCCCGAAAGAGCACCTTGGTCTACCAGATAAAAAAGACGTCAAAGATGGCATTATCACCTACAAAATTGCAGCCCATGCCGCAGACCTTGCCAAAGGTCATCCCGGTGCGCAGGCCCGTGATAATGCATTGTCGAAAGCACGCTTTGAATTCCGCTGGGAAGACCAATTTAATCTGAGCTTAGACCCTGATACAGCACGCAGCATGCATGATGAAACTATGCCGAGAGAAGCACATAAATCGGCCCATTTTTGTTCCATGTGTGGACCTAAATTTTGCTCGATGAAAATCACACAAAATGTGAGAGATTATGCAAAAAATCAGCAAGATATGCAGCTTTCTTCAGAATCTAATCCTGAAATTGAGACAGGTTTACAAAGCATGAAAGCGGCCTATCATGAACATGGTCAAAAGTTGTACCATAAAGTGTAAAGCTTAAAAAAAATCTTTTGTATTCAACAAAATCTCGGTTAGGATGAAATGGAAGATTTCATCCTAATTAGCGCTTATGAATATTATTAAACAGGCCACATATAACAAAAAAGATTACAGCATTGAAGGGCGTGAACATCTTTATAAAGGCTTTATTCAAGTTGAAAAAGTTCAGCTTCGACACCGCTTATTCCATCAAGACAGCATGATTCCAACCATTCAGCGTGAATTGATTCATCGTCCTGAAGCAGCAGGTGTGCTGATCTATAGTCATCAACAACAAAAATTTGCCTTAATTGAACAATTCCGCATTGGGGCGATTGATGATGAAACTTCGCCATGGCAACTAGAGATTATTGCCGGCGTGCTCGATGGTGATGAATCTGCTGAAAGCTGCATCCGCCGTGAAAGTTTGGAAGAATCAGGCTGTGAATTAGATGCACTACAGCATTTATTTAGTTTTTATCCCTCTGCGGGTGCCTGCGCGGAATTATTCCACCTTTATAGTGCTGAATCTGAACTTCCCGAACATGGAGGAGTCTTTGGCATGCCTGATGAAGGAGAAAATATTCAATTGCATATCTTAAACTATGCTGATATTCCTGAATTATTAACCAATGGTCGGCTAAAAAACGCACCTGTCATTATGGCCTTGCAATGGTTACAACAACAAATACATACTACAAGGAATGTCTAAGGGGAAGGACATGACTTTAAGGGATACACCACAATACGACTGGACACTGATCCAGATCTCGGACACACATTTAATGGATCAGGAAGATCTTGAATTTGTCCGCATGAATCCAGAGCAGAGTTTTCACGATGTGATTCAACAAATTCAGTTGAACCATCATCACATCGATACGCTTGTCCATACTGGCGATCTTGCACAAGTGCCGGTAGAGCGTACCTATGCGCGTTATCTCGAATATATGCAACAGCAGCCGTTTCCGTTTTATCAGATTCCGGGGAACCATGACGAAGCGTCTTGCTTCCCATTTCATCAACAGAAAGATCGTGCTCACTGCATCGCATTAGGCAATTGGTGTCTGATTTTACTGAACAGTGCGGTTAAAGGAAAAGTGGATGGTTGGGTATCACAACAGCAGTTGGAACAATTAGATCAGTTACTCACAGCACATCCACAGCAACACATCATTGTGGCATGCCACCACCACCCTTTTGCCATGCAATCGCATTGGATAGATCAGCATAAACTAAAGAATGCTGAACATCTCATAGATGTGCTTTCACGCCATGACAATGTCAAAATTGTACTATGCGGACACGTACATCAAGACTCGTCTAATCAATGGCGCAATATTCAGTTTTTATCGACGCCTTCGACCAGTGTTCAGTTCAAACCGCATAGTGAAAATTTTGCCTTAGATGGGGCTTTACCAGGGTATCGTGCACTCTATCTGAATGATAATGGTGAATTTAAAACTGAAGTTGTTCGGGTCAAATTGAAACAACCTCAAATTAATGTTGAAATTTCAGGTTATTAACTTTTCAATTTGATTTTTTTGCTTTACTTTATGCCTTCTAAAGGAAAAGTGATAGTTAGAATCCAAACATCAAAGACTATCAATAAGCAGAAAAAGTCTATATGATGACGACCCCCACAGAAGGAAACTCTGTGTTGGGTGGATAAAAAACTTGCATATCACCATATTTTTTGCGTATAGATATATGCATATGATGAGGAATGCCCTACATGGCGAATGACAACCAAAATCAAGTCTTAGACGAACAAACTGATGTAGTAGACGAAAAGTCTACCAAACGCGTGCGCAAATCAAAGCCAAAGGCGACTGAAGGTGGTTCTACTGCAAGCTTATTTGGTATTGAACCTTATCAGCCTAAAAAGAATGAAGAATACATGTCTGAAGGGCAACTTGAGCATTTCCGCCACATCTTATTGGCGTGGAAAGCTGAGTTAATGTCTGAAGTAGACCGTACTTTGAATACCATGCAAGACGAAAATACTGCGCTTCCAGATGTGAACGACCGTGCAACGCAAGAAGAAGAATTTGCGATTGAACTTCGTACACGTGACCGTGAACGTAAACTGATCCGTAAAATTGAACAATCAATTGAAGCGATTAAAAATGATGACTACGGTTTCTGTGAAACGTGTGGTATCGAAATTGGCTTACGTCGCCTAGAAGCACGTCCAACAGCAACTTTATGTATCGACTGCAAAACACTTGCAGAGATCAAAGAGAAGCAAAATAACGGTTAATTCTGTGTTGAGTAATTCCTCTCTAGCCCTCCCTTTAGATAAGGGAGGGAAAGCTGCAGAGCATTACGTGGGTCGGTTTGCGCCATCGCCAACCGGCCCTTTGCATTTTGGCTCTTTAATTACAGCAGTCGCAAGCTACTGCGATGCCCGTGCCCATCAGGGGCAATGGGTCGTTCGTATCGAAGATACCGACATTCCACGTATATTTCCCGGCAGCGAAGAACACATCTTACGTTGTATTGATGCATTTCAATTCGAACCAGATACCGAGATCATTTTCCAAAAAGACCGCCTTGAAATCTATGAGCAAGTTATTGCGCATTTGCATGCCCAAGACTTGGTCTATGCCTGTCAATGCACCCGAAAAATGCTCGGTTCAAATCATATCTATCAAGGCACATGTCGTAATCTTGGCCTTCCCCTTCAGGATCAGGCTATTCGAATCAAAGTCGATGCACAGAAGATTTGTTTTACCGACCGCTTACAAGGGACGCATTGCTCCAATCTGCAACAAGATTTGGGTGACTTTGTCTTAAAACGCCGTGACGGCATTATCAATTATCAACTTGCTGTCGTGGTGGATGACTACCTACAAGGGATGACCCATGTCGTACGTGGGGCTGATCTTTTGGACAATACCGAACGTCAAATTTGGCTCGGACAGATTTTGGGTTATCCACGCCTTGAATACATGCACTTGCCATTGGCAATGAATAATCAGGGACAAAAACTGTCAAAACAGAATATGGCTCAAGCTCTTGATTTAAGCCAAGCAGCACCGTTATTACAACAAGCATTGCACGCTCTACATCAACCGCCAGTCGACTTGGACACGCCACGTAATATGCTACAACAGGCGATTGCGCAGTGGGATATTCAACATATTCCCCATGGCACAGCATTGCCTCAAATCTATCAATAAACCCACATGTTGATCTGAGCCAATCACTCGATATTCAATTGAATTATGCTTTAATAAAATGGTCAATCGACCATTGGAGAGCCTAATGTTTTTTATTTTTGGAGTTGGTTCGAAACCCAAAGTCATTGAAAAGAGCCAATTTACTTGCCCTGTCTGCCGCAGCAGAACTCAGTATGAGTTAAAACAGCAACGTAATTATTTTTCTTTATTTTTTATCCCATTGATTCCCCTTTCTAAAGCCAAGGCGAGCTTGGTCAAATGTCTCCATTGTGGAACGGAGATGCCGGCGAGTGTCCTCCACCATGCATCTCCCGATCCGCAACGAGATACGAATTTAGAAGCTTGATTCTTCTTTACTTGGGTTCACTTCTTTGGTCGTCGCATCGATCTTTAAGATCAGACTCACCATAACCGCACAGATAATCAAAGAAGACCCCCCATAACTAATAAACGGTAAGGTCAAACCCTTGGTAGGAAGCATGCCCATGTTCATGCCGGCATTCACCAAAATTTGCAGCAAGAAGATAATACTAATGCCATAAGCCAAGTAGCCTGCACGTAAGTATTGATGACGTAAAGCACGATGACCAATGCGAATACAGCAGATCAACATCACAAATGACAGCGTCAATACGGTCAAAATCCCAAAGAAGCCAAATTCTTCGCCCAAAACCGCCAACATGAAGTCAGTATGAGCCTCAGGTAAATACGACATTTTTTGAATACTATGACCCAAGCCGACACCAAACCATTCACCGCGACCAAAAGCCATTAATGCATTCGACAACTGGTAGCCTGCGCCTAATGGATCATTCCATGGATTTGAGAAGGACATCAAACGTTCTAAACGATAAGGTTCAAATAAAATCAAGAACACAAAGGCCATGATGATCGCACCAAAGGCAATTGCGAACTGAATCAACGGTGCTCCTGCGAGGAAGAATACCCCTAGCATGGTTAAGGCAATCACCACCGTCGCCCCTAAATCGGGCTCAGCCATGACCAAACCGACAGTTGCAGCCATAATCACTGCCAAACGTACCAAGCCCTTGATGTTATTGCGGACTTCTTCGGCACGCCGTACCACATAGTCTGCGGTAAATATCGCCATCATGACTTTGGCGACTTCCGAAGCCTGTAAGGTAAAACCTGCGATCCGAATCCAACGCTTAGAACCATTGACTTCAGTACCTACCGCCAAAACGGCAGCTAACAGGACAATGGTCACAATCCATAAAAAGAAGGTGTTGTTAAACCACACATTTAACGGCACTTTATAGGCGATATACGCAGCCATGGCGGCAGCGGCAATCGAAATCCCGTGTCGTGAAATGTAATGGAAGGCATTTTCATGCATGCGCTCTGCATAAGGCATCGAAGCAGATGCCACCATGATCGACCCAATACACAACAATGCCAAAACACAGAACATTAAAACATTGCGCACGTTGACCTCGGCAGGTAACCGAGGAATCCAACGCTCTACAACTTCATTTATTCTATTTATGGTCGTCTGAGCTAACCCAGCCATACAACTTTCCTTATCGTTCTTTTAAACGAGTGCATTCACACAATCAACAAATTGGTGTCCACGCTCACTGTAACCTTTAAACATATCAAAACTTGCGCACGCTGGAGACAATAACACCACATCATTGGCTACCGCATTTTGTTGGCACAGCTCAACCGCTTGTTTCAAACTTTCAGCATGAATCAGCGTGGTTGTCCCTTCAATCGCTTTTTCAATAATTGGACGATCTTCACCAATCAATACCGCAACTTTGGCATATTTTGAAAGTGAATCACGCAGCGCAGTAAAGTCCTGCCCTTTGCCTTGACCACCTAAAATAATCGCCACTTTACCGCCTTTGGCTTCAATCGCAGCACCAAGACCATCAATTGCAGCTAAAGTCGCACCAATATTGGTGCCTTTAGAGTCATTATAATAACGAACACCATGCACTTCTTTGACAAATTCACAACGGTGTTCTAAGCCTTTAAAGGTTTTCAAGGTTTCCAACATGCCTTCTAGTGGCAAACCAATCGCTTCACCCAAAGCCAAACATGCCAAGGCGTTTGCCACATTATGAGTCCCTTGGATATACATGTCCGCACTTTTCAGTAAACGCTCACGACCACGCGCCAACCAAATTGTGCCATCAGTATCGCGCAGAATACCGAACTGATTCATATCTGGTGCATTTAAGCCAAAGCTTTGCATTGGGGTGACATCTGGAACCAATGGACGTGTTAATGAGTCATCACGGTTATACACCACTTTTTTCACCGCTTGGAAAATACGATGCTTCGCAGTGTGATAGCCCATCATATCGCCATGACGGTCCAAATGGTCTTCGCTCATGTTCAACACAACAGCAACCTCTGCTGCCAAGTTCGACGTGGTTTCTAATTGAAAACTTGAAAGCTCTAAAACATAAAGCTCAGGATCATCTTTGGTGAGATCCAAAGCCGGTCGACCCAGGTTACCACCCACTGCCACTTTTTTGCCTGCATCTGCTGCCATAAGACCAAATAAAGTTGTTACGGTACTTTTCGCATTCGAACCTGTAATCGCGACAATTGGTTTATCTGTCGCACGACGTAAAATTTGAATTTCAGAAACCACAGGAATATTGGCTGCAATGGCCGCCTGAATTTGCGGTAATTTTGGATCTAGCCCCGGGCTGATAATAATTTCTTCTGCTTGGAGTAATAAATCTTGATCCAACTGACCAAAACTGGTTTGTACATCACTTGGAATTTGATCATGACCCGGTGGGACTGCTCGTGAATCGGTGACTGCAACGCGGTAGCCATGGCTATGTAAGAAATTCACTGCGGAAACACCAGAAATCCCTAATCCGGCAACAACCTTCAATCCACCACGCTGTATTAACATTTTCGCCCCATTTTTTGGTCGGTTTTTAAATCTGACAAAATGTTAGCACTTTGCTGTTTTGAATGCTTTTTATGTTTTCACTTTCTCGCAGTTTTTTTGTGTCCGCTCGTAAAAAACCGCCCATCTCGGGCGGTTTCTTCAAGCAATTGAAGGTGAGCTTATTTCCATTTCACCGCTTGTACTTCAGCTTTTTTTGCAGACGAATTATCCGAAGCTGAACATCCACAACCGCCTGCACAGCCTGCGACCATTTTGGGCTTTAACCATTTGGCTAGACTGTTCCAACCACGGTTTGCACAGTGCTCAGATAAAGTTGTGAAGACTGAGTTCGATGTTTTTGGAAATACCTTCTTAAACACCACGACAGCACTCCAAATCACCAATACCGCAATAATTATTGATTCAAGCATGTCTCTCTCCTTTGTTCAGCTTTTGCCATTCAAGATTCACGATCCAAAATAGCGTGTTGCAATTTGATACGTGATGAATGCCATTAGATAAGCCAAACCAAATAAATAGATAGTCATGAAACTCACCGTCTTCAAGGAGCCAGTTTCACGTTTAACTGTCGCCAGTGTCGCCAAGCAATGTGGCGCATAAATAAACCACACCAATAATGATAGACCGGTTGCCAATGACCAACCCAATGACCCATCGCTACTAATTAAATTTGCCAGACCTTGAGACATAGCATCGTCATCTGTTGCAGACAAGGCATACACCGTACCCAATGCCGCCACAACGACTTCACGTGCAGCCATCGCTGGAATTAAGGCAATACAGATCTGCCAGTTAAAACCTAATGGTGCAAAAATCGGTTGTAATACATGCCCAAGCATACCTGCCAATGAATAATCAATATCCGGCAAGGTTGCGCCTTCTGGCGGTTGCGGGAAAGTACACAAGAACCATAACAAAATCGATAAAGCGAAAATGATGCCACCGACACGTTTCAAGAAAATCTTGGCACGGTCCAGTAAACCAATCCAAACACTCTTAATATCTGGGAAACGGTAGCTTGGAAGTTCCATCAATAATGCATGCTGTGATTTATCTTTTTGGAAGAATTTCAGCACTGTTGCCACAATTAAGGCACTCACAATCCCTGCTGCATATAATGCAAATAGCACCAAGCCTTGTAAGTTAAAGACGCCCCAGACCATTTGCTGTGGAATAAATGCCGAGATCAACAAAGCATAAACCGGTAAACGTGCCGAACAGGTCATCAATGGAGCAACTAAAATCGTTACCAGACGATCTCGGGGGTCTTGAATACTCCGGGTTGCCATGATGCCCGGTACAGCACAGGCAAAGCTCGACAGCAAAGGAATAAAAGCACGTCCACTCAAACCCGCTTTAAACATCAGCTTATCTAGCAAGAATGCTGCACGTGGTAAATAGCCTGATTCTTCTAAAACCAAAATAAAGAAGAATAAGATAATAATTTGTGGGAGGAAGACAATTACGCCACCCGCACCTTCAATAATCCCTTTAACAACCAAGCTCTGTAGTAATGGATTGGAAATCATGCCACCTGCGGCTTCACCAACCCAATCCTGCACCCATTCAATACCTTCCATAAACGGCGCAGCCCACGCAAACACCGCTTGGAAGATAATAAACATCATCACCGCTAAGGTAATTAAACCAAAGACTGGATGTAAAAAAATTTTATCGAGGAAGTCTGAGCGTTTATCTTCATGATCAACAAACACCACTACGTCTTTTAAAATTTGTTCAATTTTTTCGTGGTTAGTCCCAGAAAGATTGGTATCACTTAATGATGCATCTGGTTTTCTGAAACCTTCAGCATCCAAAGCACCCATTAAGTTTTCAATACCCGCATTACGTACAGCAACGGTTTCTACGACAGGCACACCCAAACGCTGAGACAGCTTTTGGGTATTGATTTGCATGCCACGACGACGTGCTTCATCCATCATGTTGAGGACAAGTAAAATTGGACGACCCAAATCGATCATTTCCATGACCAAACCGAGGTGCAATTTTAAGTTTGTCGCATCAACTACACATAAAAAGACATCTTGATGCCCTTCTTCTGCAATTTTACCTTGCACGACATCACGCGTAATGGCTTCATCAGGACTCGTCGCTTCTAGGCTATACGTCCCCGGCAAATCCAAAACTCGAACAGATTTACCCGATGGCAACGTAAATTGACCAACTTTACGCTCAACCGTTACCCCAGCATAGTTCGCAACTTTCTGACGTGTACCAGTTAAATGATTGAATAATGAAGTTTTACCACAGTTTGGATTACCAACGAGGGCAATACGTAACGCATCACTCATGCTGATGCCCCTTCCATTGCTATTTCCACTTTTTCAGCTTCTATTTTTCGCAGTGCGAAACGAGTAAACCCAACTTGAATTAAAATCGGGTCACCACCAAAAATACCTTTGGTAATCACCTGTACTTTTGTTCCGGGAACAAAACCCAAAGTCTCTAAACGGCTAGCGACTAAATCAGCCGGAGCATTGTTGCCATTCTGGTTACGATGTACCTTATGAATGACTGCGCTTTGTTTCACTTTCAAATCAGATAATCGCACGCAACTAACCCTAAAAAATTTTGAATATTATACAAACAAATGAGAATAATTAACAAATCGGATTCGATTTCAATTCTCATTTAACAATCTAGCATCGACACGACTATTTTTTTAAATTACATTGCATTAAACCATTGTGATTTCTTGGTTTAATTTCAAAAATGAGCGGCACATGTTAAATAAAAAACCACGAATCCCGACCCCAGTCCAAATTCCAGAAACACTCAGTTTTTTACACGGATATCGTGATGATTTAATAGCTCAAACCGTCAGTCCACACACTCGAAATGCATATTTATCTGATTTAATTCAATGCAGTGAGTGTCATACGCATGTCATGACTGATTGGAGCAGTGACGACATTTCAGATGTCTTGCTCAGCCTGACTAAACAAGGAAAAAGTCCACGCTCGATCGCCCGCTCACTTTCTGCACTGCGTTCATTTTTCAAGTTCTTACGCGAACAAAAAATACGCAGCGACAATCCAGTTGCAATCCACAAAACACCCAAATTGGGTCGTGCCCTACCAAAGGATTTATCTGAAGCAGATGTTGAAGCCCTGATTAATGCCCCAGACCTCAACACCGCATTGGGTCTACGTGATCGTGCCATGCTCGAAGTGCTGTATGCCTGTGGTTTACGTGTCTCTGAGTTATTAAATTTAAGATTAGAACTGATCAATCTGAAACAAGGCTATTTACGGATTACCGGTAAAGGCAATAAAGAGCGCTTAGTTCCTTTAGGTCAAATGGCGGTGGAATGGATCGAGAAATATTTAGCTGAAGCACGTCCCGTCTTATACAAAAGCGCAACCGATGCTTTATTTCTCACTCAACTCGGTGGAATGATGAGTCGCCAAAACTTTTGGTACGCGATTAAACGCTATGCGCTCATTGCAGGTATTCAAGCCGAATTATCACCACATACCTTGCGTCATGCCTTTGCCACGCATTTGCTCAACCACGGTGCCGACTTACGTGTCGTGCAGATGCTGCTCGGCCACAGTGACTTGTCTACCACGCAAATTTATACCCATGTCGCGCAAGTTCGTATGCAAAAATTACATGCAGACTATCATCCAAGAGCTTAACGGCAGGAAATATCAGACCAAGAAGTTCTATCGTGCCCGATATTTTTTGCTATGCTTACTCACCTGTTTGATAAAGCTAAAAGAAAAGGGTTGTTTATGTTATTTACCCGTTCAAAAATTTTTCTCGCATCGACACTTGTTGCCAGTATGGCGTTAGTGGCTTGTTCTAATTCAAATAATGACGAAAAGAAAGACGCGACATTAACGGCAAGTACACCTGCAACTGGTGAAGCTTCGAATTTATCTGAACGTAATGCTCAGCAGCGTTTAATTGATACTTTGCAATCCAATCTGCAAAAAGCCAATATCAAGGCCAAAGTCACTGGGGTGAAAGCGACTGAAGTTCCTAATTTGTTTTGGGTAAGCTTTGAAGGCATGCCTGCGGTCTATGCTACAGCTGATGGTAAATACATTTTCCAAGGCGACGTGGTTCGTTTAGGTGAAAAACAACTCTTTAATGTAGGCGATACCCTACAAGCAGAGGCCAACAAAAAATTATTTGATCAATTAAAAACTGAAGACCTACTGATTTATAAAGCCAAAGGTAAAACTAAACACGTGGTTTATGTGTTTACCGATGTCAGCTGTCCTTATTGCCACAAATTACATGAACAAATGGATGATATTAATGCCCGTGGCATTGAAGTCCGTTACATCGCTTGGCCACGTGGTGAACAACACATGCCAATGATGGAAACTATCTGGTGTAGCAAAGACCGTCGTGCCGCATTTGATAAAGCCATTGCCGGTGAGCAAATCGAGCCAGCATCATGTCAAAACCCTGTGCGCAACATGTATGAAATGGGTCTAAATATTGGTGTGAATGGTACGCCAGCGATCTATAACGCAGAAGGCAAACACATCGGTGCTTACATGTCGGCTTCCGAACTTGAAAGTGCGCTTAAATAACTAATTTTTATAGGCTAAATGAATGTTTTTTATGGGTAGGAATAAAGTGATTTCTACCCTAGAGTCCGAACGTTTTTTTAGCTATGATCTAAACTCACTTAAAGCAATGATGAAATAAATGGAGTGTGACGTGAAACCAGTTCGTCTGGCAATCCTCGGTCTTGGTACTGTGGGTGGTGGTGCCCTTAAACTACTAAAAGAAAATGCTGCTGAGATTAAACGTCGCACCGGTCGTGAAATTGAAATTACCCATGTGGGTACGCGTCGCCCTCGTCCTGATTTAGAACTGCCTGCTTCAGTGAAGCAAAGTGCTGATTTATTGGATATCGTCCGTCAACCCGATGTAGACGTTGTAGTTGAAGTTATGGGCGGCATTCACCCTGCGTATGAAGTGATTCGTGAAGCAATCGTTCATGGCAAACAAGTAGTGACCGCCAACAAGGCGTTATTAGCTGAACACGGTAATGAATTATTTAAATTGGCCGATGATCATCACGTTCAGATTGCTTATGAAGCAGCTGTCGCAGGCGGTATCCCAATTATTAAAGTCCTCCGTGAGGGTTTGGCAGCCAATAAAATTGACTGGCTTGCAGGTATCATTAACGGTACTGGTAACTTTATCCTGACTGAAATGCGTGAAAAAGGTCGTGCCTTTGCAGATGTTCTCAAAGAAGCGCAAGAACTCGGTTATGCCGAAGCAGATCCAACATTCGACGTCGAAGGGATCGATGCGGCGCACAAGTTAACATTGCTGGCTTCTATTGCTTTTGGTATCCCGCTCCAATTTGACAAAGTCTTCACTGAAGGCATCAGCAAAGTTACTGCGCAAGATGTCAAATATGCAGAAGACCTCGGTTTCCGTATTAAACATTTAGGTATTGCACGTCGTGCTGCAACGGGTATTGAACTTCGTGTGCATCCAACGCTGATCCCTGAAGACCAACTGATTGCCAATGTAAATGGCGTTAAAAATGCTGTGTTGGTTCAAGCCAATGCCGTTGGTCCAACGCTTTACTATGGCGCAGGTGCAGGTGCAGGTCCGACCGCATCAGCAGTGGTTGCCGACATTGTCGATATTGTCCGGGACATCTCCTATACCGAAGATGGCGCAGGTACAATTCCACAGCTTGCTTTTGAAGCACTGACCGATTTACCAATTCTTCCACGTGAAGAAATGACCACTGGATATTACATCCGTATTAATGCCGAAGATCAAACTGGCGTTCTTGCTGATGTCACTACGATTTTAAGCCGTGCAGGAATCAGCATCGATGCGATCATGCAACAGCCGCGCTTAAAAGATCTTATTCCTATCGTGATTCTGACTGATCCAGTCAAAGAATCTAAAATGGATGAAGCCCTTCAACAAATTCAAGCATTGCCTGTCATTCATGGCGAAATTGTACGAATTCGTTTAGAATCGCTTGATAATTAATCGGGTCGAGGGGAATATTTCAGTTCCTCTCGCCAAGCTCTACACACAATTGGAACATCATCATGTCTAATGCCAATCGTTATACTGGTTTAGTTGACCGCTATCGCGACCGTTTACCCGTATCTGCAACTACTCGCGCAATTTCTTTGGGCGAAGGTAATACGCCACTGATTAAGCTTGAGAACATTCCACGCATTATTGGCAAAAATGTTGAAATTTATGTGAAGTACGAGGGCTTAAACCCGACTGGTTCATTTAAAGACCGTGGTATGACCATGGCTGTAACAAAAGCAGTTGAAGAAGGCTCTAAAGCAATTATCTGTGCATCTACAGGTAATACATCTGCTGCAGCGGCTGCTTATGCTGCACGTGCAGGCATTAAAGCATTTGTGCTCATCCCAGAAGGCAAAATTGCCATGGGTAAAATGGCACAAGCGATGATGTATGGCGCGGTAACGATGCAAATTCACGGTAACTTCGATGACGGTATGCGTCTTGTAAAAGAAGTTGCAGATCAAGCACCAGTTACGATTGTAAACTCAATCAACCCATATCGTCTGCAAGGTCAAAAAACCATTGCTTACGAAATCGTTGACGAATTAGGTCGTGCGCCAGATTACCACTGCCTACCTGTAGGTAATGCGGGTAACATCACAGCACACTGGATGGGTTATACCGAAGCTGTGGCGAATCAGCCTAAAGAAGAATTTGTACAAGTGGTTTATGATCCTGAAACTGATCAATTCACAGGTCCAAAACCTACGGGTCTACCAACAATGGTGGGTTACCAAGCTGCTGGCGCGGCACCATTCCTACGCGGTGCACCTGTAGAAAACCCTGAAACTGTAGCAACTGCGATCCGTATTGGTAACCCACAAAGCTGGAACCATGCAAAAGCCGTAGTCCGCGACTCAGAAGGTTGGTTTGACGAACTTCAAGATGCTGAGATCTTAGAAGCACAGCGTCTATTGTCTATGTACGAAGGTGTATTCGTAGAACCTGCTTCTGCAGCGTCTATCGGTGGCGCGATTCGTGACATCAAAGCAGGTAAAATTGCTGAAGGTTCTGTGATCGTTTGTACTGTAACAGGTAACGGTCTAAAAGATCCTGACACTGCCATCAAGCAATGCCAAGATGCCGTGATGTTGTCAATTGATGCAACTATGGATCAAGTTCGTGATTCAATTCTGTCAAATATGTAATTTATATGCTGACTGAATAAAAAAAAGCCCTGCTCTTGCAGGGCTTTTTTTATATCTTGCATTCACTTCAGCATTTAAACGTTGAGTAAATCTAAATACTGAAAGAATGAAAAATCTGAAATCTTGTTAAATACGTTTTGGTAACTGGCTCGCCCAGTTCATTAAACGAGTCGCATCATTGGTTCGTGCCACTGAAGAATCCGCACCCAATAACACCACCACCGCTGGACGGTTATTCAGTGTGGTATGCATCACAACACAGCGCCCTGCTTCATTAATAAATCCTGTTTTTGAAATATTAATATTCCAACCACCATTACGCACTAAAGCATTAGTATTGTTTGATTTCAACACGCGGTAGCCCAAATTAAAGTCATAACTTGGTGTGGTTGAAAATTGACGAATCAAACCATACTGCGAAGCGGTATTCACCAAAATCCCCAAGTCACGTGCCGAAGCGACATTGCCTGGGTGCAAGCCAGTCGATTCCATATAATGAGTCGAGTTCATCCCTAATGAGCGTGCTTTCGCATTCATCGCTGAAATAAATGCAGAACGACCACCTGGATAAGTACGTGCTAATGCCGAAGCCGCTGGGTTTTCAGATTTCATCAAAGCAAATAGCAAAGCTTCTGCGCGGTTCATACTGTCGCCAGCACGCAGCGTTGAACTTGAGCTTTTACAGCCTGAACATGAGAAATCAGACTGTTGTAAGGTAATCTTTTCAGACATGTTTAATCGGGCATCTGAAATCACTACTGCTGTCATGAGTTTGGTAATTGATGCAATCGGTAAAGCGGTATTGCTATTTTTGCTATATAGCACTTCACCAGTTTGACCATCCATAACCAGTGCTGCACGCGCATTTACAGAGGGCTGTCCTGCGTATTGATTGGTATCAATAATACGGACCGTTTTCGATGGTGCTGTCTGTACCACACCGCCTGTACTACGTACAGAAGTAGTCACTTTCGTTGACCCTTGAGGAGATGGCTCTTCAGCGCTATAAGACACGTCACCGTTGAGTAACTGGTTTGCATCTTCAGATGACCAGCTAATATTTGACTGCTGATTTGCAGCACTATTCATCACAATTTCAGCAGAACTGAAACTGCTCATACTGAATAAAATTGACATGCCCAAAACGTGCATGAAGGATTTATTTAATTTTTTCACCATTGCTCACTCAACTCAGGATACTAAACATTTGCGCAAGACCAGCAATATGCCGTACATTGGTCACAACTACGAACATTTTTTGCTCACACATTGTGTATGAAGTTTTTCATTTCATATAAGAATAGGATTGCTAATTTTGTCGTTTCATTGCAAGCTTATTTTGCTTTATGTAACAAAAAAAACAGATTTTGATTTGAGGGAGAGTGTAGGTGATCACAGTTTTGGTGGTAGATGACCATGAATTAGTCCGTACTGGTATTTGCCGTATGCTCGAAGACCATGCAGATGTCCAAGTCATTGGACAAGCCGAATCGGGTGAAGATGCGATTACACTTGTTCGCCAACACCATCCAAATGTCGTTCTATTAGATGTCAATATGCCGGGGATCGGAGGTGTAGAAACCACACGTCGCCTACTTCAAACAGCGCCAGATACAAAAGTCCTCGCAGTCAGTGGACTTGCTGAAGAACCCTACCCGTCTTTATTGTTAAAAGCAGGTGCCAAAGGCTATATCACCAAAGGTGCACCAGTTACTGAAATGGTCCGTGCGATTAATAAAGTGATGCAAGGTGGCAAATATTTCAGTGCAGACATTGCGGAACAACTGGCTAGCTCATATTTGTCTGATACACAACAATCACCTTTTGACGCCCTGTCTGAGCGTGAAATGCAAGTTGCCATGATGGTGGTCAATTGTATTAGCGCACAAGAAATTTCCGATAAATTATTCGTTAGCGTTAAAACAGTGAACACCTACCGTTACCGCATTTTTGAAAAACTGAATATTGATAGTGATGTCAAACTAACTCACTTGGCGATTCGCTACGGGTTAATCAAACCTTAACACAACGTACATCCTGTTACTTATGACACAGCGTTCAATCCATAGTGAATTGAACCAGTATCATTTGGGCCTTTGGTACAGTGCTTATCGCTTTATCATCAGTGCCTGTCTGTTACTGGTCTTTTTACTGACCTACACTCAATTCAGTTCAGATTATGAATACCCACGTTTATACCTATATGTATTGACGATTTATTTGCTGTTTACCAGCATTCAATTCATGTCACTTGGACGTTTCAAAGTCCGGATCCCAAACCAGTTACTACTGTTATTCATTGTAGATGTCATTTCGCTGAGCTTACTGACCTTAGCCATCGATGGACCTAATTTACATTTGAGTTTGCTGTTTGTGATTACGATTTTTGCAGCATCCCTGTTATTAGATGCCCAAAAAGCTTTGGTCATCACCCTCATCGCTGTGATTTGCGTGGTGTATCAACTGTTTTTAGGTTCAATTCTTGAATTTACCTCACTCAAAAATTTAACCAACAGTGCGATTTTGGCTTTTTTATTTTGTGTGGTGTATGGCAGTGCGCAAATTGCCGTGAAACGTTTCCAATTACTAGAAAATCTGAATTTTTCGCAATCCTTAGAGCTACATCGACTACAAAACATTAACCGCTATATCTTGGAGCAGATTGATACGGGCTATTTGGTGTTGGATGAAAACTGTCATGTGGTGCTGAGTAATCCTGCTGCTTGCCATTTACTCGGCATGCCAAATTTTTATCATCATGATCAATATCCACTGTATACCACGCAGCCCGATTTATTTGAATTACTCAAATTTGAAGATTTAAAAAGCGGTGAAAAATTCCAATTTGAATCCCAACAAAGCCAATACCACATTCAGGTACTCGTACAAAAACTCGTTGTGCCGCATCAAATGCTGACCTTGCTGATTTTACAAGATGCACAAAAACTCAATCAGCAAGTGCAACAACTAAAATTAGCCGCTTTAGGGCAACTCTCCGCCAGTATTGCACATGAAATTCGTAATCCTTTAGCGGCGATTGTGCATGCCAATGATTTATATCCGCAAAGTGATACCGAACAACAGCACATGTTGAATCATATGATTTCACGTCAAGCGGTGCGGATTGACCGAATTATTCAAGACACCCTAAATATGGTGCGCAATAAGGAAACCCATCCGACTCGTCTGAATCTAGAGCAATTTTTACCGTTGTTCCTGCAAGAAGATCTGGCAGACATTCAACAGAACATTCGGCTCAATGTACAAGCCAAGACTTTAATCGATTTTGATGAGGCACAGTTCAGACAAATTTTAATCAACCTAATTCGTAATGCGATTCGCCATAACAATCCGGACATGTCGTATATCGAAGTGGTGGCGCGTACGGATCAGAAAAAAGTCCAGATCGATGTCCGAGATTTCGGCCATGGGGTTGCTTTACAAAACCGCGCACAGTTATTTCAACCATTTTTTAGTACCGAAATTACTGGAACTGGTTTAGGATTATATCTTGCTCATAGCTTCTGTGAAGCGAATCAAGCACAGCTTTCCTATGTAGAACAAAAACAGGGAGCTTGCTTTAGGATTGAGTGCTTACAAGCTGTTATTTAATTGTTTTTAGGGGAAAACTGTGGATTCACAACCACTGGTATTGTTAGTTGATGACGAAGAAGACTTATGTATGCTGATGCAGATGTCTTTATCAAGGATGGGGGTTAAAACGCATGTTGCACATCGCCTCGACGAAGCTAAAAAAGCCTTGTCTACCTATAGCTACGATGCCTGCCTAACCGATCTCAACTTACCCGATGGTAATGGTCTACAGCTCTTAGATTGGATGAATGAACACTGTCCTGCCCTGCCCGTTGCTGTGCTTACAGCCTATGGCAACATGGACATTGCCATTGCCGCATTAAAGGCGGGAGCATTCGATTTTGTCAGCAAACCGATCAATCCCAAACATCTTGAACAACTGCTACAAAAAGCCCTGAATAAGCCATTGGCCGAAGACATTACTTCGCAAGATGCTTTAGAACATAAAATGTTGATTGGTGAATCGCTTCCAATCCAGCAATTGCGTCGAACTCTAAAGAAAATTGCACGTTCACAAGCACCTGTTTTTATTACGGGTGAATCTGGTACGGGTAAAGAGGTCGTGGCCAATTTGGTTCACCGTTTAAGCAACCGTAATGAAGGACCCTTTATTGCCATTAACTGCGGGGCAATTCCCACAGAGTTAATGGAAAGTGAACTTTTTGGCCATAAAAAAGGCAGCTTTAGTGGTGCCACCCAAGACAAACAAGGTCTGATTCAATCTGCACATGGCGGTAGCTTATTTTTGGACGAAATTGCCGAACTACCTTTAGCCATGCAAGTTAAATTGCTACGCGCAGTACAGGAAAAACGTATTCGTCCTGTAGGTTCAGACTGTGAAATTGACGTTGATTTCCGTGTGATCAGCGCCAGCCATCAGGACTTAGAAGCACTCGTCCAACAAGGTCGCTTCCGCCAAGATTTATTCTTCCGCATCCATGTGATGGATTTAGTGTTGCCTGCCTTACGTGAACGTGGCGACGATATCCTCTTATTGGCTCAACATTTTATTCAAAAAATTAGCCATGAATGGGAAATTGCCACTAGGCCTCTAACTGAACGTGCGAAGAGTTTCCTGCTCAGCCAATATTATCCAGGTAATGTGCGTGAACTCCGCAATATTATCGAACGCGCTATGACCCTCTGCGATGATGATCAGATTGATCTTCAACATCTGCAAAGTGCGCCATTAAGACAACCAAGTGCTCAGTTCAATTCCGCTCCAACAACGAATGAATCCGCTCAGCTAGGTGCAAACAGCAACGAACAGAGTGTGGTCCCTCGCAAACTACCTGAAGAAGGCTTAGAGCTCTTTTTAGAAAATATCGAAAAAGAAGTGCTCATGAATGCGTTGAACATCACCCACTGGAACCGAACCCTTGCCGCAAAAAAATTAGGCATGTCATTCCGTTCATTGCGCTATCGTTTGAAAAAATTCGGTTTAGATACCGAAGACGAAGAGTAAAAGCTTTCCAGCGTATTGCTGTTTATTTTTGATTCAGCAATAACTCTGCAACATGATCGACATAGTGATCTTCACGCGCATCATGTTGCAGCGGATAGTTATAGTCTGGCTGCACCCCAATTCCTTCAATCATTTTGCCATTCGGGGTCAGATATTGCGACACAGTCATTTGTAAAGCCGCACCATTACTCAATGGAAATAGTTTTTGAACCACACCTTTACCATAACTTTTCTCACCCGCTACCCATGCACGTTTATGCTCTTTTAAGGCTGCGGTAAAGACCTCTGCGGCAGAAGCAGAACGATTGTTGATTAAGATGCCGACTTTCATATTTTGAAATTCAAAACTTGGTAAAGCCTGAAATTGTTGGTCACCCTCAGATCGACTTCGAGTCGACACAATAATGCCCTGATTCAAAAATAAATCGGCAGACTCGACAGCTGCGGACAATAACCCACCGGGGTTATTTCTTAAATCAAACAATACGGCTTTGACACGTGAACCGTGACTTTCAATTAAACGCTTTATTTCATTGGCAGTATCTTGTTGAAAAACTTTAACGTGTAATACTAAAACCTGATTATTTAATAATTTAGATTCTATATCTGTTTCAACTTTAGTGTTTCTGACCAAATTAACCGGTTGACTTGCAGTTATCAGCTGTAGATTCAGCGTCGAGCCGATACTGCCGGTGAGTAAGTGTCGCACTTGATCTTGATTGAGTTTTTTGAGTTCTTGATCATCAATTTTAAACACCGCCGCGCCATTTTTCAGACCTAGCTTTGCTGAGTCGGCATCAGGCTTTAAATTGGTGATGACCCATTGCTGTAGACCTGCATCAAAGCGCAAATTGAAATCGACACTCGCAATATCCCCTTCGGTATATTGCAAAAGCTGCTTATAGTCTTCAGATGAAAGATATCGTGAATAGCGGTCTAAACCACTGACCATGCCTTTGATGGCTTGTTGGAATAATGCATCGTCATTTTTTTCAACGACATAATTTTCTTTGACAATGCCATAGATTTGAACAAATTGTTGGATTGATTCGACAGGTACTTCGGCATAACTTTGTTCATAGCTGCCATCAAATTCATCGAAAGCCGACTTTGCTTTGTCGGCTCCCCATGTCGAATGACTAGAACACAGCAGCAAGGCTGTAAGGCTTACAACTGACGTCCAGTGTGCTTTAGTCATTCATGCTTCCTTACATTTTAAGATTCAAGAGTAATCAAGTTACGACCTTGCATTTCTGTTGGTACAGGAATGTGCATAAGAGTTAACAGTGTCGGCGCTACGTCAGCCAAAACACCACCTTCTGCAATTGTTGCATTGGTCGGGCCAACATAGATAAACGGCACAAGTTCAGTGGTATGTTGAGTATGCACCTGACCACTTTGGTAATCCTGCATTTGCTCTACGTTACCATGATCGGCGGTCACTAACATGTGACCTTTATTTGCCATCACAGCTTCATATACACGACCTAAGCACGTGTCTACGGCCTCAACTGCTTTGACTGCTGCATCAAACACACCAGTATGACCAACCATATCACCATTGGCATAGTTCACCACGAGTAAGTCGTACTCACCTGAGTTAATTGCGGCAACCAACTCATCAGTGACTTCATAAGCACTCATTTCTGGTTTTAAGTCATAAGTCGCAACGTTTGGTGATGGAATTAAAATACGTTTTTCACCCGGATATTCATCTTCACGACCACCACTGAAGAAGAAGGTCACGTGTGCATATTTTTCAGTTTCAGCAATACGCAGTTGTGTTTTACCCAAATTAGACAGGTATTCACCAATCGAGTTATGTAACGCTTCTGGCATATAAGCCACAGGTGCATCAATTGTCGCTTGGTAACGTGTCAACATGACAAATTTTGATAAAGCGGGAACCACTTTACGTTCAAAACCTGCAAAATCTTTTTCCACAAAAGCTTTGGTAATTTCACGCGCACGGTCAGCACGGAAGTTCATGAAGACAACGCTATCACCATCTTGGATCGGTGCTAAATCACCAATACGCGTCGCTTTCACAAATTCATCTGATTCTTCAGCAGCATAAGCCTGCTCTAGACCTTCAACAGCAGTCGCTGCTGTACGCACTGCTTCACCTTCAGTTAAAAGACGATAGGCTTGCTCAACACGATCCCAACGGTTGTCACGATCCATTGCAAAGTAGCGACCAATCATGGTGGCAATACGACCTTGACCCGGATACTGAGCAAACAGCGCATCTAATTTTTCAAGCGAAGGTTGTGCGCTTTTTGGTGGCGTATCACGACCATCAAGGAATGCATGAAGATAAACTTTTGCACCACGTTTTAATGCCAATTCAGCCATCGCCACAATGTGATCTTCATGTGAATGTACACCACCTTCAGACAACAAGCCCATGATATGTACAGCACGGTTTGCAGCTTTGGCTTTTTCAACCGCATCGACTAAAACGTCATGTTCAAAGAATGCACCGGTACGAATATCTTTGGTAATACGAGTAAAGTCTTGATACAGCACACGTCCTGCACCAAGGTTCATGTGGCCCACTTCAGAGTTACCCATTTGACCATCAGGTAAACCAACGTCTTCGCCAGAGCCTGAAATCAATCCATGCGGATGCTTTTCCTGCATTGCAGTCAAGTTTGGTCGTTTTGCTGCTAAAAAGGCATTGTCCTCGACCGCTTCGCGATGACCCACACCATCCATAATTACTAATACGTGTGGGATTTTGCCAGCAGTTGCATCCGTCATAATGAACACTCTTTCGTTTATAAATTAATCATACTATCTTACCGAATTTTCGGTGAAGACTCTATGTGACAACCATGGTTTATCTAGGTCATCAACATTGTTTTACTCAATCTTGCATGCACTTAACGTGCGCGGTGCAGCAGATAGCCACCCGCTACAAACATCAAAATAATTGGTATAAAGACGAACCATGCAGGCGATGGTGCGTACACCAAACTTGCATAACCTAAGAAATCTTGTAAGTAGTAAAAGCCCAGTCCAGCAAATAAGGCAATCACCAAGCGGAAACCCATCGACTGTTGACGTAAAGGTCCAAAAATAAAAGAACACGCGATCACCACCAAGGCAATTAAAGCAAAGGGTGAACCAAACTTTTGCCAAAACGCCAATTGGTAAGTCTTCGGGACTTGGCTATATTCATGCATATAGCTCATAAAGCTCACCAATTGACTCGGTGATAGGTCTTCAGGATCAATGGTAACCATATGCACATATTTGGGTTGCAAGGCCAATGAAAGCGGCTGTTCAGCATTTTGCTTCGCCACGGCATCACCCGTCGCTAAGAGATCGACTTGGGTTGAATTTTGCAGCGACCAAGAGCCATTTTTGACAAAATTCCCTTGCTCCGCATCCAAAGTGCCTCGCAAACGATATTTTTCATCAAAATCAATAACCTGAACATCTTTAATTTGACCTTGTGAATTGGCATAGTCAATATAAATAAAGCGCTGGCCTTCACGTGACCAATAGCCTTTGACTTCGCCCAGTTCAGCCGCAGTGCGGTGACTTTTGACGCTTTTGGCTTGTTCATTGGTATAGGGAATGACCCATTCGCTTAATGCAAAGGATAAAACCACCAAAATGAGTGCCGAACGAATCACCCAGCCCACAATCCGCCAAAGGCTGATGCCGACCGAACGCATCACAATCAATTCACTGTTTGAAGCTAGAGTCCCTAAACCCAGTACCGCTCCAATCAAGGCTGAAATTGGTAAAATTTCATATAAATAATTCGGTGAACTCCATAACACATACTGCAAAGCATTCCATGCGTTATAGCCTTCTTTCAGCGAGCCCAATTCACCTAAATAAGTAAAAAGCACTTGTAAGCCAGCCAATACCGCGGTCGCACCAAGCATGGCTAAAGCAGTAGTTTTGGTCACATGTTTTGCAACTATACGACGTGCCAACATTTTAAGACCTCACTCGCTGAATTTGTTTCTTAATTTTGGGCGCTAATTTTTGTTTACGCGAGAACAATGCTGCTGCAATACCGTAAATCACTAAGACCAGTGGATAAGCCCAGATGCCCATTTCATCTTTACTGATTCGCGTTTTGATCGCCATTAAAGCTACGATTAAACTGGCAAAAATAAGTAAGGCTGGGAACAGTTTTAGGTAACGCCCTTGACGAGGACTTACCTCAGACAAAGCGGTGGCAAGCAATAACGCCACCAAAATAGCGAACGGCACAAAAATTCGCCAACCAAGTTCACTGGCAACCACAGGATCATGACGGTTATCCCATAACTTCGAGGTTGGCAAAGCTTCTACTTCGGTACTTTCAAATTTTGCTTCTTTATCATTTTCTAAACGTAAACGATAGTTTTGGAATTCAGCTTGAGAATAGCGTGGTTGTCCCGGATAGATTTCGTAACGGCGACCTTCAACTAAGTCAACCACATTGGCATTATCATTGGGCACTTCGACGCGGGTCGCTTCTTTTGCCAAAATAATGACATCAGGCTTACCCTCTTTTTCTGCACGCTGATAAAAGAAAATATCTTTTAAGTTTTTACGGTCTTCTGACAAGTCCCCTGCATAAATGGTATAGGGCCCAGAGGAAATAAACTCTTTTGGTCGAACCAAGTCAAAGCCTGTTCGTACCGCTTGCGAAGTCGTTAATGCTTCAAACTGACGGATGCCCCAAGGCGAAGCCCACAGCATCAAAAATGCTTGAACAGCCATAAAGACCACAGTCATCGGCACCAATAAACGTGACAATTGATTTCGACTGACACCACTACCATTGAGCACAGCCATTTCATGATCGACATACAGACGACCAAAGACCAACATCAGACCAATAAAGAAACCGAGCGGAAGAATTAAGGTTAAAAATTCAGGCAAACGGTAGCCAATAATGCTAAATAAAATACTTGCATCTAAACGACCTTGCGCCGCCACACCAAAGTACTTGATCAAACGACCACCCATCATGATCAAGGTCAATAAGGCAAT
The DNA here is from genome assembly GCF_013417755.1 of Acinetobacter sp. YH12231. Taxonomy (NCBI): domain Bacteria; kingdom Pseudomonadati; phylum Pseudomonadota; class Gammaproteobacteria; order Moraxellales; family Moraxellaceae; genus Acinetobacter; species Acinetobacter sp. YH12231. The sequence goes on from NZ_VPDJ01000021.1 coordinate 56,276, forward strand.
CACAACCAGTGATGTCGACACCACTTGCTTGACCAGATAACGCCGAATAATCAAATTAATTCTTCCAAAAATAGGGCCAATAAAAACTAGCGTTAGTTTACCCGAATGTAGAAAATATAAAACCTATACCCTTGTTGCTCATTGAAACTCTATTCATATAAATGTTTCAATGGTTTAATGGTTTATAAATTTAAAAAGGCATAAATACCGCACATGAAACTTTCTATTAATACGTCATTCCAAGCGAATGCGTCCAGCCAATATTTGTTGATATTAGTAGATTCTGAGCACGTTACAAATGCAGCTACTTCATATCAAATCAATGATTTAGATAATTTAATTGAAGCGACTCAATTTAAAGCAGCACTCAATGAAAGCCTGCCTTTGGTGGCGAACATTGCCGCTTGTCGCAATAGCGCTCTTTTAGGCCTCGGCAAAGTTGCTGAATTACAGGTCAATAAATTTGCAAAAATTGCACAAACCATTATTAAAGCGTCACAAAAAAAATTCAAACAGATCAGTGTCGATATCTCTGCCCTACCACAAGAACAACATTATTTATTTGCACTTAGCCTGACGCAAGCGGCTTATGCCTTTGATGAATACAAGTCTAAGAAAAATGAATTTGTTTTGGAGCAGATCCATTTAATCGCTGCTGAAAGTCCATTAACCACTGCACAGCTTGACTTAATTTCTGCAGTACAATCAGGTCAAAGTTTTACCCGTGACCTAGGTAACCGTCCGGGCAATATCTGTTTCCCTGAATATTTAGCCGAACAAGCTCAAGCGCTTGCAGCTGAATTTCCGGATCAACTCAAAGTGACTGTACTCGATGAACAGCAAATGGCTGATCTCGGTATGGGTGCTTTCCTTGCTGTGAGCAAAGGTTCTGACCGTCCAGGCCGTATTATTACCATCGAATACCTTTCAAACCGTGAAGAAGCACCTGTGGTGCTTGTTGGTAAAGGCGTGACTTTTGATACGGGTGGTATCTCACTTAAACCGGGTGCAGGCATGGACGAAATGAAATTCGACATGTGCGGTTCTGCATCAGTTTTGGGTACCATCCGTGCGCTGTGTGAAGCGAAATTACCAATTCATGTAGTCGGCGCAATTGCTGCTGCAGAAAACATGCCGTCTGGTCATGCCACTCGCCCGGGTGACATCGTGACGACCATGAGCGGTCAAACCGTTGAAATTTTAAATACCGATGCCGAAGGTCGTTTGGTGCTGTGCGATACCTTGACCTATGTAAAACGCTTTAACCCTGCATTGGTGATTGATATTGCAACCCTCACTGGTGCATGTGTTGTGGCATTAGGTTCAGTCCTTACCGGTATGTTCACCCCTGATGATGAACTTGCGGCTGAATTGACTGCTGCGGGTCAACATAGCTTTGACCGCGTATGGCGCATGCCAGTGATTGAAGATTATCAAGAACAACTTGATTCTCCATTTGCAGATATTGCCAACATTGGTGGTCCAAAAGCAGGCTCTGTGACCGCTGCATGTTTCCTTCAACGCTTTACGCGTGAATACCGTTGGGCGCATTTAGACATTGCTGGGACTGCATGGAACTCTGGTGCAAATAAAGGCGCAACAGGTCGTCCTGTACCATTATTAATGCAATTCTTAGCGAATCGTGCTCAAGCGAATGGCTAAAGTTAGCTTTTATTTATTTGAAAAAAGTCCTGAACGACAAGTCGAAAGCACTTGTCGTTTATGCCGTAAGATCCTGCGTCAGCCTGTACGTATTTGGCTACATTGTGCTGACCCAGACTTACAGCAACAACTTGATGAACGCCTGTGGAGTTTCGATCACACAGGTTTCATTCCCCATGGTATCGATCAACCCGAGGCAACGGTCTGTATTTCTGCCCAATTGCCTGAGCAAGCCGACTGGATTGTGTTTAATTTTAACGATCAAGCACTTGAACAGTTCGCAAGTTTTAGTCACATTATCGAAATTATTGAAAATAACGAACCCGCTAAAATTATCGGGCGTGAAAAATATAAACAATATCGACGTTTGGGCGTTCAACCGCAGACCCATAAACTTTAACGTGATATTGGTTTTACCCTATTTGCAAGGAGGTGCACCATGGCATTGAATGTCGGTCCAGACTTTAAACAGCGCTGGTTAAAAGTACCTGAAGCTATTCGTCAGACCTTTATTGATGACCTTGGTCGCGTTTGCGATGTACTCAATCCCAGTACAGACATTCAACAATGGCTAGTCAATGACCAACAGCAACAGCAAGTGTCTTTTGACAAAATTGAGTCTGCTTATGCAGATTTGAAAGCACAGCTGATTGAAGATGCTCGTATTCGCAAACAATTGGCTTTAGAAAAAGCCTTAGAAGAAAAACGTGAAGCTGAACAAGCCTATGCAGAACAACTGAGACGCGACGAAGAGTTACGCTTTGCTGCACAAACGCAAGCGCTCACCATGATGCAGCATAATCTTGATCGTGAAGTACAACACTATGCCGCTCGCTATCATAAAAACCCTGAAACGGGTTTAGCGGGATTAAGTCAAAGCTTATCGGTTAGCGAAGGACAAATGTTGTCAGAACTCGAAAGTGTACGCGTGCGTTTGGAACTTGAAGCAGAAACGCAAATCGAAATGGCCGTCAGTGATTTCCGTGCAAAATTGAAAACAGCCGCACAAGAAGAAATTGACTATATCTTAGAAAACTCTAATTTTTCGACAGAATCTACATCTTCCCAAGCATCTTAAGCCGTCCATCGAAATCTGGTCACTGTCATTAAACTGACATGTATTTGCAACATGATGTTCATATGGCTGAAGCATTGTCCCTCAAAATACAATGCTTCAGGCATCCTAAAAATATAATCATGCATCCAGATGGAAATTCAATATGGACATCATTCACCAGATTACCCAGAAAATATCCTCTCTATCTGCTGGAGAACAATGGGACATTCGTGCCAAAGATCTTTGGCTGAGTCATTCAGACTTTCACAGTATTTCGGTGTATCTCAGCCGTGAATCAGAAAAAGGTGGTTTTAGCATTCAGCAACCGCCCCACAGCTCGATTTTTCAAACCCTTGATGTAGTGACCGTTACAAAACACTAAGTGGTCATCTACTCCATAAAAAAAGCCCACAACTGTGGGCTTTTTTATGTTTAAGTTTGGCTTAGACCAAATCTGCAACTGCAGAAACGGTATGTCCTAGGAAATAACCGATACCGAGTAATAATCCAATCCAGATAAAACCACCTAGCACGTTATAAAACATAAATGTGCCAAGGCTCATGCGTGCAGATCCAGCAGCAAAAGGCGCAAAAGAACGTACAAAAGGTACAAAGCGTGCGACTAAAATCGTTTTACCGCCATGCTTCATAAAATATTTATTGGTTTTGACCATATATTCGGGCTTAAAGTAACGTGTGTGCTTATTAAAGTACTTAATGCCTAGCACGCTGCCCGTATAGTAATTGACGCAGTAGCCCAAGACCGATGCGACAAATAACATCAGCCCCATGGTGTGTAAATGCACCACTTCCGTCGTTGAACATAATGCGCCGATGGCAAGCAACAGGCTGTCTCCCGGCAGGAAGAACATAAATACTGAACCCGTTTCTGAAAATATCACCAGAAATAAAATGGCATAAATCCACACACCATAATTTTCCAATAACATGGGTAACCACTGTTCCAGATTCAGTAAGAAATCAATCATTATCACCTGTCTGATTATTCATCATATATGTCATTCCGCGACGCATTATCACCAAAAATAAAAAAACAGTCTAATTTTTCAATCAGACTGTTTGGTTTTCTTCGGTATCAACTTATTTCAAGAAGCCATTTTCAGCGAGAAAATCTAAGCTAATTTTTGATTGCGCTGTGGTCTCAGCGGCTTTATCACCAAGCAATAAACGCTCAATATAACGTGCTAAAACATCCACTTCCAAGTTCACTTTAGCCCCAGCCTTCCACGTACCGATATTGGTTCGTTCAGCCGTGTGCGGAATTAAATTTAAGCTCAGCACATTACCTCGTAAATGGTTAATCGTCAGGCTAATACCATCCACGGTCACAGAGCCTTTTTCCGCTAAATAGCGTGCAATTTCTTTCGGTGCGGTCACTTCAAAATAAATAGAACGCGCATCTGAACGAACTTGAGTGATTTCACCCACTGCATCGACATGACCACTGACAATATGTCCACCAAAACGCGTAGTCGGCAACATGGCTTTTTCCACATTCACCGCCTGCCCTGCTTTCCAGTGTTCCAAGGTGGTACGATTTAAACTTTCACGTGATACATCGGCTGCATACCAATTACTGCCAAAGTCGATCACGGTTAAGCAAATGCCATTGGTGGCAATAGAATCCCCCAAATGCACATCCGACATGTCTAAATCTGTCTGGATACGCAAGCGGACATCGCCACCCACGTTTTGAATGCTTTCAACTTTACCTAGACTTTCAATAATGCCTGTAAACATGTTCAATCCCTGAAAAATATGGGGCGATGATTTTTACCACAAATCAAGTTGCGTACTCACACCAGAGGTATCGACACCACCCAATTCTGCAAAATGGTGCAATTGACTCAACAACTGACGGATCGGTGGACCTGATTTGGCATGCGTATCCGTGATGACAATAAACTCTAGTACGCGTGCACGTTCAGACTGACGCTGCTTACTCACGCGGTAACGTGGTACATCTTGCGTCAATAAGCTTACTCGGCCACGTTTTAAATTGGCTTGTAACAAATCTGTGGCGCTGATATTACCATCGGTTGAATAGCTCGTCAGGATGTAACGTGCATTGATGGTTTCTAATAATTTTTCATAAGCTTCTTTCGCATGCTTCGAAGAATTATATGGACTTGGACGTTCCTTACGCCATGCACGGTCGATTCCACTCTTAAAGCCTTTGGTATCTGGCGTTGGTAAATCCACCTGATCCCATAACGTTAAGGCATTCAACACATGGTAGTTACTGCTGTAAGCGTGCTGGTTATACGGTGGATCGAGATAAGCCACATCCACTTCAAAGCCACTCATTTGATTGGCCAAATGCTGTGCGTCGACACACCACATTTCAGCGGCGGGTTTTTTCGGATCACCAATTTCACAAAAACGACTTGGAGTCAGCCATAACAATGAGCCGATACGATCCAAGGCCGCTTGGGTTTTACCGCCCCAACCATGATGGAAGCTTTTAAATACACCGCTGGTATTACTGACAAAACTTGCTGAGTACAATAACGGCGCTAACAAAGCACTCATTTCCACATCATCAATCGCGCCTTGAGCCTGCCAAGTTGCAATTTGCTGACGAATCGCATCGATACGCATACCGTTACGGCGTTTAAAGAATAAGCGGTCACGTGCAGGATCGTAGATTTCATCATTACGTGGACACAAGTTATGGGTCACCCAACCTTTAACTTCTGGCAAACGGTTCAGATAATCAATCGCTTTCTGATAGCCACCCAACTCTTTAAACGCTGGTGCTTCAACGCAAGAGAGAATCGCGCTGTTCAAGGCATGACTGTAAGGTTCCCAGTCATTGGCAATAACACGATAGCCGTTTTGACGTGCCAACCGTGACACCACACCCGAACCTGCAAAAAAGTCAGCAAATATCGGCGCACGACCATCTTCGCGTTTTAAGGTTCCCGTTTGCTCAAGTGCTTCTAAAATCAGATGTAATAGACGGCGTTTGTTTCCCAAATAAGGAACCAACTGATGGAAAAGATATTCGTCTGTGGTACGAGCCGCATGACGACGTTTGTGATAAACCGTAGACTCTGAATTCATAGCGTCTCTTGAGAAGGGATTAACCTTAAGCGAATGTCATCACCCAATTGAGTGACATCTTTCAGCTTAAATCGAAGCTGCTCTGCCATGCGGTCAAATTCCGCATTAAACATCGCACGTGCTGACTGACCCAACAAGGTCGGTGCAACATAACTGATCATTTCATCGATCAAATGTTCTTGTAAGAAAGCGGTCGAAAGTGTCGCACCAGCTTCCACAAGTACATCATAAATTTGGAACTGTTGAACACAAACTGCTAACAGATCGGCCAAGGGCTGAATTTCAAATTGTACCACGCCCAAGTCAGCAAGTTCCTGACGATATGGCCCCATGACCATCACGGTTTCAGGTTGCTGCAATATTTTTGCAGTTAATGGCAAGCGGCCTTGGCGATCTAGCACGATGCGTTTCGGCTGAACCACGTTATGCATGTCAACATCGTCATCGAGCTGACGTACGTTGAGTAAGCAATCATCGGCTAATACTGTTTCAATCCCAGTAATCACAGCACCTGATATCGCACGCCAATGTTGTACATCTTGTCGCGCCATTGCACCCGTAATCCACTTAGACTCACCCGAGGCCATCGCTGTGCGTCCATCAAGGCTCGATGCGACTTTGAGGCGGACATAAGGCATGCCCGTCGCCATGGCTTTTAAAAAGCCCAAGTTCAATTGATGCGCTTCTGCTTCACAAATACCCGTAATCACTTCAATGCCAGCATCACGTAGGATTTGTACACCTTTACCCGCAACCAATGGATTCGGATCGGGACAGGCCACAACGACTTGAGCAACACCTGCTTCCACCAAGCCTTTGGCACAAGGTGGTGTACGTCCATAGTGTGCGCAAGGCTCCAAAGTCACATAAGCGGTTGCGCCACGTGCGGCCTCACCTGCATCACGCATTGCAAAGACTTCTGCATGCGGTTGACCCGCTTTGGGATGGAAGCCTTCACCAACCAATTGACCGTCTTTGACAATCACACAGCCCACATTGGGATTGGGACGAGTGCTGTATTGCCCCTGCTGTGCCAATGCAATTGCACGCTGCATCCACTGTTGATGCTGCTGCAACGTCACTTGATCTAACTCAGACATGTAATCACTCATGATAAAAATGGAAGCAGATGTGCATTAGTGCTCACGCTGCTGCATTTGTTCAATTTGACGACGAAAAGCTTCTACATCTTGGAAGTCTTGATACACAGAAGCAAAACGTACATAAGCCACATGATCTAAAGCAAACAAAGACTGCATGACAATTTCACCAATGGTGCGTGATTTCACGTCACGTTCACCCAAACGGCGAATTTGCAATTGAATATCACTGAGTACCGTTTCAATTTGCTCTTGCGTTACTGGACGCTTTTGCAAGGCATGCATCAGCGAGCGGCGGAGCTTGGCTTCATCAAAAGGTTCGCTCTTTGAATCAGACTTGATGACACGCGGCATCACCACTTCATAACTTTCAAAAGTTGTAAAACGTTCACCGCAACTAATACATTCACGGCGGCGGCGTATCTGACAGCCTTCAGCAGCAAGACGTGAGTCAATCACTTTACTGTCTTCAGCGTTGCAAAATGGACAATGCATAACGGTTAAATTGAACAAATCCGAATGGATTTAGAGTGTAGCAAAAATTTTGAAATTTGTAGAGCTTTACGCTAGATATGGAAAAAAAACAGCCCTTTCGGGCTGTTTTACACAATATATTGATTTACTGTGATCTTATTATTCTACACGTTCACCATGTTGACTTAAGTCTAGACCCATACGTTCGTCATCAGCTTCAACACGGATGCCAATCACCAGATCAATCACTTTCAAGATAATGAATGTCATCACTGCTGAGTAAGCAATAGTCGCTAGTACACCTTCGACTTGAACCCATAATTGATGCATTAAGTTGCTCGGTGCTTTATCACCCATGATGAATTCGCTGGCAAAGAATGCTGTAAGAATCGCACCCACGATACCACCGACACCATGTAGGCCAAACGCATCCAAAGAATCATCCGCTTTCAACGCACGTTTCAGCGCAGTAATACCCCAGAAGCAAACCACACCACCGATCAGACCCATCGCTAGAGCGCCGCCAACTGTTACAAAACCAGCCGCAGGTGTAATCACCACAAGACCTGCTACCGCACCAGAAGCACCACCCAAGACAGACGCTTTACCACGAACTACTTTTTCAGTAATTAACCATGCCACTGCTGCTGCCGCTGCTGCAACTTGTGTTACCACCAATGCATAACCAGCGGAACCATTTGCACCCAGTGCAGAACCACCGTTGAAACCGAACCAACCTACCCATACAAGGCTTGCACCGATGACAGTTAGCGTTAGGTTATGTGGTGCCATAGATTCACGGCCAAGCCCCATACGTTTGCCAAGCATGTACGCTGCAACGAGACCCGCAACACCTGAGTTGATGTGAACAACTGTACCACCCGCAAAATCAAGCGCACCGTCGTTACCTAACCAACCACCGCCCCATACCCAGTGGGTAATTGGTGCATAAACCACGACACTCCAAATTGCGATGAACGCAACGAAAGCACCGAATTTCATACGTTCTGCAATCGAACCGCTAATAATGGCAACAGTAATGATGGCAAATGTCATTTGGAAAATAACAAAAAGAATCTCTGGAATCGTACCGGACAAGGCTTCTGTGGTGATGCCCGACAACATAAATTTGTCTAAGCTACCGATAAAGGCATTACCTTCACCAAATGCTAAGGTATAACCCACAATCACCCACGTTAAGCTCACGACACCTGCCGCAACAAAACTGTGTGCCATCGTGCTGAGTACATTTTTCTTACGGACCATACCGCCGTAAAACAATGCTAAACCGGGAATTGTCATAAGTAGAACAAGTGCAGTGGATACTAAAATCCATGCTGTATCACCTGTATCGAGCTTAGGTTCTTCTTCTGTAGGTGCTGGTTCTGCAGGTGCTGGCGCTGCTTCAACTGGAACTGCAGCTTCTGTTGTATTTAGCGTTGTTGTATTTGCAGTATCAACTACTGTGACTTCTTCTGTAGGTGCTGTTGCGCTTTCTTCAGCCCACGCAACAGAACCACCTAAAAGTGCACTGGACAAGCCGAGTGCAATTAGCATTTTTTTCATTCGTATCCCCCGACCTGATTTTCTGAGTTATTAGCTACTCAGCAAACTTCATGCCAATTTTTTAAACGGCATCTGCACCTGTTTCACCAGTACGGATACGGATGACTTGTTCCAGATTGCTTACAAAAATTTTACCGTCGCCAATTTTTCCTGTGCTTGCAACACGAGTAATTGATTCAATTACGGTATCGACCATTTCATCACTGATTGCGATTTCGATTTTTACTTTTGGTAAGAAATCAACCACATATTCAGCACCACGATAAAGTTCAGTGTGACCTTTCTGGCGACCGAAGCCTTTAACTTCAGTGACAGTGATCCCTTGAACACCATTTTCAGAGAGTGCTTCACGCACGTCATCTAATTTAAAAGGTTTTACAATTGCAGTTACGAGCTTCATGTTTTGTTTTCCTTCGGCTTATTTCACCTGTAAGGTTTTATGTTCAATTTTCATGCCAATATGACTACAGTCGGGGGAAAATAGTCAGCCCAGCATGAGATTTCTTTATAACCTATTTTATACGGATAATCTTGCGTATGCTTATAAAAATAGACGTTTTTACTAGAAGAATTACGATTTTACTGATCGATTAAACGCATATTTAAATAAAAGCACTATGGTCATGAATGTGGCGATGTTAAACTGCTGCCACCAATTCACTGAGGATGGTCAAAACAATGATTGAAACCTTATTACAAGCGATATTAGAACAAATCGATCAGCCGAAAAAAGACGTCGAACATAATCTTCGCAGCTTACTCAATGAAGCTGTGAGCAAAATGGATCTCGTATCTAAAGAAGAAATCGAACGCCAACGTACTGCACTGAATAATGCCAATTTACGTTTAAATGAATTGTTGAAACACGTCGAAGAACTCGAACAAAAAATTCAGAACAAAAAATAAGCACCTTTTTAGTGCAACAAAAGACGCATAACGATTAAAAATAATGCACCATAACGGAACAATAATATGTCTTTTGCCAAAATCTATACTCGGGGTTTGCTCGGCTTAAATGCACCCCAAATTGAAGTTGAAGTTCATGTCAGCCAAGGCCTACCGTCATTGACCATTGTGGGCCTACCTGAGGCCGCCGTCCGTGAAAGTAAAGACCGTGTCCGCTCTGCGATTATTAATAGCGGCTTTCAGTTTCCGACCAAACGTCTGACCATTAATCTAGCACCCGCAGATTTACCCAAAGATGGTTCACGTTTAGATCTCGCCATTGCTTTAGGGATTCTGATCGCGTCGGGACAACTTCCTGAAAATGCAGCAGATGGTTTTGAATTTATTGGAGAATTGGCACTTGATGGTTATTTACGACCTGTCAGTGGCATCTTAAGTATAGCCATTGCCTGTCAGCATATCGGGCATCATCTGATTCTACCAGCACTCAATGCCGATGAAGCGGCGCAACTGCCGGAGTTCCAAGTCTTTCCTGCACAGCATCTTAAGGATGTATGTGAACATTTAAGTCGTTCAGCCTTAATCAGTAGCCACCCTTCAACATCGTCAGCCAATCAACACAGTTACCCTTTTGATTTATCTGATGTGAAAGGTCAACTGAGACCACGTCGTGCTTTAGAAATTGCGGCGGCTGGCGGTCATTCCCTGCTATTTCGTGGCCCTCCAGGCACAGGTAAAACTCTACTCGCCTCGCGTTTGGCCAGCATTCTTCCGCCCTTAGATATGCAAGAAAATTTGCAAGTCGCGAGTATTTATTCCATTGCAGGTGCAAATCATCATTTTGGGCAGCGTCCATTTCGTGCGCCGCACCATACTGCGTCTGCGATCGCCCTCGTCGGTGGAGGATGTCACTTACAAAAATAAAAGCTAGTTTACAAAAATAGAAGCTAGTCAAATATATAAAAATAGACTATTAATAACTCATAATTTCTTTTTTATAATAACCTTTATTAGAGTATATTCTGATATGACCTCTATTGACTCATTTCCTGATGATGAAATCGAACGAGTTGTCTACCTATATAGTTGTTTAAAGTTAAATTCGAGTTCTGAATCTGACAATATATTAATTGAAGTTCTACTTGTTGAGCTTGATGCGGCAAACCCTAATCGTTTAAATGTATCTGAAAATTCTTACAACAAATATGATGTCACTTTTCGAGATTTGGATACAGTACAAATTGGCACAATATGGAAAGGCCAAACACGAATAGAGGGAAGAAAATTCTCTTTTAATAACTGTCTGAGAACAGTTAATTTTGAGTTTGATTTTTCCATTAACGAACCAAAGATCATTAGATTTGATGCTAAGATTCCTGATTCAGACGAATACTACTTATATAATGAAAAAATATTCATTCCTAAAAATGAATACAGTGCAAATGTGCCTTTTAGATATTACCCATTTTTAATGAGTAAATATTGTATTTTAAAATCAAATGATAATATCGAAGTACTTACAAGTTGTATTCATTCACTCCATGCTTTTTATATCCCTGCAAGAAAGGACATTAGAGGCCATATCATCAATGAAAATTACAGTATTTCACATATAGTTGATTTATTTTTAGAAAAATATGAAATTCAAAATGTTGAAAATGTTGAAAATGTTGAAAAAATATCTGTTGTACTGAAAAAAAATATGGTTAAAACCATAGGAAAAGAAGCGATCACATTTTTGGCAAATCTAGCACTAAACAAAAACACCCAAGAAAAAGTGCTAAATATACGAAATTCGTTAAATGACATAAAACTCGATAAAACTGGAAAGCCATATCCATCTAGATTTCCTAGTGTAATTCCTCCGCATTCAACAACAATGAGCTTAACTGCCGAAGGTATTTGGCTTGAAAATGGAAAACGATTTTTAATTACACACGTATCTAAAGTTTCTCCTATTGCTGATTTTCCTATAGTAGCTTATGCACCTGTAACAGAATCAGAGGAACAGATAGAAACCATTGATAAAGATAAAGTTCATAGACAAGGTCGAAACAAAAAAAAACGCAATAACACTCGTATCAACACCCAAGAAGACCCATCTCACAACAGAGGTGAAAATAAAAAACAGACTGATATTTCAGTAGATTTTACTGACTTCGATATTGAGATTATTGAAGAAGTAATTGAAACTGAATCAAATATACAATATATTGAAAGTAAAGAAAAAAATGAAAATAAAGATGAAGAATCATCAGGCAACCGTTATGGCAATAGAAAGAATAAACCTACAAAATCTGAAAATTCAGAAAAAAAACCGAATAAACTAGATGTAGATGATCTTGCTCTTATATTTAGTAGTTTAAAAAACATTGAAGCTAAAAAAGATTCTACTAAATTAACTAAAGTATCTTGCATTGATCAAAGTGGAAATCTTTCAGACACCTTTTCACTTTTACAGATAAAGCCCATCGTTAAATTCCCTATTCATAATACTTGGATTAACGATGACGTTGGAAGATTACTTTTGTTTTTAAAGTTAGAGTTAGCCGAATTTCATGATCATCTTTACCTTATTGATATTAAGAAAAATAACAAAAATAATGAAGCATTTTGTTTTTTTCTATTTATTACCAAAGAGATGCTTAATGAAAAAAATATAACCATGATTTGTGAAGCAATTGAGGGGAAAAAAGGAACAAAAAAATGGTTCGATATTTGCAAGACTAACTTCAATCAAAAAAGAGCCATGAAGCACATGCATACTGACCAAGCTGATTGGGTTGCAAGTTTTAATAAAATTTTCAAAATATTAATAAAAAAGAAAAAATTATAAATAGAGAATTAAATTTACTAAAATATGCTTCGTATTTATTGAAGAATTACGAAGCAGCTTGTTTTAAAACTTCTACTTCAAAATGATCCATTAGCTTCTTTATTACTTCTTTTTAAATAGATAACTCATATAAAGAATAGTATGAAATATATCTAAAACTTCCAACAGGTTTCTCAATCAACCAATATTAATAAAGTTATTATAAAACAATAATTTAGCTTAACAAAATCAAGTGTTTATTATTAATAATAGTTTCAGCCAAATTAAAATTACTTCCCATTTAACAGTTTTCTCCACACAATCTCCACATAACATTAGCAATTCATAAACACTGCTATTTCAAAATAGTAGCATCTAAAACTCTCTCTGAAAAAACATGCAAACATGTCATCATTTAATAAGTTCAATACTTATTACAACTGTACTTTTGATCGGCTGTACACAATCCAAAGATGCTGAACAGTCCGCAGCAGAAATGCCGCCGGTGGTGGTCAGTACCATCACTGTATTACCGCAATCTATGAATGTAATTGAAAATCTTCCCGGCCGTGTTACAGCTTACCGGATTGCTGAAATTCGTCCGCAAGTAGGTGGAATTGTTGATAAAGTGCTTTTTAAACAAGGCTCTTATGTGCAAGCAGGTCAACCACTTTTTAAATTAAATTCTGAAATCTTTCAGGCAGATGTAAAAAGCAATCAAGCTACTTTAAACCGTGCACAAGCTGAGGTGACACGTTTGCAGGTGCTGTTAAAACGCTACACTGAATTGGTAAAAGTAAATGCGGTTAGTCAGCAGGAATACAACAATACGGAAGCAGATTATAAAAAAGCAAAAGCCGATGTGGCGCAAATGCAAGCTATGTTAAGTAGACAGCAGCTCAATCTTAAATATGCCACTGTCACAGCACCCATCTCAGGAACGATTGGTGAAATCTTAGTGACTGAAGGTGCATTGGTTGGTCAAGGCGATAGCAATGCGATGGCCGTAATACAACAGATTAATAAAGTCTACGTCGATGTAAAGCAATCAATTAGTGATTATGAAAAGCTACAGGAAGCTTTGCAGCAAGGTGACGTGTCAAACATCAAACATACGGTTGAAATCCTGAATAGTCAGGGTAAACCTTATAATGTCACAGGTGAAATCCTATTTTCAGATACTAAAGTTGATCCTGACACGGGTGATGTCACGATTCGTATTCTAGTCAATAATCAAAATCAAAAACTTTTGCCAGGCATGTATGTTCGAGTCAATATGAGCCGAGCTCAAGTTGAAAATGCGCTGTTAGTACCTGAACAAGCGATTCAACATGATATTAATGGTAAAGCCAATGTTACGATTGTTAATCAAAAAGGTTTAGCGCAAAGCAAGCCTATTCAGCTTGGTCAACGTTATCAAAATAGCTATGTAGTAACACAAGGATTACAAGCAGGCGAAAAAGTTATTGTTGAAGGCGCTGATCGTATACAGCCTGAGCAAAAACTAAAAATTAAGCAGTGGCAACCTACAAATACTCAGGAAAGTGGAGGCAAGAAATAATGTCTCAATTTTTCATTAAGCGTCCTGTTTTTGCATGGGTGATCGCTTTATTTATTATTTTGTTAGGTGTACTCAGTATTCCCAAGTTACCTATTGCAAGATTTCCGAGTGTTGCGCCACCACAGATCAGTATTACTGCAATCTATCCAGGTGCTACCCCAAAGACACTGAATGATAGTGTTGTGACATTGATTGAGCGGGAAATGTCAGGTGTCAAGAACTTACTGTATTACAGTTCAAGTTCGGATAGTTCTGGAACAGCAACAATCACCGCAACCTTTAAACCAGGCACAGATGTAGAACTGGCACAAGTTGATGTACAAAACAAAATTAAAGCCATTGAGTCGCGCCTACCCCAAACAGTTCGACAACAGGGGCTGATGGTTGATGCTGCATCATCTGGTTTTTTAATGATGATGGGGTTGAGTTCACCAAATGGCAAATATAGTGAAATTGATGTCAGTGACTATATGACTCGCTATGTAATTGAAGAATTAAAACGGGTCGAAGGTGTTGGTAAAGTCCAAAACTTTGGTGCTGAGAAAGCCATGCGAATTTGGGTCGATCCAGACCGCTTGGTCTCTTATGGATTGAGTATTCAAGATGTGAATACAGCCATCCAAAACCAAAACTTGCCGATATCACCGGGTCGTATTGGTGATGTTCCTGCGTTGAAGGGGCAACAAATCACCATTCCTTTGACTGCTCAAGGTCAATTAGAAACTGTAGAGCAATTCAAGAACATTAGTTTACGTGCTCAACAAAATGGTGCCATTGTTCGATTATCGGATGTTGCTCGTGTCGAAATTGGTGCGCAAATGTATAACTTTGCGATTTTAGAAAATGGTAAAGCCTCTACAGCTGTGGCGATACAAATGAGTCCTGGTGCCAATGCTGTTAAGACTGCAGAGGGTGTAAAAGCAAAAATTGAACAATTAAGTCTAGCATTGCCTGATGGTATGAAATTCTCTATACCTTACGACACTGCACCTTTTGTAAAAGTTTCGATTGAAAAAGTAATCATGACATTGCTTGAAGCTATGGCTTTAGTTTTTATTGTCATGTTTATTTTCTTACATAATGTTCGATACACCTTAATTCCAGCGATCGTTGCACCGATTGCATTGCTTGGCACATTTTCAGTCATGCTACTTGCAGGTTTTTCGATTAATGTGCTGACCATGTTCGGCATGGTGCTTGCGATTGGGATTATTGTCGATGATGCGATTGTGGTCATTGAGAATGTTGAACGAATTATGGCGACAGAAAGTTTATCTCCAGTTGAAGCCACATCTAAAGCCATGAAGGAAATTACCAATCCGATTATTGGTATTACCTTAGTGTTAGCCGCTGTATTCTTGCCGATGGCATTGGCGTCAGGCTCGGTGGGGATTATCTATCGCCAATTCACCATTACCATGTCAGTTTCCATTTTATTCTCAGCTTTCCTTGCATTGACATTAACCCCTGCGTTATGTGCAACAATGTTAAAACCGATTGATCAAGACCATCAGAAAAAAGGTGTTTTTGCATGGTTTGATCGCAGTTTTGAGAAGCTGAACAATCGCTACGAACGTAGTTTATTTAAAGTAATTAAACATAAAACCCTCGCAATGTTATGTTTCTTAGGCATTGTCATTGTGCTGATTTTTAGTTTTAAACACGTTCCGACTGCGTTTATGCCAGAAGAAGATCAGGGGTGGTTTATGACTTCAATTCAGCTTCCTGCGGATGCAACTCAAGAACGTACCCGTAAAGTCGTTGCTGAGTTTCAAAATCATTTAGACCAAGAAACGGGTATTAAAGACAATATGGCAGTCTTAGGTTTTGGTTTTAGTGGTTCTGGTCAGAATACAGCGATGTATTTTACTAATCTATTGCCATTCGAAGAGCGTACTATTACGGCACAAGAAGTCGTGAATAATGCAAATATAGCGATGGCTGAAAGTTCAGAAGGTCAAACCATGTCTGTGTTACCACCAGCCATTGATGAATTAGGTAACTCATCTGGTTTTTCACTGAGATTATTAGATCGTGGCAATATTGGCATGCCTGCTTTAAGAGAAGCGCAAGATCAGCTTTTAGCATTAGCAGCACAAAGTAAAATCGTGGCGGAGGTCTATCCTGAAGGTTTGCCAGATGGCAGTTCTGTACAGCTTAAAATTGATAGAGATAAATTGCAGGCATTAGGTGTTAATTTCAGTGATGTGACCGATATTATTTCAACCTCAATGGGTTCGATGTACATCAATGACTTTCCAAATCAAGACCGCATGCAGCAAGTCATAGTGCAGCTTGATTCCAAATCACGCATGAGTATTGAAGATATTCTTCAGATTAAAGTGAACAGTCAAAGCGGTAAATTGGTTTCAATGTCTGAAATAATTACACCCATTTGGCAACATTCACCACAACAATACAATCGTTACAACGGTCGTCCATCATTGAGTATTTCTGGCAGTCCAGCAGCAGGTGTATCTTCAGGACAAGCCATGACTGAGATGGAAAATTTGATTAAACAGCTTCCGAAAGGTGTGGGTTATGAGTGGACTGGGATTTCTCTAGAAGAAAAACAGTCGGAATCACAAACCTTGTTTTTATTACTGTTGTCGATGTTAGTCGTTTTCCTTGTCTTGGCAGCACTTTATGAAAGCTGGTCAATTCCATTCTCTGTGATGCTAGTTGTCCCTCTAGGGTTGATTGGCGCCTTTTTAGCAGTAATGTTACGTGGTATGCCAAATGATATTTTCTTTAAGGTCGGCATGATCA
>NZ_VPDJ01000001.1:0-258109 GCF_013417755.1 Acinetobacter sp. YH12231
GTTGAATTTCTTTGTCAGACATAGTGATCAGCATCTATATTTTATATCCAGTCCATGGTGATAAAAATCATCATAAACCAGACATTTTTATTGGTGAGAATATAGACACTTTAAATGGGTTCTAACAATTTCATTTCGTATAACAGCCATTATGTTAAATGGAGGAGATCTGACATAATTCTTGGCTTCAGTTAACTTTCTAAAAATCTTATGACTACACTTAATATCGAAAAGAAAGCAAATCCCCTTTTAAGTGATGAGGCTCAAGAATTGTTGTGTTTTGCAACAATTAGTGAATCTAAATCTTGGAAAGATGTTCTCAATTTGTATTTAGAAATTAAAGCAAAAAATGCTCCTAAGAAAGTGTTAATGCTTTTAGAAGATATAGGACAGTGTGAATATACGTCTATGCATGCTTCGATGGGAGATGGACTTTATTTTGATACATCGGAAATTATTGAAGAGGGTGAAGATGAAGATATAAGCTATGACAACACCCTGCCATTTCAGGTTAAGTATCATATTGATCAATTATTAAGATCTGAAAATAAGGTGAACATTCATGATCTACATGGAAAATTTAATTATAGTGATCAAGACCTATCTGTTTTATTAAAAATTAATGAGCAGCCTGAAAAAATTTTAGATGAAGTTATTCAAATTAAATTAGTTAATTCTGAAAATGATCATGAAAAATTTGCAGCACAGCTCAATGGATATTTTAGTTGTGATCTATCTCCTTTTGAATCTTTCAGTTTAATCCAATATTTGGATAAGAATTTTGATCTAGAATATGTTGGCTTAGGTGCGAGTTTATTATTTTTTATCAAGAAGCCAAGCTTTACCTTAGAGAAACTGGATTCTCTCTTCGAAGAATTAGATAACATTTATTCTTATAATCAAGAAACTAGTAGTAGGTTGAAACGACATTTATCAGATCATAATTATATGATCTTACCGTATGTTGATTCTCTAGATATATTTGATTTAGATGGATAATGAATATTAAGTTCCCCTAAAATTAACATAATACACGCTATACGAATACTAACTTTTATTTCATATAAATCATTATTTTATGCTGATATGAAAAGCCCTATCATCACAGATTGGGCTTTTTTGTTGATTCTTCATCTTCCACGGTTTTTTTAATGAAATCTAATGCTATAGCAACCAAAAATGTACAGATTAAATAAGAATAGATGTCCACGTGGTTATTGATTTGCAGAAAGACAAATAACAGGTTGGGGGAGCAATTGGGGGGTAAATTCACGTACAATATCAACTAATTTGCAGGTAGATATCCTGCCTTATCAGATGATTCTGTTCTCCCGTTGAATATTGGCATACATATGGCGCAAGCAAAGAAATCTTTTCCGCAGCAAAAGTCGGAATTACATGCACGAAATCTGCACCGTAGTCGTTACGATTTTCCTCAGTTAATCAAGAGCTGTAAGGAACTTGCACCTTTTGTCAGCCCAAATAAATATAACGATTTATCGGTAGATTTTTCTGATCCGCACGCTGTGAAAATGTTGAATAAAGCATTGCTCAAGCATTTTTATGGCATTCAATATTGGGATATTCCTCAAGATTATCTTTGTCCGCCTATTCCGGGGCGAGCGGACTATATCCACTATTTGGCTGACTTGTTGAGTGCTAACAATAAAGGTCTGATTCCAGCTGGAAACACCGTTCAAGTCTTAGATATTGGCGTTGGCGCGAACTGTATTTATCCGATCATTGGTCATCGAAGCTATGGCTGGAAATTTGTCGGCTCAGACATTCATGCTGCATCGGTTAAAAGTGCCCAATTTATTGTGGAGGCAAATCCGAATCTGCGTAAAGGTATTCAGATTCGATTGCAGAAAAAAGCGAGCAATATTTTCAATGGTGTGATCAAACCTTCAGATCGTTTTGATTTGACCATGTGTAATCCGCCATTTCATGCCTCGCAAGATGAAGCCAACGCGACAGCAACGCAAAAATTAAGAAAACTGGGCAAGCCGGTTGATCGTACCAAGGTGGTGTTAAACTTTGGAGGTCAAAAAAACGAACTCTGGTGTGATGGCGGCGAAGAACGATTTGTCTGCCAAATGGTGCAAGAGAGCATTCAGTTTGCAGAGCAATGCCTTTGGTTTAGTACACTAGTTTCCAAGAAAACAACATTGCCAGTGCTTTTAAAGGCCTTAGCGAAGAGCGGCGCAGTGGATGTGAAAACTATTAAAATGACTCAGGGACAAAAAGAAAGCCGTTTTGTCGCTTGGACTTTTTTAGATTCAAAGCAGCAGCAAGCATGGAACAATGCACGTTGGACTTCAGCTTAAGTCTGTCTTCTTTGGAAATTTGGGTCATCAGTGCACTATTCCATGAATAGAGGCGAGGCATTGCAAGTATGGCGTCTTGGATCAATCCGGCGAATTTTTGCTAAACAAGACGCATTGTTAATTGTTACAAAAAACAGCATCTAGCGATTTTTGCTTATTTTGTGTTCTAAGCGCTTTGAATATTCTGCAAGGGCTTCTTTTATATGTGAAAAATGCGCGGAATTGAACTGCAAATGCGTATGTTTATCATTTAAATTTTATATAAATCATAAGCTTACAAAAATTATATTTTGCATTCATTTTGAAACTTGTCCATAATATTTGAAAAGGGTATGGAGTGAAGAAAATGCGTGGCAATCCAGAAGTCGTAGACTACTTAAATATGCTGATCGGTGGCGAACTGGCTGCTCGTGATCAATACTTAATTCATTCCCGTATGTATGAAGATTGGGGCTTAAGTAAAATCTTTGAACGTATCGATCATGAAAGCCAAGAAGAAGGCTCACATGCAGATGCATTGATTCGGCGCGTATTGTTCCTTGAAGGAACGCCGAATATGAATCGTGATGATATTGAAGTCGGTACAGACGTTGTGACTTGTTTAAAAGCGGATTTGGCGCTTGAATATCATGTTCGTGAGAAACTTGCACAAGGCGTAAAATTGTGTGAAGAAAAGGGTGACTATGTGACCCGTGATATGCTGCGTCAGCAAATGTCAGATACTGAAGAAGATCATACTTACTGGCTTGAAAAGCAAATGCGTTTGATCGAACTTATTGGCCTACCAAATTATATTCAGTCTCAAATGTAATTTAAAAAATATCCAAAAAACCCAGCTTCTGCTGGGTTTTTTATTGGGGCATGAAAACTATTGTTGTAGTCTTTTGATATCTGCCAAGACTTGCGCCGCATGTGTCTGTGTAATCACACTGGTGTAGTGATAAACAATAATGCCTTTCGGGTCAATGAGAAAGGTTTCACGTTTGGCAACTTTCAAAATCCCTAAGTTTCGTACAATACCTAACTGAGTAGCCAGCTTGTGCTGTTGGTCGGCAAGAATTGGAAAGGGAAGTCCGAGTGCTTTAGAGAACTTTTGATGTGATGCAACATCATCTAAGCTTGCGCCCAAAACAACCGCATTACTTTTTAAAAATTGTGGATATAGGGTTTTAAATTGATTGGCTTCTTCTGTACAACCGGGTGAGTTGTCTTTGGGATAAAAGTACAGAACAAGCCATTTGCCTTGATATTGCTTCAGTTCGTGCCATTTTCCATTTTGATCTTGCAATTTAAAGTTGGGTGCGGGTGTGCCAACCCATTGTTTTTGTTTGTTTTGACTGGTGCTGAGTATTGATGTTTCGGCAACTGTGATTTGGGTCGTTGCTATTAAAGCACATGTCATTAAACAGATTTTAAGCAATGAAGAAACTTTCATAGAGCATCAGTTTATATTGTTCTTTATTCGATCTTAACAAATTTTAAAGCGCTGTAGGCTGGCTGATTTTATATTTATTGAAGTCGATTGCGAATGTCTTTTGGCAAATCGGTTGATGTGCTGAAATGCCACTATCAAACTTGCTTTGAACTTTTATACTATGTGGAATCGTTTAATTTTAGAGTTTGTATTGAATCAACATATTTTACTTATTACTGGCTGGGGCGGCGGTCGTAAATTACTTGCTCCTTTACAGCAGGCATTGATCGCTCAAGGTTATCAGGTCGAATTATGGAATATTTTTGATGCCTTAAATCTAGCAGTGCTCGAACAGAAAGTTGCATTGGCGAAGCAATTTGATGTGATTATTGGCTGGTCACTTGGTGGTCAATTGGCGACGATTTTGGTAGATGAAATTCAAAAAAAATATCAACAACAAAAAGTGCTGATCACACTTGGCTCAAATCCAAGTTTTGTGGCTCATGAAAAGTGGTCTGCTGGGATGGATCAAGCGACTTTTCAAAGCTTCAAACAATCTTTCGAGCAGGATGCAATTTCGACCCTAAAAAAGTTTGGTTATATGGTTTGTCAGGGCACTGATAGCAGCAAGCAAGATTTCATCACCTTGCAAAGTTTGATTCAAGCGCAAAATTTAGATGTGCTTCGAGCAGGATTGAACTGTTTGGAGAAGCTTAATAATGTCAGTATCTTGAAAAATTACACTGGTCATCAATACCATTTGTTTGCTAAGCAAGATTTTTTAGTTAGTTACAAAGTTGAACGCTTACTGCGTAATTTAGCTGTAAAGTTTTTGGAGACTGAATTGGTTTCTGGATCACATGGCTTTCCATTGTTTCAATCTGAAGTCATAAGTTGCAAAATCTGCCAATATTTAAAGAAAATAGAACAAATCTCTGAATAGCTGGGCTTTATGGCAATTTATTTTTCCTTGCCGTGGGTTTAACATCTTGCCACATTGATGTTTAAGCCTGATACATGGAGTGAGGGATGGTCAATTTAACCGATCTACAATTTGATCAGCAGCATATTTGGCATCCCTATACATCGATGACTCAGCCCCTTCCAACGTTTAAAGTGAAACGTGCGCAAGGGGTGATGATTGAGCTTGAAGATGGTCGTCAATTGATTGATGGTATGTCTTCATGGTGGTGTGCGATTCATGGTTATAACCATCCTGAGCTAAATCAAGCTGTGACCGATCAACTGCAACAGATGTCTCATATCATGTTTGGTGGATTGACACATGATCCCGCGATTCAACTGGCTAAATTACTGTTAAAAATCACACCGCCCAGTTTAGATAAAATCTTCTTTGCTGATTCAGGTTCGGTTGCTGTCGAAGTAGCCTTGAAAATGGCAGTGCAGTATTGGGCGTCTTTGCATCAACCGAATAAAACCAATTTTATCACACCACGTTCTGGCTATCATGGCGACACTTGGAATGCGATGTCTGTGTGTGATCCCGTGACAGGGATGCATCAGATTTTTGGTTCAAGTTTGCCCAATCGAATTTTTGTTCCCGCGCCGCAAGTTGGCTTTGACCAAACGTGGAATCCAGCGGATATTGCTGAACTGGAAAAGACACTCGCCGAACAGCATGAAAATATTGCGGGATTGATTCTAGAGCCGATTGTGCAAGGTGCTGGGGGGATGCGTTTTTATCACCCAGAATATTTACGTCAAGCTAAATTACTCTGTGAGAAATATCAGGTCTTATTGATTTTTGATGAAATTGCCACAGGCTTTGGCCGTACCGGAAAATTATTTGCATGGGAATGGGCCGCAGTTGAGCCAGATATTATGTGTATTGGTAAAGGACTGACAGGCGGTTATATGACCTTGTCTGCAACCCTGACTACGCAGAAAGTTGCGAATACGATCAGCCAAGGCGAAGCGGGTGTGTTTATGCATGGCCCAACCTTTATGGCAAATCCTTTGGCTTGCGCTGTGGCTGTAAAAAGTACCGAACTGCTGCTGTCTCGAGATTGGCAAGCCAATATTCGACGTATCGAAGCTCAATTAAAGTTTTATTTACCAGCACTTTCCTCGCTTGAACATGTCAAAGACGTACGAATACTTGGTGCAATTGGTGTGGTGGAATTGACCTTTAATGTAGATATGAAAACGCTACAACAGGAGTTTGTCCGTCGCGGCATTTGGATTCGTCCATTTGGTAAGCTAGTGTATGTGATGCCGCCATATATTATTTCTGAGCATGAATTAAAAATTTTGCTAGAACAAATGGTTGAGGTGGTGAAAAACATGGAGCAGCCAGCATGAATCTGCTCAACCATTTTTCAGAGCAGCTTGATCAGCTGAAACAGCATGGCAACTTACGTCAGTTCACGTCAAATCATCAGCACGATCGTTACATTAGTATTCATGATCACAAAATGTTGAATTTGGCGTCAAATGACTATTTGGGCTTGGCGTCCAATGTTCAGCTTCGTGAGCAATTTTTTGATGAAACCCCAAATGCACAGCGTTGGATGAGTTCATCATCCTCTCGATTGCTGACAGGAAATTTTCCTGAATATGAACAGCTTGAAGACAATTTAAGCCAAGCCTTTCACGGCCGTGCAGCTCTGTTATTCAACAGTGGTTATCACATGAATATCGGGATTTTACCTGCGCTTGCAGACAGTAAAACCTTGATATTGGCGGATAAGCTGATTCATGCCAGTATGATTGATGGCATCCGATTATCGAGTGCGAAATATGTACGTTATCGCCATAATGATTTGGCGCATCTATTTCAGCTTTTATGTAAATACCATGAAGATGAGGCTTTTGAGCGGATCATTGTGGTGACGGAATCGATTTTCAGTATGGATGGTGATGAAACCGATTTAGCTGAATTGGTTCGGATCAAAAAACAATTTCCCAAAGTGATGTTGTATGTCGATGAGGCGCATGCAATCGGTGTGCGCGGTGAGCGTGGTTTAGGCTGTGCTGAGCAATATCAGGTGATGGATGATATTGATCTTTTAGTCGGGACATTTGGTAAAGCACTGGCTTCAATAGGGGGGTATCTCATCTGTCATGCGATTATTCGTGACTATTTGATTAACTCGATGCGACCGTTGATTTTTAGTACTGCACAGCCTCCAATCTGTATGGCGTGGACAGATTTTATTTTCAAGAACGTTTTAAATTTAAAAGCAGAGCGTCAACATTTACAGCAAATCAGTCAAAATTTGCAGCAAACTGTGCAAGCCAAAGGTTTTGATTGTCCATCTACATCACATATTGTGCCGGTCATTATTGGCGAGTCGAATAAAACTGTTGCCAAGGCTCAAGCTTTGCAAGCGGCAGGTTTTTATATCATGCCTGTACGTCCACCCACTGTGCCGCAGCATAGTTCGCGCTTACGCATCTCTTTGACTTCCAACATTGGTCAAGAAGAGCTGCATACATTAATCAAGCAACTAATGGCAGAGTAAGATGCTGGATAAATCTCAAATTAAGCAGCGCTTTTCTAAAGCTGTGTTGACCTATGATCAGCAGGCTGTGGTTCAAAAAAGAATCTGCACAGAGCTGGCAGGACTGATGGATCAGTATGTCGGGAAAAAACATTGGCATCAGGCTTTGGAAATTGGTTGCGGTACAGGAATGTTCACGCAGGAAGTGCTCAAGCATTGTGCAATTGATACTTTATATTTGAATGACTTGTCTGAAAATATCGTCACTTTGCAAGATGCTACCTTTTTGCAAAAGACCCATACCCATCTGCTGATGGGTGATATTGAAAAGCAGGCGCTTCCGCAAAACTTAGACTTGGTTATTTCAAGTTCTGCTTTGCAGTGGATGTCCGATTTACCGCAGTTGTTTAGCAAAATATATGAAGCTTTAAAGCCACAAGGATATTTTGTATTCAGCAGTTTTGGTAGGGAAAATTTGCGTGAAATGAAGCAACTGACGGGCTGCGGTTTGGATTATTTTGAAATTCATCTGCTGCAACGGTTTTTGATGGATTGTGGTTTTGAATTTGTCATGATGAAGCAAGAGGTACAGCAACTGTATTTTGAGCATCCGCGCGATGTGCTTCAGCATATTAAGGCAACGGGCGTGACTGCAACGGCGCAGCATCGCTGGACAAAAAGTACTTTGCAGCAGTTTTATCTAGATTATGCACAGTTTGTATCTACTCCTGATTCAGAGGTGCTTCAGTATCCGCTGACCTATCATCCCATCCAATGTATTGTAAGGAAAAAATAAGTGGCTCAAATTTACTTTATCAGTGGAATAGACACAGGCATTGGTAAAACTTATACAACAGGTTATTTAGCGAAATTGTGGAATGAGCAGGACCAAAAAACTATTACCCAAAAGTTGATCCAAACAGGCAATGTCGATATTTCTGAGGATATAGAACAACATCGTCAAATTATGGGTACAGGGTTGTTGGTCGAAGATGAAACCAAACTCACGATGCCTGAAATATTTAGTTATCCTGCATCGCCACATCTCGCCACCAAAATCGATGGACGTGACATTGATTTTGCTAAAATCGAATACGCGACAAAACGTTTAACTGAAAAATATGACAATGTTTTACTCGAAGGTGCGGGTGGGTTGATGGTGCCATTAACCACGGATCTTTTAACCATCGACTATGTTGTAGAGAAAAAATATCCCGTTATTTTGGTGACATCAGGTCGTTTGGGCAGCATTAACCATACGATTTTAAGTTTGGAAGCACTAAAAAGTCGTGGCTTGGCACTTTATGCACTGGCTTATAATTTAAATGATGAATCGCAAGATGCATTGATTTCTAAAGATACTGCTGAATATTTAAAAGCATATTTAGCGAAACACTTTCCAGAGGCGTTATGGATTGATGTTCCTGTATTGGCATAATGGGCTAACTCTATATATTGACAATGATGGGGTGTAATTATGACGGATCATGCGTTTATAGAACTTGCGATTCAACTTGCGAAAGAAAATATTGAGCAAGGTGGGCGACCATTTGGTGCTGTGATCGTTAAGCATGGTGCTGTGGTGAGTACAGGGGTGAATCAAATATTAATCTCAGGCGATCCGACATCTCATGCCGAGTTAAATGCATTAAGACAAGCCGCCCAAAATTTAAATACGACGTCTTTGAAGGACTGTGTCGTTTATGCGAGCGGACAACCATGTCCAATGTGTTTGGCAGCTCTGCGAATGGTTGGAGTTGAAAAAATTGTGTATGCCTATTCAAATGCTGATGCAGAAGCCTATGGCTTATCTACAGCAGAGATTGCCGAAAAATTAAGACATGAACCTCATGAACAGCAAGGGTTGAGTTTTAGTCAGTTAAAGCCAAACTGTGATCATGAGCTATATGAATTTTGGAAGCAGAAAAATACTTAATAAATAATAAGAGTTTCTTTCTGAGTCACTAACTGTATAGATTTCTGTGAAGAATTAAAAAAGCCAACTGAGGTGATCAGTTGGCTTTTTTTGTTGGGGAGCAATTATTGATTTGCTGAGACCCCAATTTTTTTGACATTCAAACGTTGTGCTGCTGCCATCACCATAGCGACATCTTTATATTCTGTCATTTTGTCAGGTTGCACTTTGATCGTATCCTGATCTGCTTGTTGTGCAACACCAGCAAAAAGTGTTTCTAAAGCTTGCTTATTGGCAACGGGTTGACCATTCCAAAATAATTTACCTTGCGCATCAATCCGTAAAGTGACCGGCTCAGGCGGCTTTTCATTGGTTGGCGGTGGCGTACCGTTTGGCAAATCAATATTGATCGAGTTATTTGGAATTGGAATTGTGATAATAAACATAATGAGCAAAACCAACATCACATCGATCAATGGCGTCATGTTGACGTCCAACATAACATCATCGTCTTTATCGGAACCGACATTCATTCCCATACCTTGTCCCTCATCCGATTATGGTGCGGCAACAGGGGTGGTGACAAAAGCAATTTTGCCAATTCCTGCTGCTTGTGTTGCACTAATGACTTCATCAATCGCTTCATATTTTGTCACCTGATCGCCACGGATATGAACTTCAGGTTGCGGACGCTTTTTAGCTTCCGCTTGTAGTCGACTGATCAGCGTATCTTTATCTGCAATGTATTTTTCATTCCAGAAGATATCGCCATTTTTATTGACAGCAATCTGAATATTGATCGGTTTAGTTTCATAAGGCGTATTCTTTTCCTCAGGCAACTTCACCGGAACTGTATGGATTGCAACAGGTACTGTAATTAAGAAAATAATGAGCAGCACCAACATAATATCAACCAAAGGTGTTGTGTTAATGGCTGAAATTACATCATCTTCGTCACCATCTGAATTGACCATCATTCCCATGGCTGATGCCTCTCTTATTTTGTGTCGTTATTATTGTTTTTGATCTCACCGCTTAAAAGTACGGTGTGTAGATCTGAACCAAAGGTACGAACATTATCTAGAACTGCTTTATTACGACGTGTTAACCAGTTATAGCCAAGAACCGCAGGTACTGCTACAGCCAAACCAATTGCCGTCATAATTAGGGCTTCACCGACTGGGCCTGCAACTTTATCAATAGATGCTTGACCTGAAATACCAATTGCCGTTAAAGCATGGTAAATACCCCAAACTGTACCGAATAAACCCACAAATGGTGCAGTCGAACCTACAGTAGCGAGGAAAGCTAATCCACCACTTAAATGGCTTTGAATTTTATCGATAGCACGCTGGATTGAAATAGTTACCCATGTGTTGAAGTCAATACGTTCCAGCAGATTACCGCCGTGTTTTTTGGTTGAATTAATGCCTTTTTCTGCAATAAAGCGGTATGCACTCGATTCGTCTAAGGTTTCTGCAGCGCTATCAATTGAAGCTGCATCCCAAAATTTAGCTTCAGCTTCTTTGCCTTGGCGCTTAATTTTAGCTTGTTGAATAAATTTAGTGACCATGATGTACCAAGTTCCAATCGACATCAGGACCAAGATAAAGAGTGTCGATTTAGCAACGATGTCACCTTCACGCCATAGTGCTTCTAAGCCATACGGGTTGTGGACTTCTTGGGTTGCTGCTGGTTTTGGTGGTGGCGTGTGTGTTCCATCATCGGTAATTTGAATTTTATCTTCACTGATTTCGACTTTAACCATACTTGGCGGTGTTGCAGATTCTTCAGCAAATACAGATTGAAGCGGGAGTAATGTAGTTGTTGCTAATACAGTTGCTGATGCAAAAATACGTGCTGATTTCATCATTTTATTCATTCATATTCTCCAAATTTTTGTAGATTCATTAATCAAGTTTAAATTCGTATTCAATATCAAACCAATCTTCAACTGGCTCACCATTTTTGAGTGCAGGCTTAAATGTACATAAGCTGAATGCTTTGCTAGCAGCCTTATCTAGAGATTTAGTACCACTCGATTTTTTGACCTTCACTTGTTTCGCACTGCCGTCAGGCCCAACCAATACAGAGATGCGGACAGTTCCTACTTCTTCTGCCATTGCAGCTTCACGAGGGTAATCTGGTTCTTTACATCCAACGCTACCCTCAGATGCACCACGTGTTTCCCCAGCTGGTTTTGGAGCAGGGGCAGGAGCGGGTGCTGCCGCAGCGATTGGTGCAGGTGCTGCAACAGGGCTAGGAGATGGAGAGGCTGTAGGCGTAGGTGTTGAAACGGCTTTCACTGTTTGTGTTGGTGCAGCTTTTTCAACAACCTTTTGTTCAGGTTGAGGGTCTGGTGTTTTGAGCACTTCCTTAACGAGTTTTGGTAATTCAGGTGGTTTTTCAATTGGTTTCGGTTTTTCTGGCTCAGGTTTTTTATCTTGAATAATGATTAATTCAACAGGTTCTTCTACAGTTTTCTCACCTTTTTTGGACAGGCCAGTAATTAATCCGTAGAGTACAATGAGATGCAGAAGAATGACTGCCCCAATTCCGATCAGGCGTTTGCCGGAATTATTTTCTAATTCGGAAAAGCTTTTGCCCATTACTACTCCTGAAATGTGAGACAAACAATCAATAGTGAAATTGGCACTTGAGATATAAGTGTTTTTTGCATTTTTTATGTTTGACTAATTAAATAAATTAACGCTACTAACACGGTTAGACGAGTAACCGTGTTAGCAAAGTTATGTTTTAGAAGAATTTATATGTACCACGTACAAAGTAAGTACGTCCTGTTGGATCGCTGTAGCGAGGGTCATAACCATACTGTGCATTGTTTTTTGCGTCAGATGCAGCTGGCTCGGCATCAAACATATTTTTGATACCTGCTGTAAGCTCTAGATTTTTAAAGCCTTTGTAAGTACCTGCAACGTTATACAAGGTATAGTCAGCAACATCACGAGTTTCAGATGCGTCTTCATAACCGCGGGTGAATTGTTGTTCGAAACGCAATCCCCAGTTTTCATATGCCCAATTTAGGTTGGCCGTATGTTTCCAGCGGACAACTGCAGGGTCATCATAAACACCGACTAAGCCTTCCCATTCACCGCCTTTTTCAGTTTGGTAATCCATTTTGATGACATAAGTACCATCAATACCGAAGCCCCAACGTCCTGTAGGTGTATTTGGAGTTTGATAATTTAGACTTAAATCAACACCAGAAGTTTTTAAACCACCCATGTTTTGCAGTGTTGTATTTAAATACTGAATTCGGCCATCTGGTGCATATACAATTAAGTTACCGTATTGACTAAGATTGTCGAAAATCATGTCAGGTGTAATTGAACCAACAAGATCTTCAATTTCAATATTGTAGTAATCAGCAGTAAAGACTAAGTTTTTGATTGGTTCAAAGACGAAACCAGCTGTATATGATGTTGATTCTTCAGGTTGAAGATCTGGGTTACCACCTTGCTTGCGTTTGAATTGCATACCACATTGGTCGGCGTAGTTAACATCATTTGGCTTGCCCTCAGCATCACAAAATCTTGGATTGTCGAAGCTGGCGCTAGTGTATGTTTCGCTTTGTGGAGCGTTGATTTCCCAAAGGCTTGGGGCACGGAAACCAGTGCTATATGACGAACGGAACATCAATTGCTTTGTCGGTTCCCAACGTAATGAAACTTTCGGGTTGAATGTATCGCCGAAATCACTGAAATCATCATAACGCGCTGCAAGTTGAGCTTCTAAGGTTGGTAAAATCGGAATGTGGAATTCTGTAAAGAATGCTGTATTTTCACGATCACCTTTACTGATTGGTTTATCAGGGTCTATACCACTACCAGGAACTAAAGCGACAATCGGTGAGTTTACTTTAGCCTCCCAATCTTGCTTAGTGAAACTACCACCGAATGCAAAACCAACTTCACCCGCAGGTAGTTCGAAAATTGGTCGGCTAATTGTGAAGTCAACAGAAGTTGATTCTAAACTCGCGACGTTTGTTTTACCTCTAACATCAAAAGTCGACCATTTCCCTGCATCTTCAGGTGCTTGCGCACCAAATGGATTAAGTGTTCCATCATTCAGCGCATCTTGTACTTTCTCCATGTTGAGATAGCCGCTCTTGAAGCTGTCACTTGATTCACCTTTGGCATATGTCACCCCAGCATTCACATCCCAGCCTAAAGCTTCACCTTCAATTCCGGCAAAGACACGATTCGATTCATTAATGGTGTGTGATACACGATTACCAGCTTGAGAACGAAGATAAAGGGCAGCTTCATCATCTTTTAAACCAGTTATACCTGGAGTTATGCCATTGCCAGGGTAGTATTTACTTGTATTCGGAATAGTTAGGCTACCACCCCAAACATCTGGAGCAATAGAAGTGGTGACTTCGCTTTTTGTATAGATGTATTCAGCAACAGCATTGATATTGTCATTGATTTTAATTGTAGCTTTACCAAGAGCAGATAGTGTTTCTTCTTCCGGAATAATACCAATCAATGCTTGGGTATTAAGTAAACAGCGTGTACCAGAGACAAATGTATTTGGTGCATTATTACAGTTATCGTTGATATACGGGTTAACAATACCAACGCCTGAATCACCGATATTTGCAGGGAATCCAGCTGTCGATCCAATTGCCATACCGAGTTCAGGAATTAAACCGCCACGTTTACTGACTTTACGATCTTTAGCCCAGATTGGGTCGGTTTTACGATAATCGATAACACCATAGACATTAAAACCTTGTTCATCTAAATCGCCATAACCACCAAAAATAGAGACGTCCTTTTTATCGCCTCCAGCTTCTTCAGGTGCAAATATACCTCCGCTAATACCAGCGCCTGTATATTGTTTTTTAGTGATAAAGTTGATTACACCTGCGATTGCATCTGCACCATAAACGGCAGATGCACCATCACGTAGGACTTCGACGCGGTCTACCATTGCCAATGGAATGATATTCAAATTGACTTCTGAAGTACTGAATGGACTATTTGCCAGACGGCGACCATTTAAAAGGACAAGTGTTTTATCGGTACCAATACCACGTAAATTTGCTGAAGAACCAGAGGTATTACTTTTACCAATATTCTGGGAAGTCACAAAGCCAGCCTGGTTAGCACTGACTTTATTCATCGCTTCTTCCACAGTGGTAACACCCTGTTTAATTAATTCTTCAGCTTTAATCACCGTAATTGGTGATGCACTCTGTGCTGCTACCCCTTTAATTGAAGAGCCTGTTACGGTCACTTTAGCTACTTTTGGCTGAGCTTTCTCTTCTTCGTCCGTATTATCTGCTGCATGCGCTAAAGATAAACACAGCATACTTAAACTAAGAGTACTTAATTTAAGTATTGTTTTGCTAAATGGTGTGCCCCCCACAGATTTAGCATTTTTTTTCTCTTTCATAGTAAAAGTATTCCTTTTTGTTGTAGTTAGCGATATTGCTTGATTCTTTTTAAGCAATTCAAGTGCCATATTTATATTTAAATTTTATTTTCAAATATAAAATACTGATAAATATCTACATTATTGATTTTAAATTGGAGAAATTTAAGATGAACGGTAAGTATATTTTTTAAAATTATCCTTTTGATTGGGGTTTGTTGGGAATTTAACATTTGATCAAAAAAAAATTTAAAAACATGATTAGGTGCAAATTAAACCATAAAAAGTGTGATTTAATTCATATTTATGTGTTTGATTTATAAGGCTAATAAGAGAAATAAATAAAAAATAAAAACCATAAATTCAGTGGCTTAGTTGTCTGTTGTCTGTCATTTCATCTGAACATGATCCATTATGAATCAGGAATGTATTATATTTGTGCAGAATGTGCATGGATGAGTACACATCCAAGAGTTGAATTTTTGATAAAAACGAGCTTTACTCGGAAAGTCGCTATTAGTATAAATTTATCTTAAAAAATGAATTTAAAAGGATATTTAATTCAGATAACTTTCAACCAAGGAGTGGTGGCATGAATTTCGCTTTATATTAATTGCTGTATTAAGTTCTACGTTTAAAACTCAATTTAAACTAGATTGTTTTATTTTAGTGAGGGTGGCTTTATTTAAAGTCTGCTTGCGGCTTTGTATTATTAAAAAATCATCAGAAAGGAAAAGGTTTGGAAACTAGAAAATTTAAAATAGCGCTCCTTGCATTATTAATTTCAACAGGGATGATGGCCGAGGTTCAAGCTTCTGCACAATCGAATAAAGTTTTAAATATTGCATTTGAAGCACCTGATGATGGTTTTGATATGGTCAAAACCTATAATTATTATAGTGGCAATATTGCGGAAGCCATTTTTGAACCCTTATTGAAATATGACTATCTAGCACGTCCTGTTGTTCTTGTTCCAAATACCATTGAAGCGATGCCAAAGATTGAACAAGAAGGAAAAGTCTATACCTTCAAAATCAAAAGAGGCATCCATTTTTCAGATGATCCAGCCTTTAAGGGAAAAAAACGCGAGCTAGTTGCGCAAGATTACATTTACGCGATTCAACGAATTTTAGATCCAGCTAACCGTTCTCCGACCTATTCATTTATTGATGGCAAAATCTTAGGAGGGGATGCGGTCGTTGCGGATGCAAAGAAGTCAGGAAAATTTAATTACAATGCGGCTATTGCCGGCCTAAAAGCGATAGATCCTTATACTTTGCAAATTACTTTGACGCGCCCTGACTATAATTTTCAATATATTTTGGCCTATGTTACGTTTGGTGCAATTTCAAAAGAAGTTGTTGAATTTTATGGCAATAAAATTGCACAGCATCCTGTGGGAACGGGACCGTATCAGCTCAGTAAATATGTGCCACGTAGCAAGATCGAACTGGTTGCAAACCCGAATTATCGTGGTTTTGTCTGGAATTTTAAATCGACAGGCACAGCTTGGGACAATCAGTTAGTTAAAGAAATGAACGGGAAGAAAATGCCGCAAATCGGCAAAGTTTCCGTCAGTATTATTGAAGAAGAACAGTCACGGTGGTTAGCATTTAAAACAGGGCAGCTGAATTTTGATAAATTGACCTCAAATGCAGTACCGCAAGCCTTAGATTCGCAAAATAAACTTAAGCCTGATATGCAAAAGCTCGGCATTAAGCATTATCCAAATAAAGATGCTGAAATCACCTACAGCATGTTCAATATGCAAGACCCGCTTGTCGGTGGTCAAAGCCTTGAAAAGATTGCGTTACGCCGTGCTATCAGCATGTCATACAATCAAGCTGAAGCGATTAAACAGTTATATCAAGGGCAGGCCGTAAAGGCTGAAATGTTTTTGCCAGAAGGTGTGAGTGGCTTTAATCCAAAATATCGCAGCAGTTTGGGATATAACCCATTGCTGGCCAATAAATTACTGGATCGATTTGGGTATAAGAAAGGTGCTGATGGTTATCGAACCTTGCCCGATGGTAAAGCGTTGACCTTAAAAATAAATACTGAAAATAGCTCTAAATCAGTGATTCAATCTGAGTTGTGGAAAAAAAATCTCGATGCCATTGGGATACGGGTACAGTTTAAGGTCAGTAACTTTGCTGATAATTTAAAAGAAGCAATGCAATGTAAATATATGATGTGGTCAGGAGCGTGGATTGCAGATTATCCTGAAGGGGAGAACTTTGCTCAATTACTATATGGGCCAAATTCAGGACAAGGGAATTTAAGTTGTTATCAATCTAAAGCTTATGACGCTTTATATAAACAAGCAATTGTGTTGAAACCTAAAGATCGTGAACCTTTTTATGAAAAAATGAACCGTCAAATTGAAGCGGATAACCCTTGGATTATCCATTCTACACGGATTCGTAATTGGTTAATTCACCCTGAAATTCAGGGGTATAAAACACATCCAATGATGAACACCAGTTGGCAATATCTCGATATTCAGCCTAGTAAAAAATAATTGAGTCAGGATTACAATGAAGCGAAATTCGAATTTTACGCTAACCAAATTTGCTACAGCGTGTTTGATGGGGGGAGTGCTATTCAGTGCGATGCCGACATTAGCAATGGCAAAGAATCCAGCAGATCCAAATAAAGTTTTACGTCATATTTTCCCTGTCGCAGAAACAGGTTTTGACCCAGTTGGCGTACATGATCTGTATTCTGCACATGTGAATACCTCAATCTTTGAAACCTTATATACCTATGACTATTTAGCATCACCAGCAAAGTTGGTTCCTAAAACGGCGGCTGCGATGCCAGAAATCAGTGCTGATGGTTTGACTTATACCATTCGCCTGCAAAGAGGCATTTATTTTGCGGATGATCCTGTATTTAAGGGCAAAAAAAGAGAATTAACCTCGGCTGATTATGCATATACCTTTAGACGTTTAGTCGATCCACAACTTCGTTCACCAAACAGTTGGCTACTTGATGGTCGTATTTTAGGGATGGAGAAGGTTTTAGAAAAGGCAAAAAAAACAGGTAAGTTTGATTATGATGCGCCCATTGAAGGCATACAAACCCCTGATCGGTATACCCTTGTCATTCGTTTAAATTCTCCAGATCAAAACTTTCCAATGTTATTGGCTCATCAACCTGCATCGGCCATGGCACGTGAAGTGGTCGAAAAATATCGAGACAAAGCGGGTTTTGTGATGGGTAAACCTGTGGGCACAGGGCCATATATTTTGACACGCTGGACACCTGGTTCACGAATTATTTTAAAGGCCAATCCAAACTATCGTGGCTTTGTCTGGGACTTTAAAGCATCAGATGCCAAAGATGAAAAGATTGTAAAAGCCATGCAAGGCAAAAAAATGCCGCAAATTGGCGTGATTGATATTCAGGTGATGGAAGAATCACAATCACGTTGGTTGACCTTTGCAAAAAATGAAGCGGATTTGTTGGTACTAGATGGAGATTTGTCGGTACAAGCCTTAAAAGATGGAGAGCTAAAGCCTGAGTTGGCTAAAAAAGGCATCCAAATGTCGCGGATTTCTGACCCCTCTATCGACTATCACTATTGGAATATGCAAAACCCTGTGGTTGGAGGTTTTAGTAAAGAAAAAATTGCATTACGTCGTGCAATGGCGATGGCTTATTCAGCAGATAATCAAATCAAAATTTTGATGAATGGTGATGCACAAAAATTACAAAGCCCAATTCCACTCGGCGTTGTCGGCTATGACCCGAATTATAAGTCGAGTATTCCATACTCAGTTAAAGCGGCAAATTTATTGCTCGATCGTTATAACTATAAAGTCGGCGCAGATGGTTGGCGTACTCAACCGAATGGTAAACCGCTTACGATTGAAATGACGATATCGGGCAATAGTAGCCGTAGTCAGCAGTTGGGCGAATTTTGGAAGAAAACTTTAGATAGCATCAAAATTAAAATGACAACAAAGTCGATGCCATTTGCAGAAGCTTTAAAAGCCGAAAAACAGTGTAAAACCATGTTTAAAGCATCTGCATGGATCGCAGACTATCCAGATGCAGACAATTTTATGCAATTGTTCTATGGCAAAAATATCAATGTCACCAACAACGGCTGTTCAAAAATTCCTGAATACGACCGTTTATATGAACAGACGCAGCGTATGAAACCGGGACCGGAGCGTGATGCAATCTATCGGAAAATGTCACGCATATTAGAAGTGTACATGCCTGTCCAAATTAATTATGCACGTTACCGTAGTGTGTTGTCGCAACCACGCGTGATTGGTTATAAAAAGCATCCAATTTTGGCAACAGAATGGATGTACATCGATATTGACCCGAAAAAATAAAATGGAACAAAACTGGAGAAATTATGAAAAATAAAGCTTTGAAACTCACCACCCTCAGTATGTTGATGATCGGCGCTAGCCAATTCGTTCAAGCCGAAGATTCAATACGGAGTACTTTGCCAAAGTTCCAAGCCAAAGAAATACCTGCGCTGTGTGATGCCAAAATTCAGCAAGTGAAAACAGATTTAGCGGCATTTGAGCAAAAAAAGATAAAAAATAATGCAAAAGTAGCACCTGTTTTGGCGGAGTGGGATCAAATTTTTGCCAAATTTGAAGATTTTTATGGACCAATCGGACTATATAGCAACGTCGATCCTGATGAGGTTTTACGTAAGGCTGCGGAAGATTGTGAAATTAAAATTATGGAGTTTCAAACTTCGGTTTATCAAAATCCAAAACTTTATGAGCAAATTAAAAAACTCAAAACCAATGACGAAATTGATAAAAAAATGCGTCAAGACATCTTGGATGGTTTTGAAAATACAGGGGTACAATTTACACCTGAAAAACGTGCTCGTTTGAAAGCTATCTTTGATGAATTAGCAAAAATTGAACAAGAATATGCGCGTAATGTACGAGATAATAAAGAAAAACTGGAGTTTACACCGGCGGAGTTGAAAGGCTTGCCAGACAGCTATATTTCGGGCTTAAAGAAAAATGAAAAGGGCAATTATTTGCTCGGTTTTGAATACCCAGAATACCGTCCATTTATGGAACTCGCAGAAAGCGATGATGCGCGTAAGCGTTACCAAACTGCATTCACGCGTCGTGGTACTGAGAAAAACTTAGTATTGTTAAAGCAAGCAATGGATTTACGTTATGAAATTGCGCAGCTCTTTGGCAAAAAAAGCTATGCCGAATGGGTGTTGCAACACCGTATGGCAAAAGACCCTGAAACAGTGAATAAGTTCTTAGCCGATGTTCATCAAACGGTGGCACCTTTAGAGAAAAAAGAAGTTGAGACTTTACGTGAGTTCAAAGCGAAAAGCCTGAAAATTCCACTCGAAAAAGCTGAAATCAATCGCTGGAGTGAGAGTTACTGGAGTGAAAAACTTCGCAAAGAAAAGTATCAAATCGATCAAGAAAAATTGCGTGACTATTTCCCAACCCAAGCATCTCAAGAATGGATTTTTGCCATTTCATCTGACCTTTATGGCATTGAATTTAAGCCTGCGAAAGTCGATGTTTGGCAGTCAGAAGTTGAATATTACGATGTAAAAGATAAAAAGACCGGTGAGTTGCTTGGTGGTTTATATATCGATAAATACCCACGTGAAGGGAAGTATGGTCATGCGGCTGTTTGGGGCGTAAAAGGTGGTAGTACCTTGACTAAGCGTAAACCAATTTCTGCTTTGGTGACTAATTTTAACCGTAAAGGTCTAAATAGTGATGAACTTGAAACCTTTGTTCATGAGTTTGGTCATGCTTTACACGGTATTTTGTCCAATACACGCTATGCATCCCAATCGGGGACTTCAGTAGAGCGCGACTTTGTAGAAGCACCTTCACAAATGTATGAAGAATGGGCGCGTCGTAAAGAAACTTTATCTACACTCGCAAATTACTGTAATCCAGCGTGTCCACCTGTAGATGATGCACTGATTAATAAATTAAAAGTAGTTCATAGCTATGGACGTGGTTTGCATTATGCACGTCAAGCCTTGTATGCAAAATATGATATGGCACTTCACTCATCAGATGCTTTGAGTGTTAAACCTTTAGATGTCTGGAAGAAAATGGAAGGCGAGACAGCTTTAGGCTATGTCCCAAGCACTGAATTCCCAGGACAATTCAACCATATCATGGGCGGTTACCAAGTTGGCTATTATGGCTATATGTGGTCTGAAGTGATGGCACTCGATATGTTGTCTGCTTTCGGAGATAACCTAAATAACCCTGAAGTGGGACAACGCTACCGTAAAACGATCTTGTCGCAAGGTGGTCAATATGAAGCAGAAAAATTGGTACATGATTTCTTAGGTCGTAAACCTGATAACAAAGCTTTCTTTGATGAAATTACTGGACAACGAGTGAAGTAAGGACAACTTTATGCTGGCATATATCATACGGCGTATATGGCAGATGATCCCAACGATGTTGGGGGTTGTTCTGCTCATATTCTTCTTATTTAATTGGGTAGGTGGGGACCCTGCTTATATTTTAGCAGGCAAAATGTCGAACCCAGAGCAAATTGAAAACATCCGTCAACAGTTGGGGGTTGATCAACCCTACTATGTCCAATTGTGGATCTTCATTAAGCAGATTTTAACTTTTGATTATGGAATGAGTTGGAGTACAGGTGAGTCGGTGTCAGATATTATTTTGACCCGTCTAGGACCATCACTGACGATTTTAATTCCTTTAACTATTTTGCAAACGATCATTTCAATTGGTTTGGCACTTGCTGTGGCTTCAGTTCGTGGCACATTAACCGATCGTATGATTATGATGCTTTGTACGATTGGTATGTCGATCAGTATTTTGGTTTATATTATTGTTTTTCAATATGTTTTTGCATATCAGTTGAGTTGGTTTCCGGTTCAAGGCTGGAGTGATCACTTTAGCGAAAACTTATTTAAATACGGTTTATTGCCTATCTTAATTATGTTGGTGGTAAGTATTGCGCCAACTTTGCGCTTATACCGCAGTTTTGTATTGGATGAAGTCAATCAAGACTATGTTCGAACTGCGCGCGCAAAAGGTGTGGGTGAAAGCCGTATTTTAGGTGTACATGTACTGCGTAACGCCTCAATTCCAATTATTACCGATGTCATGTCGAGTCTACCGGCACTGCTGATAGGCGCTTTCCTGATTGAACGATTCTTTGGTATTCCGGGTATTGGTCGTGAAGTCATTATTGCTGTTGAACGCAGTGACTTCCCTGTCATTAAGGCGATTACAGTCTACGTTGCAGCGGCTACAATGATTTTTAACTTAATCGCGGATTTGATTTATAAACTTGTCGATCCTCGCGTTCAGTTGAAGTAGGTGGCCTATGCTAGGAATATTCAATAAGACCAAAGCAACGGCATCAACACCTGCATCGACTGGCTTGTGGAAGTTGGCGATGCGACGCCTAAAGGCCGATAAATTAGCGATGGTGTCGTTGTTCGTTGTACTGTGCTATTTCGTGGTGTTGCTATTGTCGATGACAGGCGTGGTTGCATCCAATTGGAATAAAGAAGTGGCAGTTAGTTATGCACCTCCAAGTTTTATTGGGGCGGAACTCAATGAAACAGCCAAAACCAAAGCATCAGCAGAAGATATGGCATTGCCTGAAAATCCTGTTGATCCTTTAAAGGATGTAATTGCTGAACTGAATGCAGAGATTGCGACTGAGCAAGGTGGTGCCAATGCAATTGACTACTATGGCGTTGTCGATCCATTAGCAGAAGATATGAAGGCGATTGATCAGCAATTGGGTGGTCATTTGTTAGATCAACAAAGCGAGCTAAAACAAACTTTACCGTTTGGTGCGGATAAATGGGGGCAGGATGTCCTGCAAAAAACCATTAAGGGTGCTGAAACATCTATTATTGTTGGCGTGGTAGCTGCATTACTTGCTGTCGTGATTGGGACAATTTTAGGGGCAATTTCTGGCTACTTTGGTGGTTGGGTTGATGATATTTTAAACTGGTTCTATAACATTTTTACCTCGATTCCGTATTTGCTCTTGGTTCTTGCGATTGCTGCTGTACTACAGCAAAAGGGGATCTTATCGATTGTCCTCATTCTAGGGCTTACTGGATGGACGGGGGTGTATCGTCTGATTCGCGCAGAGTATATGAAACATACTTCGCGTGAATATGTACTCGCTGCCAAAGCGATAGGGGTGAGTCATTTCCGACGCATCTTTGTGCATATCTTTCCGAACGTCAGTCATATTGCATTGGTGCAAATCTCGATTTTAGTGGTGGCCTTTATTAAGTCAGAAGTGATTTTGAGCTTCTTGGGATTTGGTGTTCCTGTTGGGGTTGTGTCATGGGGAAGTATGCTTAATGAAGCACAAAGTGAATTGATTTTAGGTAAATGGTGGCAACTTATCGCAGCATCTGTAGCGATGGCGGTTTTGGTTACGGCATTTTCAATGTTTACTGATGCATTGCGTGATGCATTAGATCCAAAATTGAAATAAGGAGGAGTAAAGGATGACGGAACAAAATCAAACTGTTAAACCAACGCTCCTCAGTGTTCAAAACCTGAAAGTGAGCTTTAAAGCTGAAGATAAAAGTTATATCGAAACGGTCAAAGGAATATCTTTTGACATTCCTGCCAATACAACTGTGGCGCTTGTGGGAGAATCTGGCAGTGGCAAGTCGGTGACCTCGTTGGCAACCATGGGGCTGTTGCCACGTGATCAAAGCCGTATAGATACGAGCAGTAAAATAGTTTTTGAAGGGCGGGATTTACTGAGTCTGTCACCAAGAGAAATGCGCAATATCTGCGGTAAAGATATTGCGATGATTTTTCAGGAACCGATGTCGTCACTCAATCCTGTCTTTACGGTGGGTGATCAAATTGCAGAAGTATTACGACTTCATCTAGGTATGGGACGTAAGCAGGCAAGAGCACGGACTTTGGAATTATTGAAGGAAGTGGGTATTCCTTCTCCTGAAACGAAAATTGATGCCTATCCTAGCCAAATGTCAGGTGGCCAACAACAGCGGGTCATGATTGCTATGGCAATTGCATGTGAGCCGAAGTTATTGATTGCAGATGAGCCAACCACAGCACTTGATGTGACGATTCAAAAGCAAATTTTAGATTTACTCGAAGCCTTGCAAAAGAAACGTGAGATGTCGATGCTGTTCATTACACATGATTTAGCATTGGTAAGTGAAATTGCCGATCAGGTGATTGTCATGCGTCATGGAGAAATCCGTGAACAAGGCTTGGTCAATGAAGTGCTGGATCATCCTAAAGATATTTACACACGCGCTTTGCTCAAGTGCCGTCCTCAGATGTCTGAGCGTCCTTATAAATTGCCAATGATCAGTGATTTTATGCGTCAAAATGGTGATGAGCTGATTGAGGATGTGCATTTATCTGAGGAAACCCGTAGACAACGAACGCGTGGTCTTACGGGTAACGAACAGATTATTTTAGATGTCAAAGACCTGAAAAAATCTTTTTATAGCCGCAAGGGTTTATTTGGTAAGGATGAATATCAGGCGGTCAAAGGTGTCTCGTTTCAACTGGCGAAAGGTAAAACGCTCGGGTTGGTTGGAGAGTCTGGCTCAGGTAAAACCACAATCGGCCTTTTACTGATGCGTCTACAGGAAGCGACAGGTGGTCAGGCGCTGTTTGAAGGTCATGATATTTTGGCGATGAGCGAAAAAGAATTTACCCAATATCAGCGCAAAATACAGATCATTTTCCAAAACCCATATGCTTCACTTAATCCACGTTTTACTGTGGGTCAAATTCTGATGGAGCCGATGCAAGTGCATCAGATTGGGAAGGATGATGCAGAACGAGAGCAAATGGCGTTTGATTTACTTGAACGTGTCAGTTTGCCTGCACAAGCATTTTATCGCTATCCACATGAGTTTTCTGGTGGTCAGCGTCAACGTATTGCCATTGCACGATGCTTGACCTTAAAGCCAGAAATTTTGATCTGTGATGAGTCTGTCTCTGCATTAGATGTTTCGGTTCAAGCCCAAGTTCTGAATTTATTGCAAGACTTACAAGATGAGTTTGGTTTGAGCTATATCTTTATTTCACATGATTTATCTGTAGTGAAATATATTTCTGACCAAATCATGGTGATGAACCATGGTGATATCGTTGAAATTGCAAACTCGGATGAGTTGTATAGATCGCCGCAGCATGAATATACCAAGCGTTTGCTGAGTGCGATTCCACAAACCACTGAACAATTTGCTTAGTAATCATAAAAAAAACCGCTCAAATGAGCGGTTTTTTTATACTTAAGAAATTAAAATTTCTTAAAGCCTTTGTTGTTTCCGCTAAATGCGCGACTTGGCACAGAGTCATTACGACGCTCACGATTGCCAAAATTGTCGTTACGACGTTCACGGTTACCGAAGTTTTCACTGTTGCGATCATTACGGTTATTGTTGAAACCGTCGTTGCGACGCTCTGAACGATTAAATCCATTGCCTTGGAATCCACCTTCAGTACCACCAGTACGACGTTCGCCACGATTGTCTTGATAACCATTGCTTTGTTGTGGCTGGTTTTCGTCACTGTCACGACGTTGTTGGCGTAAGTAACCACCACGACGTGCTGCCATTGGTTTATCTTGCATACGTTCAGTACGACGTTTCGCCATACCAAACAGGCCAGTACCTTGACGTGGTTTAAGCTCAACGGACTTGGTTAAGTTGTCGATATCTTGTTTATCTAGCTCGATCCAGCGACCAGTACGTAGTTCGCGTGGCAGAATTACTGAACCATAACGTGTACGTAAAAGACGGCTCACTTTTAAGCCTTGAGACTCGAAAATACGACGAACTTCGCGGTTACGACCTTCTTTTACGACCACTTGATACCAACGGTTAATACCGTCACCACCAATTTCAGAGAATGACTCAAATTTTGCAGGGCCATCATCTAAAACAACACCTTGTAACATGTTGTTTTTTAATTGAGGAGTGACTTCACCCATGACACGAACGGCATATTCACGTTCGATTTCGCTAGAAGGGTGCATTAAACGGTTCGCCAGTTCACCGTCATTCGTGAACAGCAATAGACCTGTAGAGTTAATATCTAGACGACCCACCATTACCCAACGATCGCCGGTAATTTGAGGTAATTGTTCAAATACCGTTGGACGGTTTTCAGGGTCATTGCGTGAACAAATTTCGCCTTCTGGTTTATAGTAAATCAACACACGGCGACGAATTTCGTCTTCAATTTGGAACTGAACTTTACGACCATCGATGCGAAGCTCATCACCTGGTTCAATACGTTCACCCACTTGGGCAATTTGCCCATTTACGCTCACACGACCAGCGGCAATGACTTCTTCCATATAACGGCGAGAACCCAAACCAACGCGTGCGAGCACCTTTTGCAATTTTTCACTCATGACAGCATAACCTTAGAAATTATCATCAACAGTTCACCTATTTATGACTTCGGTGCATTCGCATCGAGGGCCATAAAAGCTTCCTTGGCATCCTGCAGGGGAGGCAATTGGCCCAAAGAGGTTAGACCAAAAGCATTTAAAAATTGAGGCGTTGTAACTAACAACGCGGGTCGTCCTGGGAGTTCACGAAAACCAGATTCTTTAATCCAGTTCCAGTCAAATAACGTACGTAAAATTTGACTATTGTTGGTCACCCCACGGATTTGCTCAATATCTGCGCGGGTTACCGGTTGATGGTAAGCAATGACAGAAAGAGTTTCGAGCAAGGATGGCGATAAACGAGTTGGTCGTTCAGGCCAGGTCTGTGCAATAATATTACGATATTTTGCACGTACTTGAAAACGGAAACCTTGAGCGGTTTCAACAAGTTCAATTGATCTGCCGTGTTGCAGCATTGAAAGCTGCTGCAAATATTGGCGTAATTCGGTTTTAC
This sequence comes from Acinetobacter sp. YH12231, assembly GCF_013417755.1. Taxonomy (NCBI): domain Bacteria; kingdom Pseudomonadati; phylum Pseudomonadota; class Gammaproteobacteria; order Moraxellales; family Moraxellaceae; genus Acinetobacter; species Acinetobacter sp. YH12231. The sequence goes on from NZ_VPDJ01000001.1 coordinate 26,426, forward strand.
TGAAACGGTCTTGGAAAGCCTCTTTTAAACGGGCAATACTCACTGCCGCTTCACTGGCAAAAATAATGGCTTCAAGCTGCATCAGAATTTCATGCAGATTATCTTCTGAAGACACCGCAGTCATTTGTTTAAGTTCAGTGTTCATGCACGTGCTCCTTGAATTGCAAGCGGTGCTTCTACACCTGATGCGACAATTTGGACTTTTTGTTGGCGTGTCAGTTCCAACACGGCCATAAATGTCACGACAACACCCATGCGGCCTTGGCTTGGTTTGAGTAAGTCCGCAAAGTCTAATACTTCACCTGACTCTAGCTTAGTTTCAATATAAGCAATACGTTCTTCGAGTAAGACAGGCTCTTGCAAAATTTGGTGGGTAACCGGTTCTGGTCGATTAAAGACACAGAGTATGGCATCACGAAGTAATTGAATGTCATAACCATCATTGGTTTCGACAATCGTTCCTAAACTGACATTGGTATCGAAAGTATCTCGATCCAATACCGACATTTGACCTAATCTTTCCGCAGCTTGTTTGATGCGCAAATAGGTTTCTAAACGGTCAATCAATTCTTGTTTAGGATCTTGTTCATGTGCTGCGGTCGATTTAGGTTTTGGCAATAATAGACGCGATTTTAAATCGGCCAATAGGGCTGCCATCACCATATAGTCTGCGGTTAATTCAATATCTAGAGATTTCATTGCATCCATATAGGACAAATATTGGGATGCAATCGGGGCAATATCGACTTGTAATAAGTCGAAGCCATTTTTTTGAATCAGGTAAATCAGAAAGTCGAGTGGTCCTTCGAAATGCTCTAATAGAATTTCAAATGCAGCGGGTGGAATGTACAAATCTTCTGGAATAGCTTCTTGCCACTCATCCAAAACACGAATGTGTGGAGCATCTTCCATAGAATTATGGACAGTTTGGTTCATTGCAATTATAGGCCACGCGAATTTTCAAAGGCATGCAGACAGCTTTCGCTTCGATCTCACATCGAAAGTAAAAGCACAAAAGTTATAGGGAATAGTGTAATGGAAAAATGCGTTTAAAGAAATTACTGAACGGTTGAATTGGGTAAAAAACTTAAAATTTATAGGGAATAGGCTTTATTTATACACATGTAAAATTTTAAAGCTGTGATATCGATCACATCTTGTGTTAATTGTAAAAAATACACTCATCAATCCATGAACTCATTTAAGCTGTGATGTCTGGATGATGGGCATCCTTCATGAAATGATTTGAATGAATTGACTAAAAGAATATTAGCTATGCCACAACAATATAATCAATGGGGTCAGTCTGTAGGGATGACGTTGACGCAGTTTGAACCTTGCCAGTTCAGATGTAAAACCGAAGTGGGGCAATCTGTTCGGCTTATTCCGATGCTACCCGATCAGCTTGATGATAGTCTTTTACAGCGGCTATGGCAGACAGTACAACAAGAACCTGATGAACGCTGTTGGACGTATTTGCCTTATTCTCAAATTCAAAGCATGCAGCAATTGCGTGATTATTTTCAGCAATCCTTTCATTTTACCGGTTCGATGCATTATGTCATTGAGGTCGGTGATGCCATTGTAGGGTGGATTGGATTGCTCAATGTACGCCCAGCACATGCTGTCATCGAAATTGGCAATGTCTTTTTTTCAAGTTTAATGAAGCGATCAACCGCCGCAACAGAAACCATTTATCTATTGTTAAAAGCATGCTTTTCAGCGGGATATAGACGGGTGGAGTGGAAGTGTGATGACTTGAACACGCCTTCGAAAAACGCTGCTTTGCGTTTTGGCTTTCAATTTGAAGGGTTGTTTCGTCAACATGTGATTGTGAAAGGTCGTAACCGTGATACCGCTTGGTTTGCGATGTTAGATCAGGATTGGCCAATGTTGTCTCAAGCTTATGCAGCTTGGCTCGATACAAATAATTTTGATGAGCTGGGACAACAAAAAATTCACTTAAAAGAATTTATGCAGCTTTATTGCGCTTGAGCAAAAACCACTATTCAAGGCTTTGAGCCTGTTAGTCATATCTTTTGTTCAAGTGCAAATTCTATGATGAGTTGGCACTGCGCTTGCGAGCAGAGGTTTTGATTAGCTCTACGTTTAAACAGTGATTTGACCGTTGATGCATGCAGAAAATAACGAAAAATTTGCGGCTGTGTTGTCGCTATTGGTGAAATTAAATTTTCATCTTTTGCCCTCAGTTGAGCCGTGGATTCTAAAGTCCACGGCTCAGTGGCATATATAGCAAAATGATTGAGACTGCTTTGCTCGGAGACACTGAGGTCTGTCGCATTTTGGAGCTTGAGTAAAATCTGAAATAAAGTCATCAGGTCGATTCCTTTATCGAAAGGTGCATTAACCGAGTTTTAAGCAGACGTATATTACATGCTGAGCCTCTGATTGGTTACAGTATGTATTTAACAGTACACGCTATTCAAATGCACTGACATCACCGACACCACGGCGAATCACTTCAGGGTATTCACCTGCAAGGTTTACAACGCTAGTGGTATTTAAAGTACCTAAACCGCCATCAATTAATACATCTATTCGTTTGCCGATTTGCAGTTCAATTTCATAAGGATCATCAATCGGTTCTTTTTGGCCAGGTAAAATTAAGGTCGATGTTAATAAAGGCTCACCGAGTTCTTTGAGTAATAATTGGCAAATCGGGTTGCTCGGAATGCGTAGTCCAATGGTTTTCTTTTTAGGATGCATTAAACGGCGAGGAACTTCACTGGTCGCAGGCAAAATAAAGGTAGTGACCGCAGGGGTGTTATTTTTCAATAAACGATACATGGCATTGTCGACTTTGGCATAAGTGGCAATGTCAGATAAATCTGCACAAATAATCGCATATTGATGTTTAGCATCGAGCTGACGAATTTGGGCAATGCGTTCCATGGCATTTTTGTTCCCAATTTGGCAACCGATGGCATAGGCGGCATCTGTAGGATAAACCACCACATCGCCGGCACGAATCCGTTCAACGGCTTGCGTAATTAAACGGGGCTGAGGATTTTCCGGATGTATTCTTAAATGCAACATGTCGTTTTCCTCTTATTATTAAAAGCTCTAGACATTATGTCGCGGTCTATTTGCTTTGTGCAATGTGAAATGCAGTCAAATTGTATAATTTAATCAAGCATTTCACGTTGAAATTCATTCGCCTGTAACATTTTGCCAGCACGTGTACAGTGGCAAATGCATTGGATAAAGCGCCAAGCATCGCGTGGAAGTTTGGCTTCGCCCTTAAAATAAGCCTGTAATTGTGCATAGACATTATCTTTAAAGCTACTGCCATCACCGCCTTCACCAGTAAGGTTATCAAGTGAGACACGAAATTTACGTCCAAAGGCTTTGGCAAATAACCATTCGATCGCTTGGGGCTTAATTTCTACCTGTTCAAAGAGGGCTTGTTGCTCTTTGCTACGACCATCTGGTGCATACCAATAGCCTAAATCGGGAAGTAAACGGCGTTGCTCGCCAGCAATAGTCCAATGGCTAATTTCATGCAGGGCGCTATTGAAATAACCATGGGCAAATTGAATACGGGCAGGGCCGTTTGAATCAGCAGGAAAGTACTCGGGCTCAAAGTCACCTTTCACTAAGCTCACATTCAGGTGGGAAAACCAATGATTAAAGTGTAAGATGAGCCAATCGACGTGTTCTGTTTCTGTGGAAAGTTTCTCCCAAGCCGAGAGTTGCACTTGGTCAGTTGAAATGTCAGAATCAAGCGTTGAAATTGTGCTCATAAGTGATGAAACATTCACTTCTGTTTGCGGCTGCAACAGATGCATAACTTAAGTTACCCAAATGGTCTGTCTAAATAAGTACAAAATTGTATCTTAATCTTTGACAGAGTACTGATGAATTTGTAGAATTGCCGCCTTAATTATGTCAGCAAATACCTTTCCGGCACAGATTGAGCCGTTTAAATGGGCTGAACAGGGCTTTAAATGGTCAGGAACACTGCCATTATCTCGCTTTGTTCGTATTGCTCGTGAAGCTGTTGGATCAATTGATGATCAATTGATTAACATAGACTGTAAGCTATCAATGGATGCTTATCATCGCATTGTATGGCTGGATGGTCATGTTGAAACAAATGTTCCAATGGAATGCCAGCGTTGTCTGGATACTGTTGAGATCCCACTTGTTTTAAGTTTTCATCTAGCTCTTGTAGATGACGAGTCACTGATAGAGCGCTTGGATGAGGATGCTGATTTCATCGTTTTAGGTGAAAGTGAAGCAACAACCAAAGGTTCATATGATGCACCTGCGACTGCTGATTTACTCTCACTGATAGAGGATGAATTGTTATTGTTGATGCCTTTGTCACCTAAGCACGACGCTTGTGAACATAAGCATCAACCTGCCGCTGAAGAGCTTGTTGAAGAAAAACGGGACAACCCGTTTGATGTTTTGGCAGGTTTGAAGGGTAAACTTAACTAATTTTTGTGTTATACTCTCGAGTATAAGACAATCGAATTTGTTCTGATCCATTTTTTCGATCTTTGTAAGGAGCCATCATGGCCGTTCAGCAAAACCGTAAAAGTCGCTCTCGCCGTGACATGCGCCGTTCACATGACGCTTTAACCGAGAATGCATTAACTGTAGACCAAGCTACTGGCGAGACTCACCGTCGTCACCACGTATCTAAAGATGGTATCTACCGTGGTCGTCAATTATTCGCTAAAGCATCTGCTGAATAATTGGTGATGTATTAAGCGTCAAGCTTAGTAGAAAAAATGGGAGCGTTAAGCTCCCTTTTTTTGTACCGATTTTTTGTTGCATTTGGCAATTACCAAGACAAAAATTAAGTGTTAAATTTCCGTCCCTGAAACAAGCTTACATGGGATTGTGTTGAATAAATGTCCAAATAGCATAAATTCACCAGTCTTGATAAAGGATTTTTTTATGTCTGCTAAACAACTCGAGCAAGCAGCTCAAGCTACTAAAACTGCATTCGTGTTCCCGGGTCAAGGGTCACAGAAAGTCGGCATGCTCGCTGAACTTGCAGAACAGTTTAGTAGTGTGCAAGCAACATTTGCAGAAGCATCAGAAGCGGCTGGCTTTGATCTTTGGCAAATTGCGCAAAGTGGTGAAGGGTTAAACCAAACAGAATTTACTCAACCTGTACTACTGACTGCCAGTATTGCTTTATGGCGTGTGTGGTTAGAGTTAGGTGGTGTTGCACCGAAATACCTTGCAGGTCATTCATTAGGTGAATACAGCGCCTTGGTTGCTGCGGGAGCGATGAGCCTAGGTGATGCCGTTAAACTGGTGAACCTACGTGGTCAGTTGATGCAAAGTGCTGTACCTGAAGGTCAAGGTGCAATGGCGGCAATTTTGGGTCTAGATGATGTCAAAGTCATTGAACTTTGTGCTCAAGCAGAAGGCCCAGGTTCAGTAGATGCTGCAAACTACAATGCACAAGGTCAAGTTGTCATTGCGGGTGATAAAGCCATGGTTGAAGCGGTTATGGCTGCTGCTAAGGAAAATGGCGGTAAGGCAATTGCACTTCCGGTTTCTGTGCCATCGCATTGTGCATTGATGAAACCTGCTGCTGAACAGTTTGCGACAGCATTGGAACAAACTGCCATTGAGCTGCCTACTATACCTGTAATACAAAATGTAGGCGCTGAAATCGCGACTGATGTAGCGCAATTACGTCAGGCGTTAACTGCACAGTTATACCAATCTGTACAGTGGACAAAGACCATGCAGTATTTGCAAGACCAAGGTATTCAGTACATTGCTGAATGTGGTCCGGGTAATGTCCTTGCGAATCTCGCAAAACGTTTGCCAAATATTGAAAAAGCATTCCCACTCGACACGAAAGGTCGTATGGAAGATGCACTGAATGCCATTTTAGTGGCAGAAGGGAAAATTGCATGACACAAGAACGCAAAGTTGCTTTAGTAACAGGTGCGAGCCGAGGGATTGGAGCAGCAATTGCTCAGCAATTGATTCAAGACGGTTATTTTGTTGTAGGTACTGCAACTTCAGAAGCGGGTGCGGAAAAATTATCTGCTGCTTTTGCTGAAAATGGTGCGGGTAAAGTTCTAGATGTACGTGATGCAACTGCAATCGATGCATTGGTATCAGACATTGAGCAAAACTTTGGTTCTGTATTGGTTTTGGTGAACAATGCTGGTATTACCAAAGATAATTTGTTACTTCGTATGTCAGAAGATGATTGGGATGACATTCTCAACATTCATTTGAAAGCCGTTTATCGACTTTCTAAACGTGTTTTAAAGGGCATGACCAAAGCACGTTTTGGACGAATTATTAATATTAGTTCTGTGGTTGCACATTTTGCTAACCCAGGACAAGCAAACTATTCTGCTGCAAAAGCAGGGATTGAGGCCTTTGGTCGCAGCCTTGCAAAAGAGATGGGAAGCCGCCAAATCACTGTGAATGCAGTGGCTCCGGGCTTTATTGCAACAGAAATGACAGAACAGTTAAGCGAAGAAATTCGTAAAAAGATGAGTGATCAAGTGGCTTTAAACCGTTTAGGTGAGCCGCAAGATATCGCAAATGCCGTAAGTTTTCTTGCTTCTGAAAAGGCAAGTTACATTACCGGAACTGTATTACATGTAAATGGTGGTTTATACATGAGCTAAGCGCTCAAGTATAAACTTTCAAAACGATTTAGATTCAATTAAACTAACGGCATTAAAAACGCCACAAGCAATGAGGAGAATTCCTGTGAGCGATATCGAACAACGCGTAAAACAAGCAGTAGCTGAACAACTTGGTCTTAAAGCAGACGAGATCAAAAACGAAGCTTCTTTCATGGATGACTTAGGTGCAGACTCTCTAGACCTAGTTGAATTAGTTATGTCTTTCGAAAACGATTTCGACATCACTATTCCTGATGAAGATTCAAACGAAATCACTACTGTACAATCTGCAATTGACTATGTTTCTAAGAAACTAGGTTAATTTTAGATTTCAGCGATGCTGATTTAAAAAGCCACCATTCGGTGGCTTTTTTATGCCGAATATTTTGTTTTTACATTAGCTTACGTTTCTGTCACCAACAACAACTCAAAAGCGGTTATTTTTTAGCTATAAAAATAGAGTTTGAACAATAGTTAAATTATTTAAAACAGTAAAAACAACGGAGAAAAACATGGGTCTTTTTGATTTTGTAAAAGGTATCGGTAAAAAAAATACAGCACCTGCAGAGCCTCAGGCAGCGCCAGCAACACCTTCTGAACCATCTGCACAAGAAATTGCCAATAAGTTATTGGGTCATATTAAAGCACTGGGCTTGCCTGTAACTGGTTTGTCTGTGAGTTATAACGGTACTTCAGATCTAGCGACAGTGAAAGGTCAGGTACAAAGCCAAGCGGATCGTGAAAAGATTATCTTGGCGGTAGGGAATATTGATCATGTGGCGCAAGTGGATGATCAGTTAACAGTGACGAGTCCTGAGCCTGAAAGTAAGTTCTATACTGTCAAGTCGGGGGATAACCTGTCTAAAATCTCTAAAGAATTTTATGGTGATGCAAATCAATACAATAAAATTTTTGAAGCAAACCGTCCTTTGCTAAAAAATGCCGATGACATTTTCCCAGGTCAGGTGCTTCGTATTCCTGCATAAATATTTGTGTTTAAAGTAAAAAAAGCCATCTTGTGATGGCTTTTTTTTGTATGCGTGAATGGTGAAGTTGAATATAATGCGGCTGAAATAATTCAAAATAAGAAATCAATGAAACAAAAAATCATCTTTATTTTCTTGCTGTTGCTTGCAGTTGTTGTGTGTTTTTGTCTTTGGCTGCGGTGGGATGAGCGTATTGATCCTCGGGTGCTCAAGTGGCAGCAGTCTGAAATTTCTTATCATTCAAATTACACACAAGAGCCGTATTTTAACTTGCTTGGGCTGAATGCCGCAGATCGGTTTTCGGCATTGAATGTTGGGCGCTATCGTTATCATCAAGATTGGGCATTTAGTTTGTTGGGGCAAGAGCATCAGAATGTATTGGGCCAGCCATTGAATGCGAAGCTAACACGTGAAAAGTGGTCAGAAGAACAGACGAATTTAGTTGCGGAGTTTCAGCAATTGCTGGTCGATGATCCTAAGGCAGCTAGCGCATTTGTTGTTGAGCATCATCAGGTGCTTGGTGCGTTGATACAGCAAGAAAAGGTGCCGTTGCAGCGCTTTAACACATGGTTGCAGCATGCAGACCAATACCGCAGTTTAAGTATGCCGAGCAATTCCGCATATCCAGACTTTAAGTATTTAAATCAGTTAGCGATCCTTTATCAGATCAATATTGCGTTAAATAAAGAGGATAAGCTGGATGCTATATGGCTGAATATCACAGATTGCAGCAGATGCTTGAGCGCCCGAACTCATTGGTTGAAAGGATGTTGATTCAAAGCTGGCTGGCACGTTATGTTTGAATTATACGTAATGAGCAGTTAAAGACTGGACAAGTAGTTTATTTGGAGCCTTTAAGTGCCAGTCAGTTGAGTTTGCGCTCAGCAGCACAATTGGAAGCCTATGGCATATATGCGGTGTTGGATCAGGTGCAGCAGTCATCGGGCTGGAATACCTCCTTGATGTATTGGTTGTATTTGCCAAATCAAACTGCAAATCAATTGTTTAAGCAATATGAAGAGGCGGCACAGCTATCTGAGCTTTCTTATGATTCGTTTAGGATGCAGGGTGGTTAAAAACAGGGACAGTATTCATCTTGGCATATCAAAAATTATTTGGGCAATACTTTGTCCAATATAGAGTGGGTGCCTTGGGAGCGCTATGTACTTGCGGGGCACATTTTGAATGATCGAATTATGATTTTTAATTTGTTGAATCAGGGTGCGACTGATTTAATGCAGTTGAATCAAAATAGCCACGGTCGACGTTTCTTTAAGAAAGAGGGGATGTTGTGTGCTGAAGTGCCGTATCCGCGTGAGCAATTTAGAGCACACAATTGGAATATTTTAGATAGCTGTGTGCAGTTGTAGTTTTTGTATATAAACATTTTGATATAGAAATAAAAAAGCCCCAATGAGTAGGGGCTTTTTTTACAGTCGTTTAGAAGCTTGGCTTCACTACAACTAAAATGACAACCGCAAATAAAATCAAAGTGGGCATTTCATTAAAATAACGCCAGAATTTATGCGACTTATAATGTGCATTTTCGATAAGCTTTTTACGGTAATAACCACAAACAAAATGATAAATCACCAATAGTCCAACCAATCCAACTTTTAAATAGAACCAAAGCGCTTCATGGTAGTGTCGTGTTGCATCGCCCCAATCGACGAGGAAGTGCGCCGTGATCAGTGTAGCAATCATAGCGGGCCACATAATGCCGCGGTATAGCTTACGTTCCATGATTTGAAAGCGCTGATGACTCGTAGCATCATCACTCATAGCATGGTAGACATAAAGGCGAGGGAGATAGAATAGCGCTGCGAACCAGCAAACAACTGCGATGATATGCAATGCTTTTACCCAGAGGAAAGCATCTGATGGAGCATCCATATATTAACCCTTAAAAGGGCGGTGGGTATGTGCTTTGGCACCGAAGCGCCAAAGCAGCAAACTTTATATTATGCTTCCCATTTTTTGAAAACGAGGCAAGCGTTTACACCGCCAAAACCAAAACTGTTACTCATCACAGTATTCAATTTTGCATCACGTTTTTCAAGTACGATATCAAAAGGTTTTGCACCTTCGTCAAGTTCAGTCACGTTGATATTTGGTGCTATAAAGTCATTTTGCATCATTAAAATAGAGTAAATCGCTTCTTGTACACCTGCAGCACCCAGACTGTGACCGGTCATCGATTTGGTCGAGCTGAGCGGAGGAACTTGCCCTTCACCGAAAGCACGCTCCATCGCTTTAAGTTCAGTGACATCGCCTGCCGGAGTAGATGTACCGTGTGTATTAACATAGTCGATGGTATCTACACCATGTTGTTTAGCTTCTTCTAAAGCCATAAGGATACAACGCGTCGCACCTTCGCCCGATGGTGCAACCATGTCAGCGCCGTCAGAATTTGCTGCATAGCCGACAACTTCAGCCAAAATGTTTGCACCACGTGCTTGAGCATGTTCAAGTGACTCTAGTACAACGAAGCCACCGCCGCCAGCGATCACGAAACCGTCACGGTCAGCAGAGTAAGGGCGTGAAGCAGTCTCTGGAGTGTCGTTATATTTTGAACAAAGTGCGCCCATTGCATCAAATAAAAGACTTTGTGACCAATGGTCTTCTTCACCACCACCGGCAAGCATTAAGTCTTGTTTGCCTAATTGAATCAAATTGTATGCATAACCAATGGCATCTGCAGATGTTGCACATGCGCTAGTAATGGTGTGTGCAATACCTTGCATTTTAAATGCAACACCCACGTTTGCAGTAATGGTGTTGGTCATATTACGTGGTACAAAGAATGGACCAACTTTACGTGCACCTTTGGTGTCTAGAAGTTCTTTCATTTCAACAACAGATGCAGTTGAACCACCACCTGACCCACCCGCAATACCGTAACGTGGATTACCACCGATTTGTTCTGCTGTTAAGCCTGCATTTTCTACCGCAGCCAAAGCTGAGTTGTATGCATACATTGCGCATACGCCCATAAAGCGTTTTAAACGGCGGTCAATACCGTCAAAGTTTTGTTCTGCAGCCGCACTGACATGACTTTTAAAATTAAGTTCAGCATAACTTGGGTTGAAACGTGTTCCAGAAATCCCGTTTTGCAAAGAATGAGTGACATCTTCTAATGTATTACCAATGCATGAGTTGATGCCCATACCAGTGATTACAACACGTTTCATCTACAGATCCTTTATAGGTAGTGTGTGAGCAAGCTATAGAAAGTATACGAAGGAAACTTTCTAAATAGGCGAACTCATATAATTTGATTGGAATAATGATAGCAGAAAGCTTTTTGAATTCTTATGGCAAATCCTATGCCTATTGTTGACTGAGCTAATTTGCAACTTTGCAGCAAAAAACTTAACTTAAAGATACATATTCAAGTTGTGATAAAGTTTGACTACACCTAGTATTTATCAATAATTTCAAGAATAGTTTTAATGAGGTAGGGAATGGTGAAAACGAATAATAAACCAACGGCAGGTCTACTCTCAAACGCCTTTGGAGTGGCTAAAAAGTTCAGTTCTACTGGGGTGTCCATCATTAATCATGTCGCACCCGAATCCGTAACTAAGGTCATTCAACCTCAAAAAAATGGTCAAACCTTGGAGGGGCAGTCAAGGCAAGCGGGCGTATTTGATGTAAAAAAATATGATAATCCTCAGCAAATCTTACGTGAACACGTTCCAAATGTTTCTAGACAATTATTCGGTCGACATTTTAATACTGTAAATAATGTGGCTAATTTTGTTGCTCCTCAATTTAGTGACAAAATTTCTGATTATTTATTTGATCGACTTAATCATTTTAGTTCGGATATTTCATCTGTAGATGCTGTACTGGATGAAGCTGGGGTACGTGATTTAGAAGAGTTGACACAAGATGTCGATCGTTCGCGTCGTATTAGTCAGGCTCTGGGTGAGCAAAATAAATGGATTGCTTCGATTCAAGGGGCTTTAACAGGTGCGACAGGTGTCATTGGTTCAAGTATTGATATCCCTGCTTCACTGATTATGACTCTGCGAGTGATTTATCAAGTTGGACGTTCTTATGGTTTCGACTTAAGCAAAGAAAGTGACCAAGATATTGTTCAGTTTATTTTTAAACAGGTCGACTTGAGTTTAATTGCAGAAAAACAAACTTTGCTTATGGCAATAAAAGCTCTGAGTAGTACGCTACAAAATAGTGATTTACATCAATTGCAGCAATTGGTGGGTTCAGATACTGATGCAGCAGCATTGAAAAAATATGTACTAGATGAAAATGGTCAGTTTAAGTGGGCATGGCTCAATCAAATGCCAAAAGTTTCATTGTTAAATCAGCTATCACGATTATCTCCTGTGGCGAGTGTTGGTGTAAGTGTAGTGTATAGTCGCCGTTTAGTGGATGAAGTGAATCAGAAGGCACAGCAAGTCTTTTCTAATGCGCGCCAATATATTTTGCAGCATCAGGATATTAGCTTGTCACCTTTACATGCCTATGAGCGTTCTCTTGAGTTGCTTGCTCAAGCAACACCTAAATTACTAGAAGGTATTAAGGCGAAAGATATTGATTTGGCTGAGCCGGTACTAGATCAGACCATAGATGTTGCAGGTCATGAGAGTATCCGCGCAGTAAAAGTCATCAAAAAAGCACAAGTTAAAAACTCTGATGCAGCCGAAGTGGAAGTAGAGCAGGAACAAAAAGTCTCAGAAGGTTTGGAGGCACTTGCGGAGAAAGTTGTTGAGCCTCATGCACCCGGGGCTGCGCAAAAACCTACTTTAGCTGAAAAAGATGAGTTTGATGTGTTGGAATCTGTACAGCAGGAGGATGTCCCAGTGGAAAAAGCTGCACCCAAAACTAAGCCGCGTAAAGCCAAAACAGCAGCCGTAGATAAAGTTACAAAAAAATCAGCAGATTCTTCTGAAAAATAAACTATTTATTTGTGGGTGAAAAATTGCGCAAATCACGATGAATAAATGTTTTCGATGATCGTATATTGTTGACCAATTTTAAGTCTTCGCTTACAATTGCATGCCCTCAAAAAGTAGTATTTTTTGGGGCTTTTTATTAACGGGAGAATTGCCAAATGGCAACAACAAATCAGTTGATCCGTAAGGGTCGTACAACTTTAGTTGAAAAATCTAAAGTTCCTGCGTTGAAGGCTTGTCCACAACGTCGTGGTGTTTGTACACGTGTTTACACAACTACACCTAAAAAACCTAACTCAGCAATGCGTAAAGTTTGCCGTGTTCGCTTAACTTCAGGTTTCGAAGTTTCTAGCTACATCGGTGGTGAAGGCCATAACCTACAAGAGCACAGTGTTGTTCTTATCCGTGGTGGTCGTGTTAAAGATTTACCGGGTGTACGTTACCATACCGTTCGTGGTTCTTTAGACTGTGCTGGTGTTAAAGATCGTAACCAGTCTCGTTCTAAATACGGTGCTAAACGTCCTAAGAAATAATCTGAAAAGATTAACTTCTTAGTTCGTTAGAACTGCAATCCTTTATCGTCTCGCTTGTCTGATTTCTGCATTTTTTGTGAAAATTCCAAGCGACGTATAGTAAGGCCAGCGAAAGCACATGACACTTTGTGCACCTGCTGGAGTAACCTGAAGTGTCATATTTATTAGGTGTATTAAAATGCCAAGACGTCGCGTAGTTGCTGCCCGTGAAATCCTTCCGGATCCTAAGTTCAGCAGCCAAACAATCGCTAAATTCATGAACCACGTAATGCAAGATGGTAAAAAATCTATTGCTGAAAGTATCGTTTACGGTGCTTTAGACCGCGTTCAAGAAAAATCTAAAGTAGACCCAGTTGAATTTTTCGAGACTACTCTTGAAAAAGTTCGTCCTATGGTCGAAGTAAAAGCACGCCGTGTTGGTGGTGCTACATACCAAGTGCCTATGGAAGTACGCCCATCCCGTCGTACTGCCTTGGCTATGCGTTGGTTAGTAGATGCTGCTGCTAAGCGTTCTGAAAAAACTATGGCTTTACGTCTTGCTGGTGAGTTGCTTGATGCAGCTGAAGGTAAAGGCGCAGCGATCAAAAAACGTGAAGATGTGCATCGTATGGCTGAAGCCAACAAAGCCTTCTCTCATTACCGTTTCTAAGCGGATAAAACAGCCCCTATTCAGGAGGGTGACAAATCAGTTGTCACTGTTTTGTCATCGAATCGCTTTAAGTTGCTATGCAGCTTAAAGCGTCCTGTTTTAAACAACAAAATTTAGGAATGCTAGAAATCATGGCTCGTCAAACCCCAATTTCTCGTTATCGTAACATTGGTATCTCTGCGCACATTGATGCTGGTAAAACTACCACTTCAGAACGTATTTTGTTCTACACAGGTGAGAGTCACAAACTTGGTGAAACTCACGAAGGTTCTGCAACTACAGACTGGATGGAACAAGAGCAAGAACGTGGTATTACTATTACCTCAGCGGCAGTAACATGCTTCTGGAAAGGGATGGGTAACCAATTCGAACAGCACCGTATTAACGTAATTGATACCCCAGGACACGTAGACTTCACTATTGAAGTTGAACGTTCTATGCGTGTTCTTGACGGTGCATGCATGGTTTACTGTGCTGTAGGTGGTGTACAACCTCAGTCTGAAACTGTATGGCGTCAAGCAAATAAATATAAAGTTCCACGTATTGCATTCGTGAACAAAATGGACCGTACTGGTGCGAACTTCTTCCGTGCTGTTGAACAAGTTAAAACACGTCTTGGTGGTAATCCAGTGCCAATCGTTGTTCCAATCGGTGCAGAAGAAAACTTCCAGGGTGTTGTTGACCTAATCGAAATGAAAGCGATTATCTGGGACGAAGCGTCTCAAGGTATGAAGTTTGAATATGGCGAAATCCCTGCTGAATTAGTTGAACTAGCTAACGAATGGCGTACTAACATGGTTGAAGCTGCTGCGGAAGCATCAGAAGAACTCATGGACAAGTACCTTGAAGAAGGTGAGTTAACTAAAGAAGAAATCGTTTCAGGTTTACGTGCACGTACATTGTTGAATGAAATTCAACCAATGCTATGTGGTTCAGCGTTCAAAAACAAAGGTGTTCAACGTATGTTGGATGCTGTAATTGAATTCTTACCTGCGCCGACTGATGTCGAGGCGATTAAAGGTATCCTTGACGACAAAGACGAAACTGAAGGTTCTCGTGAAGCGTCTGACGATGCTCCGTTCTCTGCGCTTGCGTTCAAAATCATGAACGACAAATTTGTAGGTAACTTAACATTCGTACGTGTTTACTCTGGTGTGCTTAAAGCAGGTAGCCCTTGCTATAACCCAGTTAAAATGAAGCGCGAACGTGTTGGCCGTATCGTACAGATGCACGCAAATGACCGTCACGATATTGAAGAAATTCGTGCGGGTGATATCGCAGCATGTGTAGGTCTTAAAGATACTACGACTGGTGATACATTATGTGATGAAAACAATGTAATTACACTAGAGCGTATGGAATTCCCAGAGCCAGTAATTGCGCTTGCGGTTGAGCCTAAAACTAAAGCTGACCAAGAAAAAATGTCTGTTGCTTTAGGTCGTTTGGCGAAAGAAGACCCTTCATTCCGCGTACGTACTGACGAAGAATCTGGTCAAACAATTATTGCTGGTATGGGTGAGCTTCACCTTGACATTATTGTTGACCGTATGAAGCGTGAATTCAACGTTGAAGCGAACATTGGTAAACCAATGGTAGCTTACCGTGAAACGATCAAAAAATCAGTTGAACAAGAAGGTAAGTTCGTACGTCAAACTGGTGGTAAAGGTAAGTTTGGTCACGTATACGTACGTTTAGAACCACTTGCTGAAGATGCTGGCAAAGATTACGAGTTCGCTGAAGAAGTTGTAGGTGGTGTAGTACCTAAAGAATTCTTCGGTGCGGTTGACAAAGGTATCCAAGAACGTATGAAGAATGGTGTCCTAGCTGGTTATCCAGTTGTTGGCATCAAAGCGACATTGTTCGATGGTTCTTACCATGACGTCGACTCTGACGAATTATCGTTCAAAATGGCTGGTTCTTACGCATTCCGTGACGGTTTCATGAAAGCAGATCCTATCTTGCTTGAACCTATCATGAAAGTTGAAGTAGAAACTCCAGAAGACTACATGGGCGATATCATGGGTGACTTAAACCGTCGTCGTGGTCTTGTTCAAGGTATGGACGATTTACCTGGTGGTACTAAAGCTATCCGTGCAGAAGTTCCACTTTCTGAGATGTTTGGTTACGCAACTCATATGCGTTCTATGTCTCAAGGTCGTGCAACTTATTCTATGGAATTCGCTAAATACGCTGAAACACCACGTAACGTGGCTGAAGGCATCATCGCTAAGTTCCAATCTGGCGGTAAAAAAGGTGACGACGAGTAATCTTTCGATTACTATAAGCCCAAACTAATTCATAGTTAAAAACCAAATGCTCATGCAGTATCCCTGCATGAGTAGTTTAAAAAGGAAGATCTCATGGCTAAGGCTAAGTTCGAACGTAATAAGCCACACGTTAACGTGGGTACAATTGGTCACGTCGACCACGGTAAAACTACTTTAACAGCTGCAATTGCAACTGTATGTGCAAAAAAATTCGGTGGTGAAGCGAAAGATTACGCTGCAATCGACTCTGCACCAGAAGAAAAAGCACGTGGTATTACAATTAATACTTCACACGTAGAATACGATTCTCCAATCCGTCACTACGCTCACGTAGACTGCCCAGGTCACGCCGATTATGTTAAAAACATGATTACTGGTGCTGCGCAAATGGATGGTGCGATCCTTGTATGTGCTGCGACTGATGGTCCAATGCCACAAACTCGTGAACACATCCTTCTTTCTCGTCAGGTAGGTGTACCTTACATCGTTGTATTCCTAAACAAATGCGACCTTGTTGACGACGAAGAGCTTCTTGAATTAGTAGAAATGGAAGTTCGTGAACTTCTTTCTACTTATGACTTCCCAGGCGACGACACTCCAGTAATCCGTGGTTCTGCTCTTGCAGCGCTTAATGGTGAAGCTGGTCAATACGGCGAAGATGCTGTAGTTGCTCTTGTTGAAGCTCTTGACTCTTACATCCCAGAACCAGAACGTGCTATCGACCAAGCATTCCTTATGCCAATCGAAGACGTATTCTCAATTTCAGGTCGTGGTACAGTAGTAACTGGCCGTGTTGAAACTGGTATCGTGAAAGTAGGCGAAGAAGTTGAAATCGTTGGTATTAAAGATACAGTTAAAACAACTGTAACTGGCGTAGAAATGTTCCGTAAACTTCTTGACGAAGGTCGTGCGGGCGAGAACTGTGGTGTTCTTCTACGTGGTACTAAACGTGAAGACGTTCAACGTGGTCAAGTACTTGCTAAACCAGGTACAATCAAACCGCATACTAAATTCGACGCAGAAGTATACGTACTTTCTAAAGACGAAGGTGGCCGTCATACTCCATTCCTTAACGGTTACCGTCCACAGTTCTACTTCCGTACAACTGACGTAACTGGTGCGATCGCGCTTAAAGAAGGCGTTGAAATGGTTATGCCTGGTGACAACGTAGAAATGTCAGTAGAATTAATCCACCCAATCGCAATGGACGCTGGCTTACGCTTTGCGATCCGTGAAGGTGGCCGTACAGTTGGTGCTGGTGTAGTTTCTAAAGTAACTGCATAATCACTAAATGTGTGTAAAAAAGCGCCTCTTTGAGGCGCTTTTTTTTATGTTTATTCAATGTGATAGGGAAATTGTCTGACAATATTTTTTAAAGCTGTCCTTTAGTGATAATTCACTGTCCTTAACTGAAATAATTACGCGTCAATAAAACCGTAATATGAACTCAAGAAAACCAATAAAAGTTTGAGTATTTCATAACTCAAAAAGGAGTTAGGCATGAACGCTAAAGTAAAGATTACTAATCGAGCAGGTGCAAGTTTCCCTGTACGCCGCATGAATTTTGATTTTGATGCGGTACCAGAGTACTGGATGAACGGCTCAGCTGGTTTGACACATTTTATGACCGCATTATCTGCTTTATTTCCCGCGGGTGAAATGTTCTTTATTGATAGTGTGCGTGCAGTACGTAAACATCCCGCGATCGCAAATAATGAAGCCCTACAAAAAGAAATTAGTGCTTTCATTGGTCAGGAAGCCATGCATACGCAAGAGCATGAAGGTTTCAATGCCTCTGCACAAAAATACGGTCATGATGTCGAAACGCTTGATAAGGCAACGGGTCGAGTTATCCAAGGTGTGCGAAAAGTTTTTGCACGTATTGGTAAACCTGTTGGTATCACTCAAGAAATGGTAGATCTTACCGCAACTACGGCACTTGAGCATTTCACTGCAACCATCGCTTCACAGTTATTGGTTAACCCACATATTCAAGCTTTAATGACAGATGAAACCATGAAAAATATGTGGTTGTGGCATGCGATTGAAGAAAATGAACATAAAGCCGTGGCTTATGATGTTTTTGAAGGTGTCTTTGGTCAGGGAATTAAGGCCTACGCACTCCGAACAGGCTCATTGATTGGCGCAATGGTGACTTTATTCTTCGTACAAAGCTACTTTGTTGCTCGTTTATTAAAAGAAGATAACAAGCTTAATTTTGAAGCATTAAAAGATATTTATACCTATGGTTATAGCCCTTCAAAAGGCATCATCACTGGTATGGGTAAAGAAATGCTGATGTATTTTAAACCAGGTTTTCACCCGAATGATTTAGATACTTCAGGTTTGTTAAAAACGTGGAAAGCATATTTGGGTCTCTAATCACAGCGCTGTGGTGACTTTTTGAGAAGGGCGATGTAAATCGCTCTTTTTTTTATTCAACTTTAGAAGCAAACTTTTTATAATGCGCATACCCTAGCTATAGAAAGATAAACGAAGATGATTCGTTTGATGCAAGACGCTGATGTACAGCAGGTTTACGATATCGAGCGCCGCGTACAAAGCCATCCTTGGACCTTAAAACAATTTCAAGAATCGATTGCTGCCTATCAAAGTACGGTGATTGAGCGACAAGGAAAAGTTGTAGGTTTTTGCATTTTACAACCCGTTTTAGATGAAGCAAATTTATTGTTAATGGCGATCGATCCGAGCCAGCAAGGCAAAGGATTAGGTTTTCAATTACTCGATGAATCTATTGCCTTACTCAAAAATAACCCCATTCAAATCTTCTTAGAAGTGCGAGAAGGTAATCAACCAGCGATCCGTTTATATGAAAAAGCGGATTTTCATCAAATCGATTTGCGAAAGAATTATTATCCAAATGCCGATGGAACTCGTGAGCACGCCATTATTATGGTGAAGGCTTGTATTGATGATTTTGCAGCTTTATTTAAATAAAAGCGGTGAAGCGTCATCAGATTTAAAGAAAGCATTCGTGAATAAACGAATGCTTTTTTATTGAAGATCTTTTGTTTGATCCCTTTTATTTAATAATAGGATTATTCCAACCTGAAGGTAAGGTGGTCATCAGGGAATCCCCCAGTTGGCTAATTTCTTCTTGGGTCAGTGGTCGATTGAGTCGACGCCATTGTCCATCAAGCAGAAGTTCCAGTGGAATGTACTGAGATTTATAATTCATTTTTTGCGAATCTGGCACCCAATAGCCCAAGTAGACATATTGCAATCCAAGCTTTTGTGCATGCTCGATTTGTTTCAGAATGGCAAAAGTCCCTAGTGAGCGACGGCTTTCATCAGGATCAAAAAAGGTATATACCGCTGAAATACCATCATCGAGTGGATCACAGGTAGATACACTGATTAGTTGCTCATCCAACCATAGCTCTAAAAAGAAACTGTCAGTGCAGCTATTAATTAAAAATTTTTCAAATTGATCTTGGCTAGGTGGGTACATATCACCATCAGCATGCCGTTCATTGATATAGCGTTCGTACAGGGCATAATGCTTTGCATCGGCATCTTGAGGACGGCTAATTTTCACCGTTAAATCTTGATTCCGTTTCCACGCTTTTTTTTGCACGCTGTTCATTTGAAATTCATGAACAGGAACGCGAGAGGACAAACATTGGCGACAAAGATGACATTCAGGGCGGTAGACAAAATCCCCACTACGACGAAAACCCATGCGGGAAAGTTCAGATAACGTGACCACATCAATACGATGGACAGGATCAAGAAAGACCATCCGAGCAGATTTATTTTCTAAGTAGCTACAATCATGCGGAGGCGTGATGTAGTACTGTAATTCGTTCAACAGGGACTTCGGTTGATAGGAATTCATCGTAATATCCCTCTTTTATTGTCATGCGCTGAGACTTGCCCATTGCGCTATTGTTTTACTTGAAAATACACTGTCCTGATACTTTTTCCAATCGATAGAGGGTTGTTTAACAACATCTTGTAACGAATTAAGGTATTGTTGGCGAGAAAGTGTACTCGCACCTAAGCTTAAGAGGTGATCGTTGACCAATTGGCAATCAATCCATGGCAACTGATTCTCTTGCCCGATGAGCATTAAGGTGTAAAACGCCATTTTAGAGACATCTGTTCGTGTACTAAACATAGACTCGCCAAAGCAGCCATGGCCAATATTGACGCCATAGAGTCCTCCGACAACGGTCTCATTTTCCCAAACTTCAATGCTATAAGCATAGCCTGCTTCAAACAGCGCAGAATATCCCTGAATAATATCTTCTGAAATCCATGTTTCATTGGCATAACTACGTGGCAATGAACATGAGCGAATCATAGTTTCAAACGCATGATTAATGGTGATCTTATAGTCCATTTTTTTCATGCTGCGTAATAACGATTTGCTTGGATGATAGTCCTGCGGTCGAATAATGCAGCGGGGTTCAGGACACCACCAGCAAATCGGATCACCTTCACTAAACCACGGGAAAAGACCATGGCTATAGGCTTCAAACAATGTAGAAGGAGAGAGGTCAGCACCGATGCAAATTAAGCCTTCACCATCAGGATCGCATTCAGCTGGATCGGGGAAAGTAAATTCAGAAGGAGGGAGTATCGGCATGCCAAGCTTCTTATTGAGTTACACGGATTTTTATCATACATAAAAAAGCCGACCATCAGGTCGGCTAATTTTTAAAACTGTTTAGCTAAGCAAATGACTTAAGCAAAAGATTATTCACCGAGTGCATCAAGGTATTTTTCAGCATCGAGTGCAGCCATACAGCCTGAACCTGCAGAAGTAATGGCTTGACGGTAAATGCTGTCGGCAATATCACCCGCAGCAAATACACCCGGAATAGACGTTTGTGTTGCATTACCCGCAGTTCCGCTTTGAACTTGGATGTAGCCATCACGTAGGTTCAATTGACCATCAAAAATACCGCTGTTTGGTTTGTGACCAATCGCCACAAACATTCCAGTGACATCAACATTTTGAGTTGAATCATCTAGCGTAGATTTAATACGTACAGAAGTCACACCGGTGTTATCGCCAATGACTTCATCCACTTGGTGATTCCAAATAATACTGATTTTACCTTCTTTTTCTTTTGCAAAAAGATGATCTTGAAGGATTTTCTCTGAACGTAAAGTGTCACGACGGTGTACAAGAGTGACATGAGAAGCAATGTTTGAAAGATACAGCGCTTCTTCCACAGCAGTATTACCACCGCCGACAACCATGACTTTTTGATTTTTATAAAAGAAGCCATCACATGTTGCACATGCGCTTACGCCTTGACCCATGAAAGCAGCTTCTGATTCAAGACCTAAATATTGTGCAGTTGCACCTGTACAAATAATCAATGCATCACAAGTAAACTCTTCCATATCGCCTTTAAGCACGAACGGACGAACATTGAGGTCCACTTCGTTGATATGGTCATACACAATTTCTGTACCAAAACGTTCAGCATGAGCTTGCATTTGTTCCATTAGGGCAGGGCCTGTTAAACCTTCTGCACCACCTGGCCAGTTGTCTACTTCTGTCGTTGTAGTCAATTGACCGCCTAATTGAATACCTGCGATGAGTGTCGGTTTCAGGTTCGCACGGGCAGCGTATACCGCAGCGCTATAACCTGCAGGACCAGAACCTAAAATAATTAGACGTGAGTGACGAGCGCTCATCCGTAGAATCCTTTTTTTATATGATAATTTGTGGAATTATACGTCAAAGTTTGAAACGATTGTGTGAGATTAAAGTCGATATTATTGATCATCGAAATCGTTTTGAGCTATATAGAATAAAGTTAACAACTATACTTAAATTATCTTGCATCTTTTTTATTGAACAGGTGCATAATAACAGGTTTAGATTCAGCCCATTTTTGTTGTGGGTAATGACAAAAACATTCATGAAGAATTGGTTACAGGAACGTATATGACAGCGGTGTCGGGTGCATATGCACAGCGCTTAATAATGACTTTATTCCTTGTTTCATTTGGGATATATCTGTTCCTTGCAACAGTCACATATACGCCATTTGATCCGGGATGGATGCATTTATCCAGTGATACTCAGCAAGTTTCAAATGCCAGCGGCGTCGCAGGTGCATGGATCGCTGATTTACTCTATGGATTTTTAGGTTGGGCAAGTCTGCTGATACCTGTCTATTTATTTCTCGAAGCAATTCAAGTGTGGTGGCCACGTAGTTTTTTAAACCGTCCATTTCGTTATGCCGCTCAGTTCTTTATTTTACTGGCAACTTCAAGTTTACTTTTCCTATTTTGGAATGTCCCTGAAGATACTTTAGAAAATGCATCGGGCGGGATTATTGGTTATGAACTGGGTCAAAGTCTTGAACAAATTTTAACGGTCTATGGTGCAGCAATATTTCTTATTGCATTTTGGATCATGTTGTTCACTTTGGCCTTTGGCATCAAGTGGAATAAGACATGGGCAACCATGAAATCGACACCAGCTTATCTGCAAGATTTGTTCTATCGCAATGTGCCTGAAGGCGACACCGCATTTGACCGTACAGTACCAACGACTAAAAAAGAGAGTGCTGCTGCGCATGCATCAAAAGTGGTTGCACCAGTTACACCCGCCCATGAGCATCATGCCGTAGAGGTTGACCCTGTAGTACGCGATCGTGTTGCTGAGCGTTTATTTGATGATATTGCTGATAAAGAATGGGCAGAAAAAGAAGGCAATGTACAGCATTTATCTACGGTAGATTCGATGGAGACTGCTACACCATCCGATGATGATTTTGAACATACTTTGGCGAAAGTGCGTCAGTTTGAGCAAGATCAACAACGTGTTGTTGCGACAGGAGAGGTTTGGCGTGCCTTGCATTCAAATGATGACCAAAGGCATAAACAAGATATTGATGCTTTACTCAAAGCTGCGGAAGAAGAGCAGCCTGCCAATCAAACTGAATATTTCAACAAAACAGCAGATGTGCATTCGAATTCTCCGACAGAAGCGGTGCAACCTGCTAAAAAATCAGTGGATTGGGATGATGATGAAATCTTCGATGAGCTGTTAGCGGCTGTCCCGAATAGTAAAACAGCGACGGATGTGCATAGCCCATTTAATACAGCGCAAAATGAAAGTCCAACAACGCATTCAAATGAATTTGCTACAGGTGCTGCTGCCACAGTTGCAGGTTTAGGTGTAGCTGCTGCACAGATTACACCGCTGACCACACCGAAAAATATCAGTGCTGAAACCGAATTTAATGATCTTGATGATTTGCTGGTTGAAGAAGCAGAGCGAGCGATAGAACAGGCGCAGCCGGTTCGTACAACCAGTAGTTACGCGCAATCTACGCCTTTGGTTCGTGCTGAAATCAATACGCAGCCGCAGACTTTTGTATCTGATGATGAAAAAGCCTTAATCAGCTCGAATAAAGATGCTTTCCGTGAAGTGTGGCAAGAAACGGCGGGCAAACCTGAAGACATCGATTTAGATCTCGAAGATGATTTTGACTTTGATGCTCCTTTAACCGATGCCTCTGGTCGTCCAATGTCACGTGCGATGCAAGTGGCACAAAAACGCTTGGATTTACCGACTTTGCCGGGCTTGGAAATCTTAGATCCGGTTGATCCGAACAAGAAAGTCAATTTCACTGCAGAGCAATTGTCTCGCTTGTCTGAACTTTTAGAAATTAAACTGCAAGAGTTTAATGTCAAAGCCAAAGTTGTAGAGGCACAGCCGGGACCAGTCGTAACACGTTTTGAACTTGATTTAGCACCTGGTGTGAAAGCGTCGAAAGTGACCAATATTTCACGTGACTTGGCACGTTCGATGTCTATGGCCTCTGTACGTGTGGTGGAAGTCATTCCGGGTAAACCGTATATCGGGATTGAAGTCCCAAATAGTTCACGTGAAATGGTTCGTCTTATTGAGCTGTTAGAAACTCCTGCTTACCGTGATCCAAATGCCTTACTTAGTATGGCGATGGGTAAAGATATTTCAGGTAATCCTGTCTTGGCCGATTTGGCGAAAGCGCCGCATATGTTGGTGGCAGGTACTACGGGTTCTGGTAAGTCAGTCGCAGTCAATGCCATGTTGTTGTCGATGTTGTTGAAATACACACCTGAGCAACTGCGTCTCATTATGATTGACCCGAAACAGTTGGAACTTGCCAACTATAACGATATTCCACATTTGTTAACGCCTGTTGTAACTGACATGAAAGATGCGGTGAGTGCATTGAACTGGTGTGTGAATGAAATGGAGCGTCGTTATAAGCTGATGTCTTTGATGAAAGTACGTAAGCTGACTGACTTTAACCGCAAAATTGAAGAAGCAATGGCTAATGGTGAAGATCTCATTGATCCAACTTGGAAGCCAGATGACTCAGCAACGCAAAGTCGTGCGCCACGTTTACAGCCTATGCCGTTGATCGTAATTGTTGCCGACGAATTTGCCGACATGATCATGCAAGTGGGTAAAAAAGCTGAAGAAATGATTACCCGTCTTGCACAAAAATCACGTGCAGCAGGGATTCATTTGCTGTTGGCGACTCAGCGTCCAACCGTAGATGTAGTGACAGGTTTGATCAAAGCCAATATTCCAACGCGTGCTGCGCTACGTGTGAACAGTAAACTGGATTCACGTACTATCTTAGACGCTGGTGGTGCGGAAGACTTACTGGGCCATGGTGATATGTTATTCCTCGGACCGGGGAAAATTGAACCTGAACGGGTACATGGCGCGTTTATTTCAGACGATGAAGTGAACCGTATTTGTGATGCATGGCGTGAGCGCGGTGAACCGAATTATGTCGATGAAATCCTCACGCCTTATGATGAAGAGCCGACATCTCGCGGTTTTGAAGATGGTGATGGTGGATCAGACCGTGATGCGCTGTATGATCAATGTGTTAGTTTCGTTTTGGAAACACGTAAAGCATCGACCTCATCTTTACAGCGTAAATTCAGTCTCGGCTATAACCGTGCAGCACGGATTATTGATCAGATGGAAGAAAATGGCATCGTCAGTGGGATGGGGCCAAATGGCAAACGAGATATCTTGGTCTAAGTCCTAAAACAAAAAACCTGCTTCGGCAGGTTTTTTTTTATTTTTAGATTGAGAACTCATCTTGGTAGAACATGGACTGGGCCAATTCGATAAAGGCTTTGCAGGCAGGGCTCATGAGTTTTTGATTTTTTACGGCGAGTCCAATTTGCCGTTGGGTATTTGGAAAGAGTGGACGTTTGACCACATGTGGATGCAATGCCAACAGCTCAGCAGGCATCGCCATATCTGCAACGATAGCAATCCCTTCCTGTAAATTCACCATATTTAAAATGGTTAACAGTTGCGACATTTGATAGGTGATTTTAGGTTGTATGTGGTGTTGTTTAAGCAGTTTTTCGACATGGGACTGGCTGCCCGCACGGGTCATAATAAAGGGGTAATTTTGCAGGTCTTGGATATTTAAATGACTGTGTTTGGAAACTGAATAACTATCTGGAATCAAGGCAATGAAAATGTCTTGAATTAACGGGAAGGTGAACAGCTGCGGCTTAGGGAGTACGGCAAAACCCACATCAATCTGACGTTCAGAAATCCAACGAGACACTTCTGCATCGGTACCTTCTTCGACATAGATCTCAATGTGCGGATAGCGCTCTCTATATGCCTTTAATAGCTCTGGAAGCAGATGAATCGAACTAGAAGAACCAAAAGAGCCAATTCTCAACGTTCCTTGTTGAATACCATGTGCGGCATGCACTTCTTGTTGCATGATTTGTGCCGTATTGATGATTTCTTTGGCATGCAGTAATAACTGCTGACCAATATGAGTCAGGCTAATTTCGCCTTGTTCACGGCTAAATAAGCTGACATTCCAATGTTGCTCTAAACACTTTAGGGTATGAGAGACAGCTGACTGAGTAATTCCCAGCTGTCGAGCAGCGAGAGTAAAGCTTTGTTGTTCTGCGACTTTAATAAAAATTTCAAGCTGAGAAAATGTCATTGCCATGAGTAATTACTCATTTTGTTATGAGTCTAGATGAGGATTATATTGTGCTACATAAATGGTTAAAGATGAAATAGCTACTTTATTTCAAGGCGTACAGCATGAATATCGTCGTCGCATTGTTTCCCCTCGTTGCATTAATCGCGATGGGCTATGTGCTTAAATACACACAGTTTGTTCAGGATGAATTTTGGGCAAATTCAGAAAAACTTAATTACTACGTTTTATTTCCTGTGCTGCTATTTTTGAATGTATCAGCCGTGCAATTGGATATGAACACTGTTTCACGAATGTTGACAGTACTGGTTGCGGGCACCTGTTTGATCAGCATCGTGTTGTGGGGGATCAAGCAGTTTATGCATATCCCCGTGCAGCGTTTTGGCGTGTATATCCAAAGTCATATTCGTTTTAATACCTATATTGGCTTGTCATTAATGGGGGCGCTGTTTGGCTCAGAAGGCATGCAAATGTTTGCGATGTTGATTGCTGTGGCTGTTCCTTTGGTGAATATCATTTCTGTCCTGTCTTTTTCCAATATCAGCGTTAAACAGCTTGGACAAACCTGTATTTCTATCGCGAAAAATCCGCTCATTCTAGGTTGTGTAGTCGGTGTTCTATTTAATTTATCAGGTCTCACCTTATTTAATGGTTTACCCGAGCTGCTAAAAATATTGGCGGCAATGAGTTTACCTTTGGGTTTATTGTCTGTGGGAGCGGCATTACAGTTTCAGCAAATGCGCGCCGATCTACGTCGTTTAAGTTTAAATACGATAGGGCGTCTCATGTTAATGCCATGTATTGCTTATCTATTGAGTACATGGATGGGTTTGACTGATTTTGAGCGGATGATTTTAGTGGTCTTTTTTGCTTTGCCGACGGCATCATCGTCTTATATTTTGACACGCTATTATCGGGGCGATTCACAACTGATGGCGGCGATTATTAGTGTACAAACCATTGGTTTTGGCTTGATGTTTCCATTGCTCATGTTGATCGTGCATTGATCATGATGATATTCAATAACGCCGATTTTAAATCTGATAAAAAAAGCCCGCATCATGCGGGCTTTTTTTTGGTACTCGAAATTAAGCAAATTTTGCCAATACTTCGAGGAAACCTGCGCTTTGACGTGGGTATTGAGCAATTACGTCATGAATACGCTGACCTTCAGGATTAGTTGCGTTCACATCACGGCCATCGGCAACGAATTGAGTCAAAAGACGCTCATAGTCATTTGGACGCATATGTTTGAAAGCATGGTAAAGCACGTGAAAGTCGCCATTCACTCCTTCAGGAGGAAGCTGAGTAAGGTAGGCAAATACACGCTCATCTGACCATTCTTCGTTGAACGTTGCTGGCTGAGATAATGCCATCGCAATCTCCTTGCTGGTTTAAAAATACAAAAAGGCAAAATATGAGAGACTAGATGAGTAAAGCACGGCTTTACCTAGTCGCAAGACTTGAAGCTGTACTTCAAGTGGGCGGAATATAGCTAAAATCCTATTTCTGCCACTCTCACATTTTGCCTTGATTCAATTTACTTGGCTAATCAGAATTCAGATTAACGTTCTTCAGGCAAATTGATATTCATTTCAAGCATTTCAATATTCGCTTCAGAACGAACAGACATTTGAATATGTTGCTCATCTACACCACGAACATAGCGGTTTACCACTTGCATGATTTCTTTTTTCATCATGTCGATCTTGTCTTGGCTGAGGCGTTTACCTAGACCATTTTCAGATGCCACGATGACTTTTAAACGATCTTTTGCCGTTTGTGCGCTTGACGGTTTCTCGTCGCTGCTAAAAAGTTTGCTCCAGAATCCTGCCATGATTACGCTCCAAATAGACGTGCTAACCAACCCTTAGGTTTTACCGTAATATGACGGTAAGGGCGTTCTTCACCAAGGAAACGTGCAACAAGGTCATCATACGCTTGGCCAGCCGCTTCTTCTGTAAACAGAATCACTGGTTTACCTTCGTTTGATGCTTGTAGAACGCTTTTACATTCAGGAATAACACCTAAAGTCGGTACGCGTAAAATATCTTTTGAAATGTCATCAATCGTCAACATCTCTTGCTTATCCGCACGTTCTGGATTGAAACGTGTAATACATAGATGCTTACGGATACGACCTTCGTTTTGTTCTACTTTTTTGGTTTTGCTGTCAAGCATACCAATAATACGGTCAGAGTCACGTACCGAAGAAATTTCTGGGTTCGTTACAATGATCGCTTCATCAGCATGATACATTGCTAAAATTGCACCACGTTCGATACCCGCAGGTGAATCACAAATAATGTAATCGAACTCTTGAGAAAGTTCGTCCATTACACGTGCTACACCTTCATCTGTTAACGCGTCTTTATCACGTGTTTGAGATGCTGGTAAAATGTAGAGATTTTCAATATCTTTATCGCGAATAAGCGCTTGTTGTAATCGAGCTTCGTTATTCAATACGTTTACAAAGTCATATACAACGCGGCGTTCACAGCCCATGATCAAGTCTAGGTTACGTAAACCCACATCAAAGTCGATCACAACAGTTTTGTGGCCGCGAAGGGCTAAACCTGTTGCAAAAGATGCGCTTGTAGTTGTTTTACCTACGCCACCTTTACCTGATGTTACGACAACAATTTTCGCCACCGAATCCACTCCTGTTATGGTTTAAATCCCCTTTTTTAATTAGGGGTTTGGTGATTATTTATACATTAAAATTGCAAAGCTTCAAATACTAGCTCTTGCTGGTCATTCAAATAAATATGTACTGGCTGTTTGACCACATGAGGTGGAATGTCATCAGCGACACAGTAAGTCCCTGCAATTGAAACCAATTCAGCTTCTAATGAATGGCAGAAAATACGTGCAGCCGTGTTCCCACCAGCTCCGGCAATGACTCTACCACGAGCACTACCATAAATATGTATATTTCCTGAAGCAATTACTTCTGAACCGCTATTAATACCAGCATTAATAATGATATCGCCATGGTCTTGGACTAAACATTGACCTGTACGTAAGATTTCATTGTGATACGACGTAGCATGACGAATGGTCGGTACTTCGACTGCAGCAATTTTATCTTCGGTTTTTTCTTCTGCAGGTGCGGGTTCTTCAACCACTTGTTCGCGTGTCGGTTTAACTTGTTGTAGTTTGCGATCCGCAGGAACTACGGGAAATTGGATAGCACGTGCTTGGTCCGATAGCGGACCTTCAGTGACACCAATCGGTTGAATTTCAATACTAATAAGTAGTTGAATCAGTGCAATTAGTTCTTGATCAACCGTACTTTCAATCACGGCTAATGTTCCGGGTGGAAAAGCCTTTTGGAACATTGGAGTAAGTTGCTGGCGGATCGCATCATGATCATTGGTATCGAGGTGAATGCGAATCGCATTGACCATTTTGCCTTTTATCCGTATATCAGCCATATTGAATCCTTGAGACTTCTAACTATTACTTTTGTGCCGAAGTAGTTATGTTGTAAATAGAGCAAATCCTAGAACAATTTGCATGAATACTCTAGCGGAGTTCGCAATTATTTTTGACTAAGTGTTTATTCTGTAGCTTGGTCCTGTTCCTGCATAATCTGCTGCCACTGTTTTACTTTCACTTGCTTACGAATAGCCTCTAGACTTTCAAAAACCGCAGAGCGAACCAACTCATCCAGCTGGGCATTATTTTCGATTTCAATACGGCTAACACGCTGTGAAATGTCTAAATATAGATTGGGTTTTTGAGCCGTCGATGTATTGGGATAAGCCAATGGGGAAATTAAACCTTGGGTAATATTTTCACCCAAACGTTGCCCGATACTTTGAATCTGCTGTTCAATGCGGCTGCCAACGATTGGCACTAAGCGCAATAGCTGCGTGAGTTCTGGGGTATCTTCGATGGCCTGACTGACGATTTGTCCGACATTTTTGGCGATCAATTCACGTTCAGTACGTAGCTCTTTGCTTAAATTTTCTTGCAAAATCTCAGCTAAAACTTGGGTGAACATCTCACGGTGATGCTGCACAAGATTACTAATTAGGTCTTTATGGGTTGTACTGGTATTGAGCTCATGCTTAACACCATCTAACACGGTAAGTACCACACGATCTGACAGTTCTTCCATCACGACTCGATAGTAGAACAATGCCTTTTTCTGCCATGCAGAAGGCACGATTTGATAGCCCATTTCATACAGTCGATAAGCAATAATGCCCGCACGAAATAAACGCAGGAAACGTAAATGCGGCACAATAGCTAAAATTTCGTACCAATGTATAAACGGGAAGAAGAACCAGCGCTGATGGTGCTTGTTGATGCTAGCAATCGCCCAACGTACCAACAGTTCGACTATCAAAAAGATAATAAACCACGCTTCGGTGGTAATGACCCACGGATGCAAATGTTCACGGTAAAAACTCAGCACATCGGGCAGGTGGATACTGTTAAAGAACCAACTGCCAAGATTGCTCATGAGGAAAAAGTTCATGCATAGGCAGAACAAGTTAAAAACAATAATAAACACCATGAAAATGTCATAAATCAAAAACAGTTTGAATGACCAACTGTTTGGATTGACATGATGATATTTAGATTTCTTGTTTTGCGGCATGCTGTTCTGCGACATAAAAACTTCTTCTTAATTATTCAGTAACTGAGTATTTAGCTTTCATACGAGTAATGAGTTGGTCTTTCTCCGTCCACAGCTCATCTACCCAATGCTGAAATTTTTCACGGAATTCTGCATCATCTTCATAGTTGCCGCCATGCATCCACGTTGGAATTTCAATTTTACGTAAATCCACGGCGATACGCGGAACTTCACCGAGCCAAAATTCGCCATAACCTGGTGCACCATTTGGATAGACGATGGTCATATCCACGAGAGCATCGACTTGATCCCCTAAAATATTGAGTGCCAGTGCCAAACCACCTGCTTTTGGTTTAAGAAGATTTTGATACGGCGATTGCTGCTGTGCATGTTTTTCAGGGGTAAAGCGAGTGCCTTCCAAATAGTTCAGCAGGGTAAAAGGCTGGCTCAATAACTGTTCACAAGATTTACGCGCTTCTTCCATATCTCGATATTTAAGTTCAGGATTTTTCGCGATTTGTTCTTTGCTATGACGTTTCATCATTGGGAAGCCTAAAATTTTAAAAGCTTGTCCCACAAATGGAATGAAAATGAGCTCCCATTTGGTAAAGAAACGCGTCAGAGGCATACGGGTTAAACCAAAATATTGGTTGACTGTCGTATCGACCCAACTTTGATGATTACAGGTCATGAGATAGCGACCCTGCAAATTTAAGTCGAGGCCTTCATCGATGGTAATGTCCCATTCGGTATTAGGCAGAACATGGTCAATCAGCCAGTTATTGACGGTGAGCCAACTGTTGGTGATTTTAATGTTGGTTTCATCGACCTTTTTTGATTTTTTAAAGAGTTTGGTCAGACCAAGGGCTAAAACAGGAGGACCATGGAAAAAAGTACTGCCTGTCATAACGGAACCGACGGTAAGTCCTTTGCTAATTTTTTTTAGTGTCGGTTGCTTATTTGTTTGAGATGACATATAAAAAGTCCTAGCGGAAATTGTCCAAATAATGATTGATTCTAGTAAATATAGTTCGAGTTGATTAAATAAAAAAGGGCATCTGCTGAACTGTGAAGAAATTGTGATGGAATTAACAAATAAATCTCGTATTCATATTACAAATTGTAACTAAACGTTTTATTATTAACAAAAAATCAATGGTTCAGCCATTTGTTTTACTTCATCATTTCAACCATACAACAAAACACAAAGAAGGAGGCATGCAATGCGTGCACTAGTAATTTCGGCAGTAGTTGGGGCAATGGCACTTACTGGTTGTCAAAACATGGAATATGACAAAGCAGCAATCGGTACTGGTCTAGGTGCTCTTTTAGGCGCTGGTATTGCTTATTCTAATGCTGATAAAGACAAAATGGGTCAAGCAGCTGCAATTGGTGCTGTAGTTGGCGCGGGTGCTGGTCTTCTTCTTGATAAGAAAGAACAACGTCTTAAACAAGAATTGGCTGGTACTGGTGTTGACGTAGGTCGTAATCCAGATGGTTCGATCAACCTTGTAATGCCATCAGTAACTTTCGCAACTAACTCTTCAACTATTCAATCTCAGTTCCAATCTGCGTTGAATGACGTTGCTAAAGTATTGCGTGAAGACGGTACTGCAAACAAACTTGCAATCGTTGTACATGGTCACACAGATAACACAGGTTCTGATGCGATCAACAACCCACTTTCTCAAAACCGTGCAAACTCAGTGAAAAACTACCTAGCGTCTCAAGGTATTTCTTCAACTCGTATTACTGCACGTGGTTACGGTTCAACTTCTCCAGTAGCGGATAACTCAACTGCTGCAGGTCGTGAACAAAACCGTCGCGTAGAAATCTCAGTTTACGAAACTAAATAAGTTTTAGTTCGAAACGAAAGGCCACCCTCGGGTGGCTTTTTTTATGGCATTTTTAATGACCGATAAAATACATTTTGCATTAGGCAAGATCGTTTCAGATGACTATAATCATCCTCGAATTAATAAGAGGAAAGACTATGTCACTGGCAAGTCAGTTGAACGACAAGCAACTTGAAGCAATGAAATACACTCAAGGACCCTTGTTAGTACTTGCAGGGGCAGGTTCAGGCAAAACATCGGTGATTACCCGTAAAATTGCCTATTTGGTGAAGCATTGTGGTATTCCTGCGCACCGTATCACCGCGATGACCTTTACCAATAAAGCTGCGCGTGAAATGAAAGAGCGTGTGACGAAGCTGATGAGCCGTGAAGAGGCAAAAGGGCTGTCGGTTTCTACATTCCATAACTTCGGGCTAAACATGCTCCGTTTGGAATTAAAAAATACACCACTGAAAAATAACTTTTCAATTTTAGATGCAGATGACTGCAAACGCATTTTGATGGACTTAATGCATCGCGACAATTTGTCGGGTGCAGAAAGTAAAGAGCTGATTGCCAAAGCCATGAAAATGATTTCAGATTGGAAAAACGATCTGATTCCACCTGAGCAAGCGCATACCACCTGTGAAACAGCAGAAGACGTTCAATTTGCGCATTTGTATCAACTGTATGAGCGTAATTTACGTGCGTACAATGCCGTTGATTTTGATGATTTGATTGTCATGCCAACGCGCTTATTACAAGAAAATGCAGAAGTGCGTGATCGTTGGCAAAATCGAATCCGCTATTTATTGGTCGACGAATATCAAGATACCAACACCGCGCAATATATTTTGGTGAAATTACTCGTGGGTGTCATGGGACAGTTCACCGCGGTAGGTGATGATGACCAATCGATTTATGCATGGCGTGGTGCTAAGCCTGAGAATATGGCTTTATTGAAGGAAGATTTCCGTAATCTGAAAGTGATTAAGCTTGAGCAAAACTATCGCTCGACCAGTCGTATTTTAAAAGCTGCCAATACAGTTATTGGCAATAACCCACATATTTTCGATAAAAAGCTTTGGTCAGATAAAGGCCATGGTGAAGTGATCCGCGTGATTACTTGTCGTAATGACGATGATGAATCAGAACGCGTCGTAAAAGACTTGATTACGCACAAGCTGATGAACGGTAAAAATTGGAAAGACTACGCCATTTTATACCGTGGTAATTTCCAAGCGCGTGCTCTAGAGACACAGCTACGCCAAATGCAGATCCCGTATAAATTATCGGGTGGTCAGTCTTTCTTCGCTCGTGCTGAAATTAAGGACCTGATGAGCTACTTACGTTTGATCATCAACCCTGAAGATGACAGTGCATTCTTACGAATTATCAATACACCAAAACGTGCGATTGGCCCTGTGACTTTGGAAAAGCTTGGTCTATTTGCGCAGGAAAGTAATTTATCCTTACTCAGTGCAGCAGGCGACCAGCGCTTAAGTATGGCGATTCCGAAAAAAGCCACAACCCAATTGGCCGAATTTGCGGACTTTATTTCGACCTTTACCCGTGAATTGTTAGAAGATGATGAGCCTGTTCCGATCATTCGTCGCATGATGATAGAAGCGGGTTATATCGACTATGTGAAAGAGTCGGCAGCAACGCCAGCACAGGAAAAAACCAAACTCGATAACATTGAAGTGCTGTATAGCAGTATTCAAAGTTTGATTAACCGTGCAGAAGATGTAGATGAAAAGAACATTGAAAGTGTGATTCGTAAAATGGTGTTGCTCGATATGTTAGAACAGCAACAAGAAGAAGAAGACACTGATAAAGTCAATTTGTTAACACTCCATGCGTCGAAAGGTCTGGAATTTCCATTTGTTTATTTGATTGGTCTAGAAGAAGAAATTCTGCCGCATAAGAACTCCATTGCTGCCGACACGGTCGAGGAAGAACGTCGACTGATGTACGTGGGGATTACTCGTGCACGTCAAGGTTTAACCATGACTTTGGCTGAGCAACGTAAAGCCGGTGGGCAAATGCGACAAATGACACCAAGCCGTTTCTTGGATGAACTACCACAAGATGAATTGGAGTGGTTAGGACGCAAGAAAAAGCTAGCAGGGGATATCGATCCTAAACAGCAAGCACAGCATTATTTAGAAAATTTACGTGCGCTGATTAAGCGTTAAAGCTTAAAGCGTAGATTATTTTTATTTTTTGAAAATTCGTTTTATTGAAACAGGAATGAACCATGAAAGTTCAAGTTAAAGTTCTCGACACACGTTTAGGTACAGAATGGCCAATGCCAACTTATGCAACAGCAGGTTCGGCAGGCCTTGATCTACGTGCATGTGTAGAAGAGACTACCGTGATTGAGCCGGGTCAAACTGTTCTGGTAAAAACAGGCCTATCGATTTATATCGAAGACACTAACTTTGCAGGTTTAATTTTGCCGCGTTCAGGCTTAGGTCATAAACACGGAATCGTGTTGGGTAACTTGGTCGGTTTGATTGACTCAGACTACCAAGGTGAATTGATGGTATCTGTTTGGAACCGTAGCCAAACGGCATTTAGCCTAGAGCCGGGTGAGCGTTTAGCACAATATGTTTTAGTGCCAGTTGTACAAGCTCAGTTTGATATTGTGGATGAGTTTGAAGCCACTGAACGAGGAGCAGGCGGTTTTGGTCATACAGGTAAAAACTAATCAGCGCAAGACTTTTGATCCAGTGTGTTGACAAGTAAATGCCTACAATCAAGTAGCTAATAAAAACCATCCTCGTGATGGTTTTTATTTATATCATTTTAATTTATTAAAAATCAAACCTATATTTAGAGTGTTTAGGCTTTTATCAATATCGTTTATAGGCTTATCTCGAAAAATTTAATTCTGATGAAATTACTCGGTTTATATTTTAATAGAGAAGAATAAATTGAGCCTTGTTTGTTGATTTAAATTTAATCAATTTACTATATTTGTACAGAGTGGAAGAGGGGTTTAAAAATGTTTGAAAAGTAAAATAAATATAGATGAACGCGTGGTTTGATATTTTATAAACTGTAAAGTTTTGATTTATTTAAAAAAATAATTTAGAGATAATAGGTGTTTTTGGATTGATTTTAAGTTTTTGATCAGTGTTTAAATATTATTAATTGATTATTAACTAAAATTGTTATAAAAAAGCTACACTTTTTTTCAGGATTTTATCCTTTAATTAAAAGCTTAAATTCTAAATAGAATTTAAGATTTTTTAATTAATAAAGATGTAATTAGAAGAACATAGTATGGGTTCACTGTTTAGTCACTTTCCGCAACATATTTTTCGTGCATATGACATTCGCGGGAAAATATCGCTCTTAAATGCTGATTTAGTTCAGTCAATTGCTTGTGGCTTAGTCAAACAATATTTAGATGTAGGGCAAAAGAGACTTGCCATTGGCTATGATGCGCGTTTAACCAGTCCAACCTATGCAAAAATAATTCAAAAAGTCTGCCATGAGGCTGGCCTTGAAGCGGAAATTATTGGCTGCTGCTCAAGCCCGATGTTGTATTTTATTGCGGGACAATTTCAAGGCAATGGCATTATGGTGACGGCGAGCCATAATCCAAAATCAGATAATGGTATCAAGTGGATTATCAAAGGTGAGCCACCTTGTCCAGAGATGATTCAACACGTTGCAGTCGAAGCACGAAATTGTTTTTCATCGGAACGTGTGCATTTGATGACTGAAATTGAGCCACACGAAATCAAGCCTGAATATTGTTTGGCCTATCAGAAATTTATTTTAGATGACATTCATTTACAGCAACCACTTAAAGTTGTGATCGATGGCATGCATGGTTCAGCTGGGCATTGTGCAGCCTTATTATTAAATAAATTAGGCTGTGAAGTTTTGGCATTACGTTGCCAAGCTGATGGACATTTCCCTGATCATGCTCCAGATCCATCACAGCTCAAACATTTAACCCATCTCCGCCAAGCCATACAGCTACAAAAAGCCGATATTGGCATTGCTTTAGATGGTGATGGTGATCGTTTAGTGCTGATTGATGAAACTGGCAAAGTCGTTTCTGCAGATCGATTATTGTGTTTATTTGCTGAAATTTGTTTGACTCAAAAACCACATGCAGAGGTGGTATTTGATGTGAAATGTTCAACAATGATTCGGGATACCGTGTGCGATTTAGATGCGCAGCCTGTCATGATTCGAACGGGCAGTAGTTTCTTGCGAAAATATATTTCCCAATCTAAAGGCAAAGCGGTTTTTGGTGGTGAATACGCAGGGCATTATGTTTTTAATGACGGTCGTGGTGGTGGCTATGACGACGGTCTATATGCTGCCTTAAGGGTCTTAGAATATATTCAAACTCAGGGGCTGACATTGTCAGAAGCTTTGGCGAAATATCCAGAGCGCTTTAGTACCGAAGATTTATATGTCAGTACGCATCAGCATGATCCAGCGGAAGTTTTAAAGCAGGTTGAAGCCAATTCTACGCGAATTCTGGCACAAATCAGTAAAATTGATGGAATACGCCTTGATTTTGATGATGGATTTGGCATCATTCGAGCATCGAATACAGGTGAGTATTTCACTTTACGCTTTGATGCCAACTCATCAGCACGCTTAAAAGAAATACGAGATCTGTTTGTTTCCATGTTAGTTGAGCACTATCCAGACATTGCTCATGACATTCCAGATGCTCAATAAGGAGAGGCAAATGCCACATCAACATACTGGCATCGACAAAGCACAAATCCTGACGGAAGCTTTGCCGTATATTCAACGTTTTGCGGGTAAGACGCTGGTAGTGAAGTATGGTGGTAATGCCATGACCGATCCTGAGCTTGAGAGCTCATTTGCACGTGATATCGTATTGCTGAAAACGGTTGGTCTAAACCCGATTGTGGTACATGGCGGTGGTCCACAAGTGGATTCATTCCTTAAACAATTAGGCCGTGAGTCTGATCGTATTGACGGTATGCGCGTGACTGATCCTGCAACGATGGAAGTTGTCGAGATGGTCTTGGGCGGCAGCGTGAACAAATCGATTGTGAACTTAATCAATAAACACGGTGGCCGTGCCATTGGTTTAACGGGTAAAGATGGTAATTTGATCCGTGCGCAAAAATTATTGATGGAAAAAACAGCCGAAGATGGTTCAGTAAAACAGATTGATTTAGGTCTCGTTGGCGAAGTGGTTGGTGTGAAAACTGACGTACTTGAAATGTTTACCCAAAGCGATTTTATTCCTGTGATTGCACCATTAGGTGTAGACGAAGACGGCAACACCTATAACATCAATGCTGACTTGGTTGCAGGTAAAGTGGCGGAAGCATTGGGTGCGGAAAAGCTAATTCTATTGACCAATATCACGGGCGTTTTAGACGAAAATAAAAATCTGCTGACTGGATTAACCACCCAAGAAGTCGATCGTTTGATTGAAACTGGCGTGATTTACGGCGGCATGATTCCGAAAGTTGGCTGTGCATTAGATGCAGTCAAAGGTGGCGTAATCAGCGCGCATATTGTTGATGGTCGTGTACCTCATGCAACATTACTTGAAATTTTTACGGATCATGGTGTGGGTACATTAATCACCAATCGAACCAATGTGAAAAAAGCTTAAGATACTTAGCATTTTTTGATATAAAAAAGCCTCTTTTGAGGCTTTTTTATTATTTATCAGTTGGCTAAGTGAGATTTGTAAAGATCAAATAATGTATTTGCCTTGTTGGATTATAAAAACTCTTATAATGGCGCCGATTTTAGATTTACAACAACTAAAACTGTCATGCACAATAGAGAAATCATAGATTTACTGCTGAAATGATCAATATGTGCCAGCTGCTCGGAATGAATTGTGCGACTCCCACCGATATTACTTTTTCGTTTCGGGGATTTTCGCAGCGAGCAGGAATTACCTCAGATCATTGTGATGGCTTTGGTATCGCTTTTTTTGAAGATAAAGCATGTCGTTTATTTGTCGACAATCAATCTGCTGTAGAGTCTCCGATTGCTGAGCTGATCCGAAACTACCCGATTAAATCTCGCAATGTGATTGCACACATTCGTAAAGCGACGCAAGGCAAAATTAATCTTGAAAACTCACATCCATTTAGTCGTGAATTGTGGGGCAGACAGTGGATTTTTGCGCATAATGGCGACCTGCATGGCTTTCAGCCTGAGCTCACAGGGCGCTTCAGCCCCGTCGGCAATACCGACAGTGAATTGGCCTTTTGCTATATGCTCGAGCAAATGGTGAAACGTTTTGGTTATACCGAACCTACACTCGATCAGGTGTTTGATCTGTTATTAGAAATTTCTCCTAAAATTGCAGAACATGGCACCTTTAATTTTTGTTTGTCGAATGGGCAGGCGCTATTTAGTTATGCGATTACCAAGCTGCATTGGCTGGTTCGAGAGTTTCCATTTCAGCCTGCACAGTTGATTGATATTGATGTTGAAGTCGATTTTAGTGAAGTCACTACGCCTGAAGACCGTGTTGCCGTGATTACCACTGAACCCTTAACGCAAAATGAAGTTTGGACAGCATTTGAGCCGGGTGAAATGATTTTATTTCAACATGGTCGTCCAATACGTGCTGCAAAGACGGTTGTTGAACGTTTAGAACGTGAGCGGCTGGACCCATCTTTAAAACGTGTCACACGTGCAGATCAGTATTAATTTTGAATGAAAGATATTCATTATAAAAATGAATATTTTACACTTTATTGAATTAAGCGTGTTTTCTAAGATATTGAATTGATTAAAAAATATCTTAGCTTTATACTCGGGATTAAATAAATTAACATAATAAAAACAATTGATTATAATATAAATGGCAGTATTTCAATTAAAACCAACCTTTTTACTTCATTTTTATTTAAGTTCTTTAATTATATGATGAAATTTACGTGATAAGTCCTTCATATTTATAGGTGGTCGTAATGAAAATGAAATGGGTTCCAGAATACAATACTGGTATCGATGTGATTGACGATCAACACAAACGTATTCTTGACTACATCAATGAAATTGATGGCATTGACGCAAATACAGATCGTGATCGTGTAAAACAAATTCTGGAAAACATTATTGATTACACCCAATCACATTTTACCTTCGAAGAATCTTTACAAGAAGAAGCGGGTTATAAATATCGTGTGCCACATAAACGCGTACATGATTTATTTATTAAAAAAATTGAATCTTACCGCGACCGTTTTGAAATGGGTCATGCGATTGAAAATGAATTACATGAAGTGCTTTCAAAATGGCTGATTAACCATATCCAGCACGATGATGCTGATTATGTCGGTGCGGTTAAAGAAAATATGATGGGTATCATCAAAGAAAAAGAAAAGAAAAAAGGCAAAAATTGGTTTGCACGTTTCTTTTCATAACCTCAAAAAATGAAATAAAAACAATTAAATTCTAATAATATCATTTGCGCAGCAAATCACCTTTAAGGTGATTTGCTTTTTGTTTTTGATTTTCAAGGCACAGCAAGGCAAAATAGCGCTAGAATTTTCAAAGGAATTTGTCATGCAGGACAATGCGATGTCGAAATGGTTATCGCCACTGATGGCGTTCTGTTTATCTTTTATCATTATTGCAACTTTAGCACCGGTAACAGGTATTCAAATTGAACGTCAGCTAGATTTCTGGCTGTTGTGGCTAGGTACAATGCTTATTTTAGC
Organism: Acinetobacter sp. YH12231; assembly: GCF_013417755.1. NCBI lineage: Bacteria > Pseudomonadati > Pseudomonadota > Gammaproteobacteria > Moraxellales > Moraxellaceae > Acinetobacter > Acinetobacter sp. YH12231. Next base: position 66,542 of record NZ_VPDJ01000001.1, read on the forward strand.
TTTACCGCTATGTTATTTGGAAATTGCTTTAGCAAAACGTTCAAAAACCACAGCAGTCCAAGCGCTGTCTTCGCTGACACGTGATGCAGATGCTTCGCCAAAATGGCGTTTGGTGGGTTGGCTTGCCGTAGTATTTATTCCATTTTTAGCAGGTGCCATGCTTTCAGCCGCATCGCAATATGTGGCAATTTTTACAGCTAATGGCTTTGCCTATAGCATTATTTTGGCTGTCCTTGCGGTCATTGCATTTGCATTGTCGTTTGTACCACGCCAATTTTTAGTGATTTTGACCGCTATTGGTGTGATTGCTGCAGTAGTCTTAGCGAATGTTATGGGAACTGCCTTACCAGAGTGGAAAATGACTGCGCTCGAATTTAGTGAGTGGGGCAATGCAACAGTCTTGGCGCTCGTAGCAAGTGGTTTGGGGATGGGCTTGTACTGGCAGTCAAGTTTACCAGCCGTGAAGCAACAAGAGATTGCAAGCAAAACGGTATTTCCAATTTGGATCGCTCAACTTTTGGCAGTGATTGCTTTTGCCTTTTTCGCAGCAAAAGCACAAGTATCTGCTTTAGCACTGGTTGTGGGTTTAGTCGCAGCTTCAGCATTGCTGATTCAAATGGCACGTGAACAATTACAACAACGCCAATTGGCCATAGTGGTGCAATGGGCGATTTTATTGGTTGCGGTTTTTGTATGGGCACTGAGCACTGTTGTTCCAGTATTTAATATTGCCTTGTTGATTTGGGGCTTAATTATTTGTCTGATTTATGCGATTTTCGCAGGTTGGATTATGAAGATTAGTCATCTACGTAAGTCAATGAACTTCAGTCATGAAACCTTTTATAATATTTGGCGTATTGCTGTACGTATCGTAGTGCCCTTGTCAATAATATTGGCATTGGTGGCTGTGATTGGGCAGTTATTCTAATGACAGCTCAGTTACAAGTGTGGGTGGCTTATGCGAGCGTGGAACAGCAGATATTAATTCCTCTAATCTTTAATCCCGGTATGACGGTTGAAGATGCTATTGTGCAAAGTGGCATTCGAAAACAAGTAGATTTACCAGAAGTATTAACACTAGGAATCTTCGGGGCGCGTGTAAGCGATTCATCTCAGTTACTTGAAGCAGGTGATCGTGTCGAAATCTATCGTGCATTAACCATTAATCCGAAAGATATTCGTCGTAATCGCGCCAAGAAAAATCCCGTTGGTCGTTATTGTCGAGGCAATCGTTTCAAACAATTGTACTTATAAAAAAAACCCCTAAATTTAGGGGTTTATTTTTATCTGAAAGCGACTATAGTGGTGGCGCAGTTAAAATCGCTTCTTTAGAACCTGGTAAGCCAGGTTGAGACTCTGGAATGGTTTCTAAGCCTTCAATTTTTTGAACGATACCGTTTTGGTCAAAGAAGATTTTTAAGTGTTGACCATGTGCAGCAGGAATCTTGGCTTTTTTAGCATATGTTCCTGGGGTATACTTATAAATGTAGTCCCAACGTAACGGATTCATTGGATCGGCAACAGTTGGACTACCTAGCAAAAAGCGAACTTGTTGGTGGCTCATTCCCACTTGAATTTTAGCCGCTTGTGCTTGAGTTAAAGGTGTACCTTGTGGAATATCAACTTTATAAACGCCCAAGGTTGAACAGCCTACGAGCAATGAAGTGACAAATAACGTCAGCATGATTTTTTGCATTTTGCTAAACTATCCCAAATTAATTATGATGCATTTGATCCAAGGATAGATCATACTGCATCTAAACTTTGTTGCATATTCCAACTTTAATTTTGTTGAGAGACCTTTTTTCATGCCTATTTCAAATCAAGATTTACGTAAAGCTGGACTTAAAGTTACACTTCCACGAATTAAAATATTGGAATTGCTTGAAAATTCAAGACAACATCACTTAAGCGCAGAAGATATTTATAAGACTTTACTTGAACAGGGTGAAGATGTGGGTTTAGCAACTGTGTATCGCGTGTTAACACAGTTTGAAGCTGCAGGTATTATTCAACGCCATCATTTTGAAAACAATCATTCTGTTTTTGAGATTATGCAAGAAGATCACCATGACCATATTGTGTGTCAAAACTGCAATAAAGTGGTGGAATTTACTAATGATGTGATTGAGCATGAGCAACATCAAGTGGCAGAAAAATTTGGTTTCCAACTTACAGGTCACTCATTAAATCTTTATGGCTATTGTGATGCGCCTGAATGCCAAGAAGCATATCGTAAAAAATAATCCGATGCGGATGAGAATGAATAAAAAACAGACTTCATGTGAAGTCTGTTTTTTATTTCCGAAAGCGTTTAAGCAAAATTAATGTTGACCATCAAAGGTAATATTTGAATTTGCACGCAGTAAATGCTCACCGCCTTCTTCAGACAATTTAATTTGTAGACGCAGGTCGTTCGGTGAGTCGGCATGTTTGAGCGCATCTTTGTAGCTAATTTGCTTGGCTTTATAAAGGTCATATAAGGCTTGGTCAAAGGTTTGCATACCTAGTTCACGAGAACGCTTCATCAGGTCTTTAATTTCATGCACTTCACCCTTACGGATTAAGTCTGAAATTAAAGGTGAGTTGATCAAAATCTCAATGGCAGCACGACGTGAATTACCATCAATGGTTGGAATCAACTGCTGCGCAACCATTGCTTTTAAGTTCAAAGACAAGTCCATGAATAGCTGACTATGACGATCTGCTTCAAAGAAGTGAATGATACGATCGATGGCCTGGTTGGCGTTGTTGGCATGCAGTGTTGCAAAAACCAAGTGACCGGTTTCAGCAAAGGCAATCGCATAGTCCATAGTTTCTCGTGAACGAATCTCACCAATCAGAATCACGTCAGGTGCCTGACGTAGCGTATTTTTTAAGGCAACTTCGAAAGAGTCGGTATCAATACCCACTTCACGTTGGGTAATGATACAGCCTCGGTGTTGGTGTACAAATTCAATCGGGTCTTCAATTGTAATGATATGACCTTTGCTATTTTCATTACGATAGCCAATCAAAGATGCCAAAGAGGTTGATTTACCTGTACCCGTTGCACCTACGAAAATGATAATGCCACGCTTGGTCATCGCTAATTCTTTTAAAATCGGCGGTAATTTCAACTCATCCATCGTTGGAATAACGGTTTCGATACGACGCAGCACCATACCTGGCTGGTCACGTTGTTGAAAGGCGCTGACACGAAAACGAGCAGATTTACTGGTATTACTAATGGCAAAGTTACATTCGCGCGTATCGGCAAATTCCTTACGCTGTTTGTCAGACATAATCGAATGTAAGATTTGACCGACAGTCGGGCCCGGTAACTTAGTCGAGCCAATTGGCAAAATTTGCCCATTGATCTTAATCGAGGGTTCAACATCGGCTGTAATAAACAAATCCGATGCTTTTTTCTCCACCATATAATCAAGTAAGCCGTTAAAATCCATAACGATCGCCCCAGAAAAATAAAAAAATTACAAGAAAGATTCGGGTTGTTTCGCTGCAGTCCGTGCAGTTTGCGTACTAATAATGCCTTTTGCGACAAGGTTTTTTAAGCTTTGATCGAGTGTGGTCATACCGTAGTTGGCACCCGTTTGAATCGCAGAATACATTTGCGCGACTTTGTTTTCACGAATCAAGTTACGGATCGCAGGAATACCGATCATGATTTCATGCGCAGCCACACGACCGCCACCATTTTTCTTGAGTAGGGTTTGTGAAATTACGGCTTGAAGTGATTCAGATAACATGGCACGAACCATGTCTTTTTCTTCAGCAGGGAATACGTCAATCACACGATCAATGGTTTTTGCGGCAGAGGTTGTATGGAGTGTACCGAAGACCAAGTGACCGGTTTCAGCAGCTGTCAGCGCCAAACGAATGGTTTCAAGGTCACGCATCTCACCGACTAAGATAATATCCGGGTCTTCACGCAGTGCGGAACGAAGTGCTTCGTTAAAGCCGTGCGTATCACGGTGTACTTCACGTTGGTTGACCAAGCATTTTTTTGATTCGTGTACAAATTCGATCGGGTCTTCGACCGTTAAAATATGGTCATAACGGTTGTCGTTGATGTAATCAACCATCGCAGCAAGCGTGGTTGATTTACCCGAACCTGTTGGACCGGTCACCAATACGATGCCACGTGGATATTCACAAATATCTTTGAAGATTTGGCCCATGCCAAGATCTTCAATGGTTAGTACTTTTGAAGGAATGGTACGGAATACGGCACCAGCACCACGGTTTTGGTTAAATGCGTTCACACGGAAACGAGCCACACCAGGTACTTCAAATGAAAAGTCAGTTTCTAATTTTTCTTCGTAATCACGACGCTGTTTATCGTTCATGATGTCGTAAACCAATTTGTGCACTTCTTTATGTTCAAGAGCAGGAAGGTTGATACGACGAACTTCACCATCCACACGAATCATTGGTGGCATACCAGAAGATAAATGTAAATCCGAAGCGTTATTTTTGGCAGCAAAGGCCAATAGTTCTGTAATGTCCATAAAATCCCCGAGATAAAAATTAAATCTTAATTATTTTGATAGAATAATAAGGCTTTCCCACAGCTTAACCAACACTTAGTTGCAGGGCAATGCAAAAAAAGATGAATGAAATGAGAACCCAGTCAATGAATAAACTTCAAGAAGCACGAAATCAAGTCTTGCAGCAAATTGAGCAGGCTTGCCAACTTGCGGGTCGACCACAGCAATCGGTTGAATTGTTGGCTGTATCTAAGACGCATCCTGCTGAAATGCTAAGAGAAATGTATGCAACGGGGCAACGCTCATTTGGTGAAAATTATCTGCAAGAAGCGCTTGAAAAAATTGAGGCTTTGGCAGATTTAGAGATTGATTGGCATTTCATTGGTCATGTACAGCGCAATAAAACCAAACATTTGGCTTCAAACTTTGCTTGGGTGCATGGGGTAGACCGTTTGATTATTGCGGAGCGTTTATCAAGCCAGCGAGAAGCGACGCAAGCACCTTTGAATATTTGCCTACAAGTCAATATTGATGCGCAAGATACGAAGGATGGCTGTCAGCCGAATGAAGTAGCAGGTTTGGTCGCACAGATTTCTACGCTACCGAATTTACGCTTACGTGGACTGATGGTGATTCCTGCTCCAAACAATCCGCAAGCGTTTGCTGATGCCAAAATGCTCTTTGAACACGTCAAAGCACAGCATGCGAAACCTGAAGATTGGGATACATTAAGTATGGGGATGTCAGGCGATATGACTGATGCGATTGCTGCGGGTTCAACGATGGTTCGCGTGGGGACAGCATTGTTTGGCGCACGTGATTATTCAAAATAGGACAGAAGATTCAGCCTGCTTTCAAAAACTAGGCTTATAAAGTGTAAGCACAGCAGATAAATTTTCACAATAGATGAAACCTATGGGTTCAAAGTGAGCCTTTTAATTTGAACTTTCCATTAAAGTTGAGTACAAAATAATCAGGATGTTTTTGATATTGAAGTAATTCACACTTGGACAAATAGGGAAGTTCATGACGGCATATTATCAGTTGATTCAACGCGACGTAGATGCGCAAGGCTGTGTCACGGCACATTACCATTCGACCAATTTAGCACAAGGTGCATGGAATGCACATGAGCAACACATGGCACCAGCTACAGGCATTATTTGTGCTGAATTAGACCGTTTTTCACCACGTCATGATATGCGTATCGGGCGCATTAGCCTCGATATTTTGGGCTTAATTCCTGCTGGCGAGTTTGAAATAATCACGCAAGTGATTCGTCCGGGAAAAACCATTGAACTGATTGAATCTGAAATGCGGGCTCAGGGCAAAACCTGCATTGTGGCACGCACTTGGCGCATGATGACGCAAAATAGCCAGTCCGTGAAAGGTTTGGAGGATGCTGATGTGACTGGGCCAGAAACTGCGCCGATTTGGGACGGTATCCGTCAGTGGCCGGGGGGATATATTCAGTCGATTGAAGCAAGAAGCCATGGGCGCCGTGCAGGTCAAGGCATTGTGTGGCTGAGAACACAGCATGACATGGTTGAAGGTGAGCCGACTGCTGATTTTGTCCGTTTAATGGGCATGGTTGATACCGCCAATGGTATTGTTCCGCGTCAGGATTGGCCATTTGGCTGGGGCTTTCCAAATCTGGATCTACAAATCCATTTGCACCGTTTACCACAGGGACAGTGGTTAGGTCTGGAAACCGTGCAGCAGTATGGAGCGGATGGTGTTGGTTTGAGTAGTTCTGTATTGCATGATGTCCATGGCCCATTTGGGCGTAGTGAACAGATTTTAACGCTACGTCCACTCGGGACGTAATGATCTAGAGAATCAAAAATTATAAAGCCTGCTTTAAGCAGGCTTTTTTTAAGATACGATTTGGATGGTGCTTGCACCTGCTCCGACAGGATTGACTTGAATTTGCACAGGGATTCGTTCGTGCATTTCTTGAATATGCGAGATCAATACTACTTTACGGCCTTGGTTTTGCAACTGATCTAGAGCATTCATGACCATGTGTAGACTTGAGGCATCTAGCGTGCCAAATCCTTCGTCAATAAATAGGCTTTCGATTTTCGTTGTTCCTGATGCCATGCTTGCAATGGCTAAGGATAAAGCGAGTGCTGTTAAGAACGACTCACCACCTGAAAGCGAAGAGACAGAGCGAGTTTCGCCATCCATGTCATGATCGATAATGGCTAGACTTAAGGAATTTTCAAGGCGCTTTAAGGTATAGCGCTGTGAAAGTATCGCCAATTGCTGGTTAGCATACTCGATTAAAATATCAAGGTTATATTGCTGCGCCAAATCACGGAACTTCTTGCCCGTTGCATCGCCCATTAAGCTCGAAATTTTATTCCAACGATGTTCTTCAGATTGGATCTGTTGAATCTGATCGGCAAATTGTTTTTGTTTGCTGAGGTTAGAAAAATGAACATCTAACTTACTTTTAAGTTGATCTCTAAGTTCTTGCTGTTCTGCAAGGGCTTTAAGATTTAGTGCAATGACACGCTCGATTTGTAAAATTTGTATTTCAGGCTGTGTTTTTAAATGCTGTTTCAACGTTTCTTGAATAGCCTGAATACCTGCTTGAGCATCTGAATAGGCACGTTCTGCATTTAAAACACGCTGTTTAAGCTGCTGTTCTTGTTCATATGAAATTGCACTAAGTTGCGCTAACAGCGTTTCACTAAATTCTGAATTTTGGCTCATCCATTGTTGAAGCGTATTTTCAACATGCCTCATTTGAGTGACTAATTGTGTTTGCTGGGTGAGGTATTCTTTTAAGCGACTTTGACTGGTTTCAAAGGCTTGACGTACTTGATCGAATGTTTGACGAGCCTGATTGAATCTCGTCTGTAACAGTTGTCTGTTTTGGTCAAAATCATTTAACCAATCATGTGGTTTTTCAACTTGTGTTTGGGTCATCTCAAAAATAGTTTGAATCGCAATATCACTATTTTTTTTGCCCTCAATTGTTAAATTTTCAATTAGATTTTGAGCCGTTTGAATTTTTTCCTGACTAAATTTAATTTGTTGCTGATAGTGCTCAAGCTGTTGTGAAGTTTGATTATATTGAGTATTTAACTCGTGGCGTTGCTTTAAGTAATTTTGACGTTGTTGTAGTGTGTGATAAATCTGTTTAGCCGCGCTTAAAGTCGACTGTTCCCATAATTTTTTTTCTACGTCATTCAACACAATGAGAATATGCTGAATATTGATTTCAGCTTGTTGCACACTGGATAAGTGCTGTGTGGTTTGTTGAATTGAAGTTATGAGTGCATGACTTTGTTTTTGAGCATTTTCATGTGAAATTAAGGCATCTTCAGTTTGTTTTTGCGCTTGTTGTGATTCATTGATTCTTGTCTGAATCAGTTGCGCCAAGGCTTCATGCTGATGTGAAAAATCAAAAGAAATATTTAGAATATTTAATTGTTGTTGAAGCGCATTTTTTGCCTGATCAAGTTGTATTTTTAAGGTCGCTAGCTGTTGCGCATTGGCATCCATTAACGCGGTTTGCTGAGTGGAGGTGGTTTGTAATTTTTGCCAAGCTTCGAAAGCCACTTTTTCCAATGCAAGTGCTTGTTGTTCTTGTTGCGTTTGTAGTTTCAGTAATTCATCAGAAAAAGCTTCTTTTTCTGAATAAGGATGATGGGTACTTCCACAGACTAAACACGCTTCGCCATCGACCAAATCTGCACGCAATTTTTCAATATTTTCCGTATTCAGTAAGCGCTGTTGTTGCAACATGTGTTGCAGTTTTTCACGCTCATTTTTCTGCGTTTGATAGGTAAGTTCGGCCGTTTTTAGCTGCGTATGACTTTGTTTAATTTGCTGAGCTAGTGTACGTTTCACCGTCATGAGATTGGTGTTTTCAGCATCAATATTTTGGAAGCTTTGCCATTGTTGCTGAACAACATTGAGCTGATTTAATTTTTGTAAAAGCTGGTCACGTTCGTAACGTAGTGATGAAATTTTCTGATTGAGCGCATCTTCTTGCCCAAATGTTTGCGTTAATTTTTCAAGTTGTTTTTGTTGTGTCTGTAATTGTGTATTGGCTTGTTGCACATTGCCATAATTTTTTTCAAATTGTGCATAACTTTGAATAAATCGTTGAGTCTGTGTGATATGCGCTGAAAGTGCATCATCGAGTGAGGCAAAGTGATTTGAACTTTCTAGCTGTGCCGTGTGTTGAGCAATATTGGTTTGCAGTTGCTCAAGCTGTTCCTTCATCTGTTTTTCATTGTTGATATGCGGAACAAGTTGGTTTTCAATCTCTTTAAAATCACCTTGCGCTTTGCGTAATTGATCTACCAATACAAGACGTTCAGCAATCCGGTCACGCACCAGTTTAATTTTGTCTTGATGTTGAATCTCAAATTGATGCTGTTGTTTTTGTTCTGTATCTATTTTTTCAAAGATGGTTTTTTCAGCATTGAATTGTTGTTCAATCTCTGAAAAATGCTGTTGTGCATGTGTCAATTGCGGCTGTAATTGTGCAATTTCAAGCTTGATATTTTTTTGTTGAATTACACTTGGGCGTATAGATGAAAAGCGTTCAAGTTGTTGCAGTTGTAGCTTTTCAGGCGCAAGTGCATCAAGTTGTTGTTGCTGATTTTGTAGTTGTTGCTGACGTGCTTGCACATCAGTTTCGTATTTTTGCTTTTGTTCATACCACTGTTGATTTTTTTCGAACGCTGATTTTTCTATTTCCAGCTTTTTATATTCTGTAGAAACCGTATTGAATTGATTCGTGGTTGTTATTAGATCTTCATCAGACAATATTTCAATATGTCCTAAAACATTTTCCAGCTCTTTACGCTGATTGGCAATTTCTTTGGTTTTATCAAAGGCCAATTGACCAATTTTTGCGAAGATTTCAGAGTTGGTTAGATATTCTAAAAGTTTTCCACGTTCATTATCACGTGCTTTTAAAAAAGCAGTGACCTCTGATTGTGCGAGTAGTACTGTACGGGTAAATTGTTCGAAACTGAGTTTTATAATTTCGGGGATATGCTTTTCAACCTGTTTGGTTTGATTAGCAATAATTGTTTCGTCCGTTAAGCATTTTAGTGAACGCTGTACACTTTGCAATTTACCGTTTGGGTTTTCACGTGCACGTTTAATTTCCCAACGTGCAGCATAGACTTTTTGGTCTTGAGCAACAAAGCTGAGCTCGGCAAAGCCTTGGGCTGTACCACGGCGCAATATTGTTTGTGTTGATTTCGTGAGGAGTTCTGACCCATCTACATCAATAAGTTTACCATCGCTGTTTTTAAGACGTGGTACCTCGTTGAATAACGCCAAACACATGGCATCTAAAATGGTTGATTTACCTGCACCAGTTTTGCCAATAATTGCTACTAAGCCTGCACTGGCTAAAGGCTCAGATTCAAAATCAATAAAATGTTCACCCGCTAAAGATGCCAAGTTTTTAATACGTATAGATAAAATTTTCATGGCAATTCCTTAAGCGTTCACATCATCTTCAAGTGATTTTTGTGCTTCATCGACCAAACTTAAAAAATCTTTCATTACGGTGTCATCAGCACCATAGCCTTGTTTTTCCCAAAGGTTTTGGAATAATTTTTCAGGCGTAGGTGGATCAAGGTTGATTGCGGCTTGTTGCTGATTATTTTGATCTGAGTTTAAATAACGGCGGCTGATGCGCACCAACCGATAACGGTTCGGCGCTAAAGCCTCTTCAAACTGCTGTCGTAAATTCGGTGCAGGCGGGGTGTCGGTATGGTATTCAATTTCGACATATTCACGCTGATCAATATCTTCAATTTCACCGCTCGCCAAAGCAGATAATTGTGCCAAAACTTCTGGAATTGTGCCTTTGATGCGATGCAATTGCACACTGCGCGGAATTGCTAAGGACCCCATTTGAAAGCGTGATTCATCTGTTTGAGTTGGATCAATACTGATCTCAAGCACTTGGTGCTTATAATTAATTTCACTAAATGACAGGGGAATCGGTGAGCCGCTATAACGGATATGGGTCTGTGCGACTTTTTGCGGTTTATGCAAATGCCCAAGTGCGACATAGTCAATTACATCATCAAATAGGGCAGTCGAAAGCGCTTCTTCATTGCCAATAATAATCGGGCGCTCTGAGTCCGACGTTTCACCGCCTTGCATGTGGGCATGTGACATTAAAATTAAGGCTTGATCTGAAGTTTTACGTGCTTTGGCTTCCGCAATTAATTGCTGATGCACATAGGTAATAGCGTTTTGGCTATTGGTGGTTTGATCATTGAATCCGGTGATCTCGGCAGCCCGTAAAAAAGGTAAGGTTAGACACCATGCCACAATATTTTTGTGTTCATCATAAATAGGCACGAGTAATCGGTCTAAATCGAGCTGACCTTCAGTATTTTTATGGACCACGCCAACAGCTTTGGCATGGTATTTTTCTAATAATGGCTCAACTTGTTCAATACGGTAACCTGAGTCATGATTGCCTGCGATCATCAGGGTTTGCATGTGCGGGGCACGCACATGCGCATCGGCTAAAAATTGATAGAGCTGTTTTTGCGCTTTGGAAGCTGGGTTGATGACATCAAAAATATCGCCAGCTATCAGCAGGGCATGCGGCTGCTTTTGTTCTATTTGTTCGAGTAACCAATGAAGAAACTGTTCGTGTTCGTAGTCACGTGAGTGGTTATAGAAGAATTGTCCTAAATGCCAATCAGAAGTATGAAAAAAACGAACAGTCATGCAAGCCCCCAAAAATCAAAAAAATTGATTGGGGTCTAAAGTATCACAGATGTTCACATTTTCGAGGGTGATTAATCATTCATACGTCAAACTAAGTCGTTCTCGACAGTTACAAGGTCATCAATCTAAGCTGTTACTGTGCATTTGAATCGACTTGTACGAGGCCAAAGGTATTGTGGTCTGGGTCTAAGAAATAGCCTTGCCAACATTGACCAGGAATCGCAAATTTTTCCATGGCAATTTGACCACCCTGCGCCAAAATTTTCTCAGCGATATGGTCGAAATCTTCAACTTCAAAACTACAGGTAAATGCATTGGTGCCGCAGTGCGTTGGTGGAGTCTGAGCAGGGCGCTCTAAGAGGCCACCATGAATGCCTTGAGTTTCAATACGGAAGTATTGAATCGGTAGCCCTTCAACTGGGATAAATGACCAACCGAAAATCGCAGAATAAAAGGCAACTTCACGCTTTGGATCGGAGCTTTGAATTTCAAAATAGCAGAGCTGGTTCATTGTTATTGCTCTTTGTTTGATGGATTGCACATTTCAAATAGCAGAGATTTGAAATTAGGCTAAAAAATACTAAGAACTAGGAATATAAAATGTTGTTCTAATCCTGTATATAGGTGAATTATTGTACAGCGGGTATATTACCTGCATTTGGGGTAGCAGGAGATGCAACATGCCAAATAATCCTTTTGATGAAGAAAAACTTGCAAATAATATGGTGTATAAGACTTTATTAGAGTCTACATTAGCCATTCCTTGGTGTATTGATTGGGACAGTAAAACATTCAGCTATATTGGACCGCAAATTGAAAAGTTACTCGGTTGGAAACAAAGTAGTTGGAAAACGGTAGATGATTGGGCATCACGTATGCACGACGAAGACCGTAATTATGTACTGAATTATTGTGTTTCACAGTCTATGGCTGGTGTAGATCATGAAGCAGATTATCGTGCACTTAAAGAAGATGGTTCGTATCTCTGGATACGAGATGTTGTACATGTCGTGCGTAAACCAAACGGTGATGTAGATTGTCTTGTAGGCTTTATGTTTGATATTTCCGAGCGGAAAAAACAAGAAGAACAGCTACAAAAATTGCAACGTCAGCTCGAAGAATATTCATATAAAGATGGCTTAACCGGTATTGCCAATCGACGTTTGTTTGATGATTTTTATCAACGGGAATGGTTGAACGCGATACGCACGCAAAAGCCGCTGAGTTTAATTCTGATCGATTTAGATTATTTTAAACAATACAATGACTTGAATGGTCATGTGATTGGGGATACATGTCTGCGTCAAATTGCTAAAAGTTTGGAATCTTGTTGTACACGGCCTCGTGATTTAGTTGCGCGTTTTGGTGGCGAGGAATTTGCTTGGATTTTACCAGAGACCAATGAGGCAGCAGCAGCAATGATGGCCGATAGAATTATGGATGCCGTGCGTGCTGCACGATTACCGCATAAAGCCTCTGCGGTGTCGGAACTCGTCACACTCAGCATGGGGGTAAAAACCATTATTCCTTCAGATCTTGATAATCCAATGCAATTTCTGGATCAAGTTGATAAAAACCTTTATGTAGCCAAAAGACAGGGGCGTAATCGCTACTGTGCTGCATAACATAGATTTGCAGTTGTGACTTATTTTAAAGTTGCAGCAAGTTTTTAGTCAGTCGATATTTTATCGGCTGATTTTTTTGGGTGTAGAATATAAAAATTAAATGCTGAATACATAAGGCACAAAATAAAAGACCGACGATTCGAGTGATGATGAAATCGTCGGTCAAAAAATCGATTTTAAATTTAAGTGATGGCTGCTGTTCATACTTAAATTCAAAATGAAACTTATTGCTTTTAAAAAGGTCACCGAAACATTGTGGATGCCGTCCAAATCATCGGTTGCTACAGACCTTGTACCCTATATAACGTAGCTGATTACAGATTGGTTGACATGAAAATGAAAAAAAATGCATTTTTTTTTATACTAGGTGTCAACTTCTTCTTGGGTTAGGGTCATGGTGTCTTTAACACGTTATTTTTTCTTGTTTTTTTTCATTTGTTTAATCATGACCTGTATTTGCGGTGTGATCGCAGCATTATTGCCACAGGGTGTGGGTGGTATTTTAACGGTCGTACCCTATCTGATTGCCATGATCGTGGTGTTATTTCGGTTTTTAAATAAAAATCAGAGAGCACCGACACAGGCAGAACGTAAAAAATTTACCCTAGGTTTTAGCCTGATTTTTTGGTTATATAATTTTGGTTTTGTACTTTTGGGTATCGCAATTTTTTCAAGAAAAGATCCTGAAATTTGGCAAAATTTAATGCTCTATGTTCAACATCCTCAGTTTATGAGTTTAATGGTGATCATGTTATTACTGATGGCTATCCCTTTGTATTTAATCACCTATTGGTTTTATGGTCCGCAAGCACAGCGGATGGCTTCTCAAAAGTTTGGCGCATAAAGCTTGATCATCTGGTGATCTTGTTCTATAGATAACAGTATTATTTCATATAGATAAGAACAAATTATGCATCAGCCCACAGTACTGCTGACGGGTGGCAGCGGTTTTATTGGCACACATCTCATCAAGGCACTTTTAGCTGCGGATTATAAAGTGATTGGGCTCAGTCGTAAGGCTGGGCGTATTTCTAAATCACCACATTTAACTTGGGTACAGCAGCTCGATCAAATTCCTCATGACAGAATTGATTATGTGATTAATCTTGCAGGTGAAAGTATCGGCAAAGGTCGCTGGACAGAGACGCGTAAACAGCAATTATTAGAAAGTCGGGTCAAAACCACAGAAGCGCTGTATCAATATTTACGTAAACGTAAAATTTTTCCGAAATGCATTATTTCAGGTTCGGCTGTTGGCTATTATGGTATTGATATTGAAGAACAATGGACAAAAGTGTGCGATGAAAATGCTGCACCACAAGCCATTTTTATGTCAGAGCTATGCCAAAGTTGGGAGCAAGTCACACGCCAATTTCCTGAACAAAATACCATTATCACACGACTAGGTGTGGTCTTGGCTGAAGGTGGCGGAATCTTACCGCAAATGCTGCGACCGATTCAGCTCAATTTGGTCAACAAAATAGGTTCCGGTCGGCAGCCTTTTGTGTGGATACATATACAAGATGTGATCCGAAGTATGCTGTTTTTAATGAAACAAGCAGAGAAAAAACATGCATTGCTTGAACCCACGCCAATCGATCCGCATATTTTCAATTTGGTTGCGCCTGAAAAAACGACGCAGGCTCAGTTTGCGCAGATTGCAGCACGTCAATTAGCCAAAAAGCCGTGGCTCAATGTGCCTGCAACTATCTTTAAAATTTTATTGGGTGAGCAATCGCAATTAATTTTAAATGGTCAATTGGTTCAGCCAGCCGCATTATTACAGCAAGGCTTTGAGTTTAAATTTCCGACGTTAAAAGAAGCCTTGCAGGATTTATTGGCTTAGTTGAATTTGACGGATTGACCATTATTCGACACTTAATAATGCATCTTGAAACAGGCGAGTCGGACTATAGTGGTCTGCATTGAATGAAGGTGTTTCCCCAGTCATCAGTTCAGCCAATAACTGAGCTGAAGCAGGTCCCATGCATAAACCATTTCTAAAATGCCCAAAGTTTGCCCATAGATTGTCGAAATTTGGCATCTGCCCAATATACGGAATCCCTTCAGGGGAAGATGGACGCAGGCCAGCCCAAGATTTCACAATCGGAAAGTTGGCAAGCTCTGGTACCATGTCAAAGCAGGATTTTTGAATATGCTGCAAGGTTGCATCTGTGGTCTGAGTATCAAAGCCACATTGGCGCATACTTGAGCCGCAAACCACATGACCGTCTTGGCGTGGAATCAAGTACATGACTTTATTCATGCACATGGTCGGCAACCAGTTCTGCGGAGTTTTAAAGAGAAGCATTTGTCCTTGTACGGGTTGTACGGGTATCTCAATGTCTAGTTGTTCACTCCATGCGGCTGACCAAGCGCCCGTGGCAATAACGAATTGATCAGCTGTATGTTGTTTGCCATCTGCGGTGGTGATGGACTGGATACGATTGTCCGAACGGTTTAATTGGCGGATAGGGCAATGTTCATAAATCTGAACTTTGGGATGCTGCTGTAAATAAGCCGTTAATGACTGTAAAAGTCGCGGATTACGGATGTTGGCTAATTGCGAAAAATAAATGCCATGTGCAAAGCGTGCTGAAATGTGAGGATTAATCTGCTCAATTTGCTCGGATTGTAAATATTCCGCCTGTTGCATTGGATCTTGGTGCAAACGGGCATAATCTAAACCGATTTCAAAATCATCTTCATCAAAAATCAGCATCCCAGTTTCATGAATTTCAAAATCAATCCCAGTCATAGGTTTTAATTTTTCATTCCATCTTTGGTAGCTCTGTTTGCCATAACGTGCAAGCGCATTGACTTCATTGGGATATCGCCAAGGATACATCGGGGAGAGGATGCCACCACCGGCCCATGATGCAGCAGAACCTGTGCGTTGTTGGTCGAAAATCGTCACCGTACAACCACGTTCAACCAGTTCTAATGCGCTGAGTAAACCACTAATACCCGCCCCAATAATGGCAATATTCATGTTCTTTTAACCGATGAATGTATAAGTTTGATCTAAACTTCAGTAATGCCGAAGTTTTTCTTCCATGACTGTTTTTTGAATTTTACAGAGATAAAAAAGCCTTCCTGAACGTTACTATTTCAGGAAGGCTTTGCAGGTTATTTCATGTCTTTCAGCATGAGTGCTGCATCTTCAGCAAAGTAAGTCCAGATCCCATCTGCACCTGCGCGGCGGCAACTCATAAGCGATTCGATAATCACGCTATCAGACAACCAACCATTTTGAATGGCACCTGCCAACATGGCGTATTCGCCACTCACTTGATAGACAAAGGTTGGAACACCGAAGTTATCTTTGACTTCACGGACGATATCTAAATACGGCATACCCGGTTTTACAATCACCATGTCGGCGCCTTCTTGAATATCGAGTGCGATTTCATGTAGCGCTTCAGCACGGTTACCGATGTCCATTTGGTAATTGTATTTATTGCCACCTTTGAGGTTGCTTGAAGAACCTACCGCATCACGGAATGGACCATAGAAGCTAGACGCATATTTTGCAGAATAGGCCATGATGTTGGTATAGATATGGCCATTGGCTTCAAGCGCTTGGCGAATCGCACCAATACGACCATCCATCATGTCACTTGGTGCAACCACATCTGCACCCGCTTCGGCATGGCTGAGCGCTTGTTTAATTAAGCATTCAACGGTTTCATCATTCAGTACATAGCCGGTATCATCAATGATACCGTCTTGACCATGTGTGGTGTATGGGTCGAGAGCACCATCAGTGATGAGAACCATTTCTGGTAGTTCTTTTTTTAATAAGCGGATGGTGCTTTGGACTAAGCCATCTTCATGCCAAGCTGCTTCAGCCGTTAAGCTTTTATCTTCCTGTGGTGTAACTGGGAACAAAGCTAATTTTGAAACACCCAATTCGAGTAAACGTTCTGCCTTTTTTAGTAACAAGTCAGCAGATAGACGCTGTACGTTTGGCATGCTTGGAATGTCTTGAGTTTGTTTCTGGCCTGGCAACACAAATACTGGATAAATGAGATGATCAGTCGTCAGTTGAGTTTCACGCACCATGGCACGAAGCTGGTCATTTTTACGAATGCGACGCATGCGGGTGGCAGGAAAAGCTGGACGATTGAACGTATAGGTCATAACAATCTCATTGATCAGTATTAAACTTTGACTATTGTAGACGCATAATGAGGGTTTGGCGCACCCCGTATTATTTTTTTATTCAATGACAGCGATTCGAGTAGGCTATGACAGATGTAAATAAGAGTTGGACCGGTAATATTGACCTAAACTCGAAGATTGAAATCGATACTTTATTAAATAACATTGCTCAAGCATTTAACAGCTCCCCATTTTTTGTACACAATGCCATGAAAATGACGGTGATTGATGGTCAGATCGAAGCACGTGTGGATATGGCCAGTAATTTAATTGGAAATGTCGCATTCCAAATTTTACATGGTGGTGTTGCGGCAACTTTACTCGACAGTATCGGTGGTATTTCAGCGATGGCTGAATTGTATAAAAAGGCCACAGCTGAAGATCTAGCAGAAACGAGTAAAAAGGTATCTCGCTTAGCGACCGTCGATATGCGTGTGGATTATTTGGCGCCAGGACGTGGACAGTATTTCGTTGCACGAGCTGAAACCTTACGTTTAGGCCGTAAGGGTTGCACTATGCGTATGACCATGGTTAATGATGAAGGTAAAGCGATTGCAACGGCGATTGCATCGTATGCTTATTAAGCCATTTTTAAGTTAACACATTCAAAATGATGAAAAAATAAAGTCCAGTATTGGCAGCAGGGCATGATTTTATCCTGTTGCCGACGAAAAAAAGACTGACGAGTTACATTTTCTATTCTCAGGATATGATTTTTTAGCTTTAAAATGCCGGAAAATTGAAGAAGATAGACTTTCTCACGACACCATTATCTGACAGCAAAGTTGACATGCTTTGCAAAGCTCATGATGCCATGACCAAGTCTGCTAGATTTAGGACAAATCTATGACAGATACCGTTAGTAACCTGCCAGAAACCCCATCTACAGAGCAGCCCACCGATCAGGAATTAAAAGCACGCAGAAAAAAAGGCCTTGGTATAGTGGCTGTATTGATCGTGATTGCTTTGGTGATGTATTTGATTTGGTCAATATTTCTAAATCATTCCGTCAGTACCGATAATGCCTATGTCGGTGCAGAAACAGCGTCGATTACCTCGATGGTCACGGGGCAAGTGGCAGAGGTTTTGGTGAGTGATACGCAGCAAGTGAAAAAAGGCGATGTGCTTGTTCGCATTGATGCTCGTGATGCTGAAATTGCCTTAGCTCAGGCACAGGCTGAATTACTTAAAGCAAAACGCCAATACAAACAAACTGCGGCGAATAGTAGTTCTTTAAACTCGCAAATCTTTGTCAGTGATGATGCAATTCATAGTGCAAGCGCACAAGTGGCCAAAGCACAAGCCGATCTGAATAAAGCACAAGATGAATTACAACGTCGTCAACAATTGGCTGCTTCAGGTGCGATTTCTAAAGAAGAATTAAGCACAGCGCAGAGTGCTGTGAATACCGCTAAAGCCAGTTTTGATGTGGCACAAGCAGGACTCGCTCAAGCCAAATCTAGTCAAAAAGCGGCACAAAGTAATAAAGCGGCAAATGATGCATTAATTCAAGACAGCAATGAAAATTCAACCCCAGATGTTTTAATTGCACAAGCACGTCTACAACAAGCTCAGTTGGACTTAGAACGTACACAAATTAAAGCACCCTTTGATGGTGTAGTGACACGTCGCAATATTCAAGTTGGGCAACGCATTGCACCGGGAACGTCATTAATGATGGTGGTGCCTGTCTCTCAGTTATATGTCGATGCCAACTTTAAAGAAAGCCAATTGGCAGGGGTGCAAGCGGGTCAAAAAGTTGAACTGACATCTGATCTGTATGGTGACAAAGTTAAATTTAATGGCATAGTCACTGGTTTTTCTGGTGGCACAGGTTCAGCATTTGCCTTGATTCCAGCACAAAATGCCACAGGAAACTGGATTAAAGTGGTTCAGCGTTTACCTGTGAGGATTCGTTTGGATCCAAAAGAGTTGGCAGAACACCCACTACGTGTGGGGCTGTCTATGGAAGCGACGATTGACCTGAAATCGAAGTAATTGCCTATGAATCAGCAAATGCAAATGACTGACCTGAAAGGTGGTCGTCTGATTATCGCTGCCTTGGTTTTGGCATTGGCGAACTTTATGGTTGTGCTCGACATGACCATTGCCAATGTATCTGTGCCGCATATTACCGGTAGCCTTGCAGTATCGGCATCCCAAGGGACATGGGTCATTACCTCTTATGCCGTGGCAGAAGCGATTTGTGTGCCATTAACCGGTTGGCTCGCTGGACGCTTTGGTTCTGTACGGGTTTTTGTGATCAGCCTGTTTGGCTTTACGGTATTTTCGATACTGTGTGGTTTATCGACCAGTTTGGAAATGTTGGTGTTTTGCCGAATTGGGCAAGGTTTGTTTGGTGGCCCAATTATGCCACTGAGCCAAACGTTGTTAATGCGCATTTTCCCTCCTGAAAAGCAATCGCAAGCCATGGGGATGTGGGCAATGACCACTGTGGTTGGCCCCATTTTAGGTCCAATTTTGGGTGGTACGATCAGTGATAATTTATCTTGGCATTGGATTTTCTTTATCAATATTCCTGTCGGGATCGGTTGTGCTATCGCAGCGATGCGCTTACTGAAAACGGCTGAAACACCTACACAGAAATTGAAAATAGACCGCGGTGGTTTACTGCTGTTGGTGTTGTGGATCGGTGCCTTGCAATTGATGTTGGACTTGGGCCATGAGCGAGATTGGTTTAATCATCCATTTATCGTGGTGCTGGCACTGACGGCATTTGTCGGGTTGATCGTTTTTACGATTTGGGAGCTGACTGAACGGCATCCGGTGGTAAATATACTGCTGTTTAAGTACAGAAGTTTTACCATTTCGGTCTTGGCTTTGGCCTTTGGTTTTGGTGCCTTTTTTGGCAGTATTGTCCTGATTCCGCAGTGGTTACAGATCAACTTGGGCTATACCGCAACGTGGGCAGGCTATCTCACTGCAACGATGGGCGTCGGTAGTCTGACCATGTCGCCAATTGTTGCGAAGCTTGCAACCAAATACGATCAACGTGCTTTAGCGAGTTTTGGTTTAAGTATCTTGGGCGGTGTAACTCTTATGCGCGCCTTTTGGACCACGGATGCAGACTTTATGGCTTTGGCTTTACCGCAAATATTACAAGGTTTTGCCGTGCCATTTTTCTTTATTCCCTTGTCAAATATGGCCTTAGCATCGGTACTGCCACAAGACATGGCATCTGCAGCAGGATTGATGAACTTCTTAAGAACCATGGCAGGGGCAATTGGAGCGTCGATTGCAGTAACCATTTGGGATGATCACACCAAAGTCGCACGCAGTGAAATGGTCAGTAATTTACATGTTACTGAGGTACAAAATACCTTGGTGAATCATGGAATGAGTTCAGAAGCTGCTTTGGGTTACATCTCCAGTTTGGTGGATAAAGAAGCCTTAACGCTTTCAGCCAATCATGTGTTCTTAGTCTTGGCGGGTGTCTTTATATTCGCTGCACTGATCATTTGGCTCTGTCCACGACCTAAAGCAGGTGTGGGTGGTGGTCATGCACACTAAATATCATCAAGTATAAAAAACCGCTCATTCGAGCGGTTTTTTATTGCATACGGCGTTGATTGAAAAAAATCAAAGGTCCGAGCGCGCCCGTTTGAGTGCAGACTGCCACTGAGCCAAATGAAATTCACGTTGATCAGCATTCATTTTTGGTTCAAAAGCACGTTCTAATTGCCATGATGCGGCAATTTCATCAAGATTTGAAAACACACCCGCTTTGAGTCCAGCCATTGCGGCAGCGCCCCATGCTGTTGATTCTAAAAGTTTAGGACGCAGTACAGGCACATTTAAAATATCGGCCTGAAATTGCATCAGCATATCATTGCTACTGGCACCGCCATCGACTCGGAGTTCTTTAAGTGGACTAGACAGATCTGACTGCATGGCGGTCAATACATCCGACACTTGAAAGGCAATGGCCTCTAGGGCGGCTCGAGCAATGTGGGATTTATTGGTACCACGTGACATTCCACATAGGAGGGCGCGGGCATCACTGTCCCAATGCGGAGCACCTAGTCCAGTAAAGGCAGGAACCAAAACCACGCCATCGGTATGCTCCACTTGGCACGCGAGTTTTTCAACATCACTGCTTTTTTGAATAATCCCTAAACCGTCTCTTAGCCATTGCACAATGGCACCCGCCATAAAGACACTGCCTTCGAGTGCATAATGGGTTTGGTTTTGTGCTTTCCACGCCAATGTCGAGAGTAGTTTATTTTGACTATATTGAACTTCAGTGCCGGTATTAAACAACATGAAACAGCCTGTACCGTAGGTATTTTTGGCTGTACCGGCTTCAAAACAAGATTGACCAAATAGCGCAGATTGTTGATCACCTAAAATGCCGGTAATGGGAATGTTTGCGCCAAGTAAACCTGTAGCGGTATCTGCAATATATTCATCTGAACTGATGATTTTAGGAAGGACCGAAAGGGGAATATCAAATAATTCTAAGAGTTCTTCATCCCAAGCTTGTTGCTGCAAGTTCATTAGCATGGTTCGTGAGGCATTGCTTGCTTCAATCACATGCTCTGCACCTTGTGTCAGGTTCCACACCAACCAACTGTCAATCGTGCCGAAAGCCACATGACCTTGCTCTGCGAGTTCACGTAGACCTTGGGTGTGTTCTAATAACCAGACCAATTTCCCAGCACTAAAATAGGGGTCGATACGTAAACCGGTCTTTTTGTGAATGAGGTCATTGAGGTTTTGTTGAGTTAGTTGCCCACACCACTCGGTTGCACGGCGGTCTTGCCAGACAATTGCAGGAGCGAGCGGTTGACCTGTGCGTTTATCCCAAACCACAGTGGTTTCACGCTGATTGGTCAGGCCAATGGCTTTAATGTCTTTGGCGAGGATACGGGCAGAAGCGAGCGCTTGCTGTACGACGGCAATTTGGGTACTCCAAATTTCCTGAGCATCTTGCTCCACCCAACCCGAATGTGGGGTTTGAATATGGGTTTCCCGTTGAGCTGTAGCTTGAACTTGTCCATGTTCGTTAAAAATGATCGCACGACTTGAAGTCGTTCCTTGATCGAGTGCCAATAAATAGCTCATATATTTTTCTTTTGCGGTCTTGAAAAATAAAATATTAACGCAATTATGTAATTAAGCGCAGATCAATGTGTAATTGTTTCAAAATTGCATCGCAATTTTTTGCAGTTATGCTATGATGACGCTACTTTGGGGATGTTTCTGGCTTCGACGCTGGTGATGAAACTCATAGATGCATGTCGAGAGCGCATTTTCTCTCGTAAATCAAATTTGCATATTTTAGTCGCAAACGACGAAACTTACGCTCTAGCTGCCTAAGGGCAGCTTGTCCGCATCCCTGAATACTTGTGGTTAGGGGTCCCGACTGAAGCGAACGCACACAAGTCCGTATAAGATCAAGCCTTGGGGTCTTATACTAAATCTTTAAGGATCGCGATTTGTACCCTGTTCGTCGGGTCACAAAGAGCTAAATCAATAGACGATATCTAAGCATGTAGTATTCTCGAGCGTAGTGCTGGCGGACGCGGGTTCAACTCCCGCCATCTCCACCAAAATTCAAAAAAGTCGAACCTTCGGGTTCGGCTTTTTTTATGATTAATTAAAAACATTTTTTGGTACAACAATGACTCAAGTCCAGCTTCAAGAACTGCAAAAACAACTCTGGAATATTGCCAATACTTTGCGCGGTAAAATGGGGGCAGATGAATTCCGTGATTACATTTTGGGCTTGATCTTCTACAAATATTTGTCTGAAAAAATTCAAAATAATGCCAACGACATTTTGGCGCCTGATCAAATTAAGTTTGCAGAATTGGTCGAAGATACTGAAATTAATCAAGCATATTTGAGTGCTGTGCGTGAAGAATGTCTTGCCAGTATGGGCTATTTCTTAGCGCCACAAGAATTGTTCCATAGTATGGCAACATTGGCTCGAGCAAAAAAATACATTTTGGATGATGTAATTAAAACCCTTAAGGCAATTGAGCAAAGTACGCTGCGTACAGATGCGGCCGATGATTTTTCGCATTTGTTTGAAGACATGGATTTAAGTTCGACCAAGTTAGGAAATACGCCTGATGACCGTAATGAGTTGATTAGCCGTGTGATCGTACATTTAGACGATATTAATTTTGATCTATCGAATACTGAGTCTGATATTTTAGGCGATGCTTATGAGTTTCTCATTGGTGAATTTGCTTCAGGTGCTGGTAAAAAAGCAGGTGAGTTTTATACACCGCAAATGGTTTCGACTTTGCTTGCAAAACTTGTCACCTTAGGTAAAGAGCGTTTACGCAGTGTATATGACCCGACTTGTGGTTCAGGATCTTTATTGCTACGTGTAAAGCGTGAAGTTGGTGATGTGGATGCGATTTACGGTCAAGAAATGAATCGTACGACCTATAACTTGGCACGTATGAACATGATTTTGCATGATGTGCATTATTCAAAGTTTGAAATTAAGCAGGAAGATACTTTAAAACGTCCACAGCATATGGAACTGAAATTTGATGCGATTGTAGCGAATCCACCATTTTCTGCTAAATGGTCTGCGAGTGAGTCATACTTAAGCGATCCGCGTTTCCGTGATTTTGGCAAATTAGCTCCAAGTTCTAAGGCAGATATGGCGTTTTTACAGCACATGCTTTATCAGTTAGATGAAAATGGGACTTTGGCGATTGTACTGCCGCATGGGGTTTTGTTCCGTGGTTCGAGTGAAGGGCATATTCGTAAGCATTTAATCGAAAAGTTAAATGTGATTGATACGATTATTGGTTTGCCTGCCAATATTTTCTATGGCACGACTATTCCGACTTGTGTGTTGGTGTTGAAGAAAAACCGTGAGCATAGCGACAATATTTTATTTATTGATGCGAGTAACGAGTTTGATAAGCAAAAGAATCAAAACAAGCTTTTGCCTGAGCATTTAGATAATATTATTGGTGCATTTGAAAACCGTCAAAATATTGAAAAATATGCATACGTAGCGAGTCTGCAAGAAGTTGCTGACAATGATTACAATTTGAATATTCCGCGTTATGTCGATACTTTTGAAGCGGAAGCTGAAATTGATTTAGATGCAATAGCGAAACAGCTTCAAACCTTAGAGGTTGAAAGTCTAAAAACTGATGCAGAAATTTCTAAGTTTTGTGCAGAACTCGGCATTGATTCACCTTTTACGGAGGTGAAGTAATGGCTTCACCTAAGTTACGGTTTAAAGAATTTGATGGTGATTGGAGTTCTGTTTGTTTACTAGAAATTAGTAGTTTGGTGACAAAAGGAACTACTCCAAAACAATTTGTAAATGGTGATATAAACTTCTTAAAAATTGAAGCTATTACTGAAAATGGGTTTGATCTATCCAAATGTCAGACGATTAATAGTGAAATTCATAATAAAGAATTGAAAAGATCGGTCCTTAAAGAAGGTGATATTTTATTTGCCATTGCCGGAGCTACGATTGGTAAAAATGCCATTGTTCAAAAGAAATTTTTACCTGCGAATACAAATCAGGCTTTAGCAATAGTTCGATTAAAAGAAGAATATAGCAATGTATTTGTATCAAAGGTATTGAACTCACCTTTGATGGAAAAATATATTGATTCAAATATTTCTACAGGCGCACAACCAAATTTGAATTTAAAACAAATTGGTGATTTCTCATTTGATCTTCCTAAAATTAAAGAACAAACAAAAATCGCTTCTTTTCTTTCCGCTGTGGATGAAAAGATTAACCTACTAACTCAGAAATATAAACTACTGAGCCAATATAAACAGAGCATGATGCAAAAGCTCTTTAGCCAACAGATTCGTTTTAAAGCGGATGATGGGAGTGAGTTTGGGGAGTGGGAAAATTTAAAATTTAGAGATGTTATTACTATCAAATATGGAAAAGATCATAAGGCATTAAAAGAAGGAAATATTCCTGTTCTTGGGACAGGTGGGATAATGCGATACGTTGATTCTTATCTTTACGACGGCGACAGTATTCTTATTGGTCGTAAAGGTACGATTGATAAACCTCAGTTTATATCTGGGAAATTTTGGACAGTTGATACTCTTTTTTATACGGAAATTGGTGAGAGATTAATACCTAAATTTGTTTATCAGCAACTGCTATTGGTTAATTGGTTAAATTTGAATGAAGCCACTGGTGTGCCAAGTTTAAATACAACCTCAATTGGTAATATTGAGGTCAAAGTACCTTGTTTAGAAGAACAAACCCAAATTGCCAATTTTTTATCTGCTATTGACCAAAAAATTGAAACTGTTGCACAGCAAATTGAACAAGCCAAACAGTGGAAAAAAGGCTTGTTACAGCAGATGTTTGTGTGATTGTTTATAGGGTTTCATAAAATTCCTGTATTTGAATAAATGCAGGAATCTTTTATAGAAGAAAGAAAATAAGGATTCCTAAAAGAAAAAACAGTGATCTGTATCATCAGTTTAGATGTTTATTTGATGAATTTAAAAGATTGAAAAATATAATAAATCTATTAGAATCAAAAGATATACATACCAATAGTTAAAAACTGAGCAGTATTATAAATGTCGACCCAAAAAGAACTCGAACTCGAAAACCAATTTATAGCGCACTTAACAACTTTAGGGTACGAACGTGTTCAGTACAGAAACGAAACAGCTTTACTCCTAAACTTAAAAAAACAGATAGAAAAATTTAACTCACTGACTGCACCACTCACACATGAGCAATGGGAACAGGTATGGAATTATCTGAGCAGTGAACATACGATTTTCGGCAAAGCCAAACTTTTACGTGGTTCATATCAGCTTAAACATGAAGATGGTACTACCCAAACACTGCGCTTTTTAAGTGATGATGCAGAAAAAAATATTTTTCAAGTGACCAACCAAGTGACGGTCCAATACGGTGAGAGCGGTACAGAAACCAGCCGTTTTGATGTCACGCTATTGATCAACGGTTTTCCGTTGGTACAAGTTGAACTTAAACGCAGTGGTGTAGAAATCGCACAGGCGTTTAACCAAGTGCATAACTACAGTAAAAATGCCTATACATCTGGAAAAGGTTTGTTTGGATACATACAGCTGTTTGTCATTAGCAACAGCGTAAATTGCTTATATTATTCACACGGTACGCCACTGTTTGATTTCACATTTCCATGGGCAGATGAAAACAACAAAGCAATTAATGATTTGAGTAAATTTACCGAAGCATTTTTAAACGCAGAACATATTACGAAAATGATCAGTAAATACATCGTTCAGCATCAAACCAATGAATGCTTAATGGTGCTGCGACCTTATCAAGTCTATGCAGTTGAAAACATGATTCAGCATGTGAAAACCTCAACCGATCATGCTTATATTTGGCATACAACGGGTTCGGGTAAAACACTCACGGCATTTAAAGCCAGTGAAATCATGCGTCAGTTGCCTGAAATAGAAAAAGTTATCTTTGTCGTGGACCGAAAAGACCTCGATAATCAAACCACCAAAGAGTTCAATGCCTTTGTTCCCGACTGCGTAGACCAAACGACCAACACCAAAACATTGGTCGAACAGCTCATCGGTAAACGGCTGAATTCACGAAAAAATGAAAGCAATATACTCACAGATAAATTGGTCGTGACAACCATTCAAAAGCTGAATAACGCAATTACACTCCCTAAATTCAGAGAATTGATCGCTGATTTGGCAGATAAAAAAGTCGTATTTATTTTTGATGAATGCCACCGCAGTCAATTTGGTGATACTCACCAAAATATCAAACGCTTCTTTAAACAGGCGCAAATGTTCGGTTTTACAGGCACGCCTATTTTTCCTGTGAACTGTCAAAGCATTGGTGGCGTGAAATACACCACAGAATATCTATTCCCTAAACGACTGCATAAATATGTGATTGTCGATGCGATAGCAGATAAAAATGTTTTACCATTTCAAATTGATTACGTAGGACAATTTACCGCTCATCAGGTGAATGCAGGTGATGAAAAAATACAAGGCATCGATACTAAAGAACTGTATGACAACCCTGAGCGCTTAGAAAAAATTGTACGTTATATTTTAAAAAATCATGACAAAAAAACGGCAAAACGCGAATTTTGTTCAATGTTTTGTGTCAGCTCAGTAGATGTCCTACTTCAATATTATGAAATATTTACCAGAGTCCAAGCAGAGTTGGTTGCAGAAGCGGACAAGAAGGAAGAAATTTATACCCCTTTAGTGATTGGTACGATTTTTTCTTTTGGAGCGCAGGATACGACAAACGACGCCAATGACTCCACAACAGGTACGATTTCTGAAGAAGAACTTGAACAGCCGAGTCAAGTTGATATGGGGCGTAAAGCGCAACTTGAACGGATCATTGCAGAATTTAATACGCGCCATCTGGCTAGCTATAACTGTGACGAAGGATTTTATGAATATTATAAAAATCTAGGTGATCGCGTTAAGTACTTCAAAGTCCCTAAACCACCTAAAGAAGTTGGGGAGTTGAAAGGTCCGCCAATTGATTTGCTGTTGGTGGTGAATATGTTCCTGACAGGTTTTGACTCATTGCCACTTAATACGATTTATGTCGACAAGAACTTAAAATATCACGGTTTAATTCAGGCTTTTTCGCGTACAAACCGTATTTATAAGCCAACAAAAGCTTTTGGCAATGTCGTGTGTTTTAGAAATTTAAAGCAGGCAACAGATAAAGCTCTTTCTACTTTTGCAGACGACCAAAATTTTGAGCAAGTGATTGTGCCACCGTTGGATCAACAATTAGCAGAATTTAATAAGTGTGTTAGTGAATTAAGAAAAATAACACCTGAGTGTCAGTCAGTAGATGATCTAAAACTCGAAAGTCAGCAGTTGCAGTTTATTCAAGCTTTTCGTGATGTGATTCGTCTACATTCACAACTGAAAATGTATACAGACTTTGATGTTGATAAAGCAGTTATAGTGCCGCAAGAACTTGAGGACTATAAATCTAAATATAAAGATTTGTATGACAGAATAAATAAAGGTACAGCGGTTGAAAAAGATTCAGTGCTACGTGACGTGAATTTTGCTTTAGATTTTATTATTAGTGATTATGTAAATCAGGATTATATTTATACATTATTAAATATGATTGCTGCTGCGCCACCGTCCTCGATTCAAAGAGCGAAACAGCAGCAACAACTCCAATCTTTACTCAGTAATGACCGAAAAATGTATAAAAAAATGGATTTGATTCAGAAATTTATTGATGAACAAATACCACGAATGCTGAATGGCCAAAGTGTTCAAGATGCATTTAAGCAGTTTTGGGATGCAGAAAAACAGCAAGCCTATGATGTCTTTTGTAAAGATGAAAATCTTGTGATTGATGAATTTAAAAAAGTGGTTAAACGATTTGATTTTACTGAACGTTTTCCGCACGCACATGAAATTCGTCCATTGCCAAAAAACAAGCCTTCAGCACTGGTGAGTAAAGTCTATTTTGAGGGATTGCATCAGAAAACCAATGCGATTTTAGAAAAATATGATTTACGGATTTAAACGTTAAGCTAAGTTATGAAAAATATTTGCTTAAAAGGAGGATTCTTTTTTTATGGAATTTAAGAACCTTATCCTGTTTATTCAATAATTGTATGATTAAATTTCTTAGAATAAATATGATTTAAAAACAAATCACAAAGTGAGGCGAAAATTAAATTTCGCGCCAAACTTCATTCTTATCTTTCAATGAAATCACAAAGTTAAATTTGTCATCATTACTTACCAAAAGGCCTTCTGGCGTTTGCATAATCACTTTTAGAACGGTACCAGTTTCAAAAACCAAAGGACTGCAATTTTCTTTATTTAATGTAATTGGTTTGAGTAATTCAACAATTGCACTTTCCATTTTACTTCCCCAAGCATAGGTTGTTAATTGAACTTAGCATATTATTGGTGAAGAAACATGTTTTGTAAATGACGTGAGCTACATCGCAGAAAATATTTTAGAGAATTCCATAACTTAAGTTTAAATAATGGTTAAATAAATTATGGTTTTTTAATCTATTGATATCAAAAATAATTTTAAAATATGACAATCTTTTTAACTGTAATTATATGTCCTAAGATGCGTCTTTTGTTCCACAAACAATGACCAAATCATCAATATGACTTGATCAATAAAGGAATTTAAGGCAATTTTCAGTTTTCATGCTTAAGCTAACAGAATGATGTGTCGTCTTGTATTTGATTGTTAAATTTCAGATTAAACAGCGTTAAATATTCAATCCGAATAACAAAATTGATGAAATAAAACTTATCATCAGCAACTCAAACTAAAAACAAAGATTCAGGGAAATGTAGGGCCAATGTTTAAATCGTTTTTTCCAAATCCAAAATGGTTTTTTGGATCATTCCTTCTATGGTTCGTAATCAATATTGTCTTGTGGTATAGCGGTGGTAATAGTTGGGGTACGATATTTGGTTTACCTGCAAATTATCATATTGCAGAACTACCTATTGGTGTCAGCCGATTTTGGAGTCCCAAATTTTTATGGTTCTATGTTTGGTTTTTTGTAGCAACGGCGCTTTTTGCAGCCTTTTGGAAGATCAAATCAGATAATCCTTGGCAGCGATGGTCGGTGTGGGGAACCGCACTTATTCTGTTTAATGTTTGGTTTAGTGTGGAATGTAATGTCGTGATCAATGCTTGGTATAACCCATTCTATGACCTGATCCAGAAAATGCTTTCAGGTGGTGGGGGCGAAGTGACGATGCTATATTCTGAGATACTGACTTTTCTCTATGTGGCCATGGTGTATGTCACACTGGCGGTATTGAACCTGTTTTTCGTCAGTCATTATGTTTTTCGTTGGCGTACTGCGATGAATGACTTTTATACAGCGCATTGGGAAAAACTGAGAACCATCGAAGGTGCCTCACAGCGTATTCAAGAAGACACGATGCGTTTTGCGAGAACCACAGAAGGACTTGGGGTTAGCTTAGTTGAATCGGTGATGACCTTAATTGCATTTCTACCTGTGCTGCTAACTTTATCAACACATGTAAAGAAATTACCTGTCGTGGGGGAAATCGCCTATGCATTGGTTTGGGCGGCAGTCCTTTGGGCGGTTTTAGGGACGGTTATTTTAATGCTGGTGGGTTATAAACTACCGGGTTTGGAGTTTAATAATCAAAAAGTCGAAGCGGCATATCGTAAAGAGTTAGTTTATGGTGAAGATCATGCAGATCGAGCAGACCCTTTCACATTAAAAGAATTATTTGGTAAAGTCCGATTTAATTATTTTAGACTGTATTTTCACTATGCTTATTTCAACCTAGTTCGTATTTGGTATATGCAGCTTGATAATATTTATGGGTTCTTTATATTGTTCCCAAGTATTGCAGCGGGAACAATCACGCTCGGTATATTAATGCAAATATTAAATGTCTTTGGGCGTGTACGTGATTCTTTCCAATACCTGATTTCCTCATGGACAACCATTATCGAACTGATTTCTATTTATAAACGTTTAAGAGCATTTGAAGAAAAAATTAATAATTGATTTTATAAGTTTAAAATAGACCTGCACTAAAATGCAGGTTTTTTTATGACTTTAATTTTAAGTTAATATATTTCAATAAAATCAATAGATTAATATTTTTAGATGAGCTGTTTTTTTACTCGATTCCATATTGTCGCTCGAATCCTAGATAAGCCTAGTTTTATATCATGATTAATAATAGAGGCTTGTTCTGATGGCAGATTTGATAAGCACATAGCGATACATAAATGCTTGCGAAATAACCTAAAAGGGAACGATGATGACCGTTCACCAAGGATAAACAAATACACTTAAATAAAATGTGAAATTCATCAAATTAAAATGAACAACATATGTATAGATCTCAAACGTATGCGATTTTAGTGATTAAATTTATAAAAATAATAAATAAAATCAAGATTATAAAATTGTGAAAGGCACTAAATTACGCTATTTTTTAAGGGTGAAATTTTTGAGATTTTTGCTGTGAATTTAAAGGCAATGTTATGGGTGGGGAGTATTGGATTTGGATTACATGGTTGTACAACCATGCAGAGTTTAAACCCAAATTCATTTAATCATTATGCATCACCACAAGAAGTGATCAATCAAAAAGGGCTAAATAGCTCAAATGGGAAGGCGAAAGAATACGTCTATGATTGGGGGCCACAAAAGAAAAATATGGAAGCAGAATCAGTTATACCCAAGCAAAATATGAGCAGTTACTGCCAAGCCAAAAATGGCAAATTTATTCAACTGAATAAAAGCAATTTGAACCAAGTCAAAAATGCATGGAGTCGTAAATTATTAGCGACCTATAGCAGTATAAAACAGGGCACAGGCGTATTTCAGTGTAGTCAGGCAGATGGACAACGCTGGATGGTTGCAATTGAACCCGTTTCAGAGCGTAAATCAAATGACCGTTCTGAAACCCGCTTAGTGAGTTTGTATACAGCAATCATCGGACCCGAAGAACGTCGCAAAAATTATAATAAACAAGAAGAAGCTGTTGCTAAAAAAGCCACATCAAGCAAAGCAAAAGCAAAAGCAACGACAACAAAAAGCAATGCGAAAGATGAAACAAAAAAAGAAGTAGAGACTAAAAAAGAAACCAAAGCCAAAGAGCCTGAAAACAAACCAACAGCGAAACCAGTTGCAGAAACATCGCAGCAGATACAAATGCGCTTATATGTGAATGCACGACGTGACTTAAATGCGGGAAAAAACCAAGTCACCGCTTGTAATAATGCACAGCGCGCTTATAGCTATGGCAAATTAAATGGTGCAAATGCCAATAGAGCCTATGCTGAATCAGGTATGCTCGTTGCAAAATGCTTAACCTCAGTGCCTGCATATAGCAAAAGTTATCCAAACGCCAATGCAAGAGCAAAAGGCATCCTACAAAACTTGGCGACCAACTATAACCACGCAGGGGCAAAAAATATGTTGAATCGTATGAAATAAACCTCAACAGGATAAAAGCCATTTGGGGAAATAAGCTTTTATCCTGATCCATTCATGTACTCAGATAAAATTTTAAAAAATAATAAGGAAAAACCATGAGTTCAGTAAATGAAACTTATTTTAATGCACCATTATTTGACCGAGAATTGGCAGAAATTACAGTCAATATCGAGCAAACACCCTTCTTTTTGAATGATCGTGGGCATCCAACATATTTAGCATCACTTGGGGCAGGGATTCATTTAATTACCGAGTCACCAACCAATGCGCAAATGACGATGGGAA
Organism: Acinetobacter sp. YH12231; assembly: GCF_013417755.1. Classification (NCBI taxonomy): domain Bacteria; kingdom Pseudomonadati; phylum Pseudomonadota; class Gammaproteobacteria; order Moraxellales; family Moraxellaceae; genus Acinetobacter; species Acinetobacter sp. YH12231. The sequence goes on from NZ_VPDJ01000001.1 coordinate 98,816, forward strand.
ATCCCTACGCGGTTCCTTCTGAAATTTCGACTAAAATTACCAATTGGGGGGAGCAAACGGAGCTTGAATTTGAAGGGCAACACTTCGAGTTTATGCCATTGGTGGCAAGCAAAGAAACCGCGGCAGCTTTTGGTATCACCTTAGTTCAGGCAGGTGAAGCGATTCAGATTCATTCAAATCAAAAACGACTGTCAGAGATTCATTATGAATACGGCATGATGGCAGGTCATTGTTTTGCCTATCTAGATGGCGGTAAGCCTGACTGTAGTGGAAAAACCTTATTTCCTTTTGTGGCTACTGATTTAGAACATCACGACTTTCCGCATATATTTAGCGCGACCGATCGGGATCAATTGCCTCTGGTCATCTCAGTAGGACGCTATTTTCCAAATCTAGGCAAGATTTACTTGGCAGATTTATGGGTCAATCCGGGAGATGTTCTCTACATTCCTGCGAAGCCAAAATATTCGAATCCTGAGTTTATTGACCTCCATAATAATCGTAATGCAGCACTTGCATGTTGGCGAGGTGACAGTAATAAATCGACATTGACCACCCATAGTTTGCTCGATACCCACGGACATTTTTACTGGTATTGGAATAGAAGGCCAACGATTCATCCTCTCATCTATGCACCGACTAGCAAAAATGAATAGTTGAGTTACATAGACCAAACAGCAAATACAGCACTTCATGATAAAAAGGTGACTCAAGCTTTTGGGAGTTTGGTCTATGGCTTACGGTTTATCTAATAAATTACATCTACGTTTTTCACGACCAGCAGGTTTGGCTGTATTGACGCTCATGATGCTCGGGACGACTCAGGTGAGTTTGGCGAGTCCGACGGTCGATCAGCTCAGTCAATGTTTAGTGAAATCGACCACTGCGGCGGATAAAACAGCAGTTTTACAATGGACTTTTTCAGCATTGGCAGCGCATCCAGATTTAAAACAATACAGTAATGTCAGTGATGCGCAAAAAACGCAACTCGATAAAAATCTAGCTCAAGTGATGCAGCGAATTTTGGTGGAGCAATGTTCTACGCAAACGCAGGCCGTAATTAAAGCCGACGGTCTACAGGCTGTAGGCGAAAGTTTTCAAGAGCTTGGTAGTATCACAGGGGATGAAATATTAAAGACGCCTGAAATTAAACAACAATTACAAGGCGTACTGCGTTATGTCGATTTGAATAAATTGGTGACTAAATTTTTAACCCCAGAAATTTGGAATAAGTTAGGTGTGGTTCGTTAATTTTATTTTGAGTAAATAAAAAATGCTCCTTTTATACAAGGAGCATTTTTTATGGATTCACCCTAAATGGATGATGATCCAATTTGCTTTAGTTTGGTGGCTAGAGCATTAAATGGTAATCGTCGCGCCTAATGCTTTAACAAATTGCGCCATCCACGCAGGGTGAGCAGGCCAAGCAGGAGCAGTAACTAAATGACCGTCGGTCACTGCATCCGTGACTGCAATATCGGCATACTGTCCGCCTGCCAATTTGACTTCAGCGGCACATGCAGGATAAGCGGAACAGGTGCGGCCTTTCAGTACATTGGCTGCTGCCAAAATTTGCGCACCATGACAAACCGCTGCAATCGGTTTTTTCGCTGCGTCAAATTCGCGTACGATTTCAATCACACGTGCATTCATACGTAAATATTCAGGTGCACGACCACCCGGAATCACCAGACCAACATAGTCTTCGGTATTTACCGTACTAAAGTCATAGTTAATGGCAAAGTTATGGCCGCGTTTTTCGCTATAGGTCTGGTCACCTTCAAAGTCGTGTATAGCAGTTGCCACTGTGTCACCAGCTTTCTTGTCTGGACAGACTGCATGTACGGTATAGCCCAGACCAGTTAAAAACTGGAATGGCACCATGGTTTCATAGTCTTCGGCATAGTCGCCAACCAGCATCAGAATTTGTTTTGACATGATGTAACCCTCTGTTGAAATATGATTTATATCAATTTTTCATTTACCTTAGCATATTGGAATGACAGTTTTAAGCAGGCTGTAAATTCTTTAGTTGTATATTTTTATTTAGATTTATAAAAAGTTATGGATGGTTATAGTTCAAATTATGATGAGTCTAGTAGGCTAGCTGTTATCAATTATTAATGACTTTAGTGTTTTTCACAAAGTTTTAAAAAGTTAAATATTTACCTCTCCCTTGCGCAGCACTGCTGCTTATCTCCTAAAAGGAGAGGGGGATATCCAAAAAATCGTTTAAGTATTTATTCACTTTGAAAGCTCCCTCTCCATTGGGAGAGGGATAAATCACAGCAAATCAGGATAAAATTTTTCATAGTCTAGATTTGGTTCATGCGTTACTTTCAGCTTGCCTTTAGATCCTGTGACATAGCTATTGATCTCTTTAAGTGGTTTCTCATGCCAACCGATATTGAATGCACAAAACGTATTTTCTTTTTTAAAAAATTCTAGATGACTGTATGGCAAGTGATTGTGAATCCAATATGCAATCTGTTTCCAATTATTTGGGTCTTTTTCAATTAAATCGATGAGTGAGGGAATGATAATACACGCCGTTGCACCGTAGCCTTTTGCGTCAGGATAGTCCCAAATATGGCTTGCAAAGTTTTTCTCATTGCTCGCGCAGTTGTGTCCTTTTTCATTGCCGATTTAGTTCACGCTTGGTGAGCGGTAAGCGGAGCGAATGGCAATACGTCCAAACTTTTCTTGCAGTGGTTCAAGTAGTTCTTCGCAGAGTTTCGAGCCCGTACGAATGGCAATATCAGGATGGTCAGGGACGTTGGGTACACCGTACCAATTGGCGATTTCACTATAGAGAAAGTCGCGCATAAAGAAGGACTTGGAAAGTTGAATGCGTCCTAAGTCTTCGAGTTTTGCGATAGAAGATACTTTTTTGATGGTCATGTTGTTTTAATTTGCTAGAGGTAATGAAAATTATATAGAAATATCATATAGTAATTTATATGAAAAATTATATAGAAATATCAAGGTAATATGATTTCAAGAATATATTTTCAATGTTTAACTTGTGATGGATTTATAACTACTAGAACGCAAATTTCTCATGGATTGAAGCAAGAGTTACACTTTACATGCCCACATTGTGAGGCTAATTCTAAATTAGTTTTGTTATTAGATAATCCACCACAGGTGAAAATTTCATTTAATGAGTTAGAAAATCTAATTTATATTGAAAGTGGAGATGTCGATGAAGAAAAATCTTTAGTAGTTAATCTCAGTACAGATTTCACAGTGCCAGATGAGGTTAGGAATAAAGAATTATATTCACCATTTTTATATCAAATGAATGAAATTCTTAAAGAAGCTTTTGGGGAAAATTATAATCCTGAAAAAATAGAGGGGGTAATGGGAGTTTCAAACATTGAAGAAATTTGGAAAGATTTATATAAGGCATACAAATTTAATATTAGAGGAAATTTACTTCAGAGAGATAAAATTATTCAAGGACAAGAGTTAACCGAGTTAATATTTCGTTTTATTGAGATGTTTATTGGTAGTGAACGGCTAACTAGGGATATGGATATATTAGGAGATTTTTCTAGAAGTATTTTACAAAAAAATAAGTCAGAATTTCATAGGTTTGCCAATGATGATTTATTTCCTAATCTAGAAGAAAAAATTAATGACTATATGGAGATTTTTGATACTTTCTTTTCAAATTATCAAGAATTTAAGCAAATGAATTTGCAAGCACGTTTAGAGGTTGAAACATTTAAGAATTCGAAGGTTTCTTCAACTAATTTTAAGCGCACAAAAATGATATATGGTGAAGTGTTTGAGATTCTAGGTTCAAATATAAACACGATAGCTTTTTTAAATAATATTGAAAACCAAAGAAAATATGATGAATTTCAAAGTGAAAAATTAACATATCAAAGATACTTAACTATTGATAAGGCAACAAAGATGAAATGTTTTGAGGGGAATACAAGTATCTTTAACATTTTTAGTCTTGAATATGATAGTAAATTAAGAAATGCATCTCATCATAAATGGTTGAAATATAATGAATCTACACAGCTTATAACCTACCCGATATCAGGTTCTAGCTCTGAAAAAATCACGTTATCCTATACAGAATACTTATTGAAGACAAATAATATAGTGATGGCACTCATGATTTTACTTTCATTTGAATTAGGAATAGCTTTTAACCTAGGATTTCGCTTAAATAAAAACCCGCTCTAAAGCGGGTTTCCTTTTTCAAAGCTGATCAGATCAACCAATTAATTTCTTCATTAATTCATTCACTTGCGCAGGGTTGGCTTTACCTTTCGCTGCTTTCATCACTTGACCAACTAAACCGTTAAAGGCTTTGTCTTTACCAGATTTATACTCTTCAACCATTTTCTCGTTAGCAGCAAGCACGTCTTTAATAATTGCTTCAATTGCGCCTGTATCAGTTTCCTGTTTCAAGCCTTTTTCCGCAATCACTTCATCCGCAGTTTTGCCTTCTTCCCACATAAAGCCGAACACTTGCTTCGCAATCTTACCGTTAATTGTGTTGTCCACAATACGTGCAATCATGCCGCCAAGTTTTTCTGCTGTTACAGGCGCGTCAGCAAGTTCTAGGCTCGCTTTGTTTAAAGCGCCAGAGAATTCGCCCATCACCCAGTTAGCAGCCACTTTACCTTGAGCAGCGCCGCCCGCAGCGTTTACAACAGCTTCATAAAACTCTGACATTTCACGCGTCAGCGTTAAAACGTGCGCATCGTACTCAGTCACGCCAAAGTCAGCCACGAAACGCGCACGACGTGCAGCAGGCAACTCAGGAAGCGCAGCACGAGCCGCTTCAATTTGCGCGTCTGCAATCACAACTGGCAACAAGTCAGGGTCAGGGAAGTAGCGGTAATCGTTCGCTTCTTCTTTCGAACGCATTGAGCGCGTTTCCATCTTCACTGGGTCGAACAAACGTGTTTCTTGGTCAATCGTGCCATCCCATTCTAGGATTTCCATTTGACGTTCGATTTCAACGTTAATCGCTTGTTCAATGAAGCGGAATGAGTTGAGGTTTTTCAACTCACAGCGTGTACCAAACGGTTGACCCGGACGACGTAAAGACACGTTACAGTCAGCACGGAATGAACCTTCTGCCATGTTACCGTCAGAAATGCCTAGCCAACGCACTAACGTATGAATCGCTTTAATGTAGGCAACCGCTTCTTCAACCGAACGCATATCAGGTTCAGATACGATTTCAAGTAAAGGTGTGCCTGCACGGTTTAAGTCGATGCCTGACATGCCTTCAAATTGGTCATGGATCGATTTACCTGCATCTTCCTCAAGGTGCGCACGGGTTACACCAATGCGTTTTACTGTGCCATCTTCAAGCTGGATGTCGATATGACCCAAGCCCACAATCGGGTTGTCCATTTGGCTGATTTGGTAGCCTTTTGGAGAGTCTGGGTAGAAATAGTTTTTACGTGCAAACACAGAAGCTTGGTCGATGTAAGCATCAATACCCAAACCAAAGCGAATCGCAAGATCAACCACTTCTTTGTTCAATACTGGCAATACGCCCGGCATTGCAAGATCAACAAGGCTCGCTTGCGTATTTGCATCATTACCAAATTCAGTAGAAGAACCTGAGAATATTTTAGATTTTGTCGCAAGCTGAGTGTGAATCTCAATACCAATAACGACTTCCCAACCATCAATCAGGTTAGATTTTGGTTTAGCAGCGTTCTTCGCCATTATGCATTCTCCTCAGCAATCGCAGCGCGTTTAGTATGCCAATCGGTTGCTTGTTGGTACTGATGCACCACAGACAACAATTGAGATTCTGACCAGTAGTTACCAATCAACTGTAAGCCAACAGGCAAGTTGTCTTTGTCAAAACCAACAGGCGCGTTAATCGCAGGAAGACCTGCCAAGTTCACTGCGATGGTGTAGATGTCGCCTAAGTACATTTCTACAGGAGACAGGTTTGCACCAATCTTATAAGCAGTCGTTGGGGCAGCAGGGGCAGCAATCACGTCTACAGATTCAAATGCTTTTAAGAAATCTTGTTGGATTAAACGACGTACTTTCTGTGCTTTCACATAATAAGCATCGTAGTAACCCGCAGAAAGCGCGTAGGTACCAATCAAGATACGTTGTTGAACTTCCTTACCAAAACCTTCTGAACGTGAACGCTTGTACAAGTCCATCAAATCCACTGGATTCTCTGCACGGTAGCCATAACGTACGCCGTCATAACGAGAAAGGTTTGAAGAAGCTTCAGCAGGTGCGATCAAGTAGTAAGTCGGCACGTAGCTTTCAGTCATGTTCAGGTCAATCTCAACCAAGATTGCGCCCATCTCTTCAAGTTTTTTTAGAGATTCTTCAACACGTGCTTTCACGTCAGCATCTAAGCCTGCAACATTAAAGTATTGCTTAGGAATACCAATGCGTAAGCCTTTTACTGATGTGCCGTTGAGGTTCGCCACATAGTTATCGACATCTTTTTCAACCGAAGTTGAATCTTTCGCGTCATGACCTGCCATCACGTTCATGAGGTATGCACAGTCTTCAGCCGAACGCGCCATTGGGCCGCCTTGGTCTAAAGATGATGCGTATGCAATCATACCGAAGCGAGAAACACGTCCGTATGTTGGTTTAAGACCTGTCAAACCACAAAATGATGCAGGCTGACGGATTGAACCGCCTGTGTCTGTACCTGTTGCAAATGGTGCAAGGTCAGCCGCGACAGCCGCAGCTGAACCGCCTGATGAACCGCCCGGAACGTGCGATAAATTCCAAGGATTCGCCGTTGCGCCGTAGTAAGAGTTTTCAGAGGTCGAACCCATGGCGAATTCGTCCATGTTCACTTTACCAAGTGTCACGAGGCCCGCAGCTTTACCTTTCGCTACAACGGTTGCGTCGTAAGGAGAGATAAAATTGTCCAGCATTTTAGAACCAGCAGTGGTTTTAATGCCTTGGGTACAGAAAATATCTTTGTGCGCAATTGGTACACCGGTCAACGCAGTTGCATTGCCTGATTTAATTGCAGCATCAGCCGCATCTGCTTGCGCAAGTGCTTGTTCAGCAGTCACGGTCACGTATGACTTGACTTGAGCATCGATTTTTTCAATGCGTTTTAAATAGTGTTCTGTCAATTCGCGTGAAGAAAATTTAGCGCCAGCCAAACCTTCAGACAATTCACGAATTGATAAGCGATGTAAATCTGTCATGAGAAATATTTCTTTACGTTTAATTTGAAAAAATGTTGATCTGAATAAAAATTATTCAATCACACGCGGAACAAGGTACAAGCCATCCTGTACGGCAGGAGCAACTGCTTGATATGCTTCGCGATGATTGGTCTCAGATACCACGTCTTCACGTAAGGGCTGTGGATTGTCGAATGGACTTTTTAGTGGTTCAACACCGTCAGTATCGATGCCTTTCAGGGTTTCCATCATGCCTAAAATTTTATTTAAACTTTGAGCATAGTCAGCAGATTGCGCTTCATCTAGCGACAATCGAGCCAGATGGGCAATCGCTGAAACTGTTTGTGCATTTAGATCTGCAGAATGCTGTGCATCCGATGTAGACATAACATTACCTAATCAGTATTAAAAAAATTCAAAATATCGTGGCTTATAATAAGCGATTGACTTGTTCAAATCATCACATTTAGTTAAAGTTGCCACCTTGCGTCCATATAAAAGTTTAACTGAGAACGTCCCCGTGATTCTAAAACGACTAATTGGCTTGTTTTCGCCGGATCTTGCCATTGATTTAGGCACTGCAAATACACTTATTTATGCGCCAGGACGAGGCATTATATTAAATGAACCGACGGTGGTGGCAATTCGCCACAGTGGTTCACAAAAAATCGTTGCCGCAGTAGGTCTTGACGCGAAGCAAATGCTAGGTCGTACACCTGCAAATATTTCTGCGATTCGCCCAATGAAAGATGGTGTGATTGCAGATTTTGAAGTCACTGAAACGATGTTGAATCAATTCATTGGCAAAGTGCACGAAAAACGTTTGTTCCCACCTGCACCGCGTGTCGTGGTGTGTGTGCCATGTAAATCGACGTTGGTGGAACGCCGTGCAATCCGTGAAGCTGTATACAATGCAGGTGCACGTGAAGTTCGCTTAATTGAAGAGCCAATGGCTGCTGCAATTGGTGCAGGTATGCCTGTTGAGCAAGCTTGTGGTTCGATGGTTGTCGATGTTGGTGGTGGTACAACTGAAATCGCGATCATTTCACTTCAAGGTTGTGTCTATGCAGACTCACTACGTATCGGTGGTGATGTATTTGATGAACAAATCATTAATTACGTGCGTAAAGCACATGGTTGTGTGATTGGTGAAACCACTGCAGAAAACATCAAAAAAGAAGTTGGTATGGCGCTTCCAGAAGAAGGTGCAAAACCTTTGGAAATCGAAGTCCGTGGTCGGAACTTGGCTGAAGGTGTACCTCGTGCGATTACCGTAACTTCTGATGAAGTGACTCAAGCGATTTCTGATCCACTGCAAAACATTGTGGCTGCGGTTAAATCTGCACTAGAGCAAACGCCACCTGAGTTGTCTTCAGACATCGCAGAACGCGGTATTGTGTTGACTGGTGGCGGTGCATTACTTCGCAATCTTGATAAGCTTCTTGCAAAAGAAACAGGTCTTCCTGTCGTGGTTGCAGAAGATCCACTATCATGTGTTACACGTGGTGGTGGTAAGGTTCTCGAATTCTTCGATAACCCAAATCATGACATGTTATTTGTAGGCTAAGAAAAGGACTCGGCGGGTGCAAACGCAACTGTTTTCAAGACAACCGCCATCTTTTCGCTCATTTATCATTGCGGTGATTACATGCTTGGTGGTGCTTTTCTTTGATTGGCGCATGCCACATGTAATTCAACCGGCCAGAGACGTCTTGTATGCGGCATATAATCCAATTTATGCCCTTGCAAGCTATCCAGTGTTATCGCGAGAATGGCTGAATCAACAAACCAAGTCTGAAGCTCAATTACGTCGTGAAAATACCGCGATGCAAGCAGAGTTAATTCAGGCTCAAGTCCGTTTACAGAAACTTTCTGAACTTTCTGCTGAAAATACTCGACTACGTGGACTACTCGATACACCACTCATCATTGATGGTCGTATGGAGATTGCCGAAGTCATTGGTACTGATGCTGATCCCTTACGTCATATTATTGTGATTAACCGTGGAGCCAGCAGTCAGCTTAAAGTGGGACAAACTGTACTCGATGACAAGGGCATTATGGGGCAAATTATCAATGTTTACCCGCATAGTAGCCGTGTCATGTTGCTCTCAGACAAAGAGCACTCTTTATCCGTGCGTATGGAGCATACAGGTATGCGCGCAATCGTTACGGGTACAGGTGACTTAGGTCGACTTAAGATGGAATACGTGCCAACCAGTGCGAATATCAAAGTCGGTGAAAAAGTCTATAGCTCAGGGCTAGGGGCACATTTCCCAGCAGGATATTTGGTGGGGACAGTCTCGAAAGTCAGTCGTCACAATAGTGGTGAATTTGCCCAAATTGATATCAATCCTGCTGCCCAATTGGCAGGTGGTCATCATGTGGTTGTGCTATTTTCCGATTCTTTAGCGATGGAGCAACCGCATGTCACTCGCTAAGCTTAGTCGTCATACAGAGCGCGACCCATTATTTCCAATTATCTTTTCCATCATTTTGGCATCCGTGCTGATGGTGTATCCGCTTTCTTATGACCTATCGGGTTGGCGCCCATTATTCATGATGATGATCATGCTATTTTGGGTCCTCTGTCAGCCGACATGGTGCGGTGTTTGGTTTGCATTTGCCACAGGTCTCTTTACGGACTTATTGACTGATGCGCCATTTGGCATGAACGCACTGAGTTTTGTGGTCATTGCATTTGTGACACGCTTTTTGACCCGTGAACGTCGTATCCTCACATTTGGTAATTTATGGATTATTGCTGCAATGGCAATTTTCGCGCATTTACTGTTTGTGTGGATTGTTCAAGTGATGGGTGGAGCACAGTTTTCATTTGCCCGCCATTGGCAGCCAATTGTTACTAGCTTACTCATTTGGCCAATCATGTATTACTTCTTGAGAAAATGGCGCATATAATTTTAGCTTCGAGTTCTCCTCGACGACGCGAACTATTGCAACAATTAGGTCTGGAATTTGAAATTTTCAGTCCAGATATTGATGAGTCCGTGTTGGAAGGAGAACCTGTAGCGGATTATGTAGAGCGTTTAGCACGTGCTAAAGCTTGCGCAGTACAACAACAATTCCCTGATGCTATTGTTATTGCCGCCGATACCAGTTTAGGCGTTGATGAGCACATTTTAGGAAAACCAGCGTCGAAAGCACATGCTTTTTCTATGTGGGAAATGATCTCTGGACGAAAACATGATGTGTTTTCAGGTGTTTGTGTCAGTACAAAAGATCAAATATACAGTATAGTAGTGCGCACACAGGTTGAATTTCAAACGCTGAGTCTAGCTGACATGGAAAGCTATTGGGCAACAGGTGAACCAATCGGCAAGGCGGGAGCCTACGCCATTCAAGGAATTGCTGCGCGCTATATTCCTTGTATTGAAGGGAGCTACAGCAATGTCGTTGGGCTGCCTTTGCATGAAACCGTACAGTTATTACAGACAGTTAAGGCATTAAATTAACTGCTGCAACACAAGAATTTTTATAATGTTTTGAGTTTTGATATGTCTGACGAGTTGTTGATTAACGTCACACCGATGGAATGTCGGGTGGCGTTGATTCAAAACGGTACGGTCAATGAATTATTTGTTGAGCGCACCGTGAAGCGTGGGTTAGTGGGCAATATTTATAAAGGGAAAGTTGTTCGTGTGCTTCCGGGTATGCAGGCTGCTTTTATTGATATTGGATTGTCGAGAACGGCTTTTTTACATATCAATGATATGGTCTGGCAGCGCAATCAACCGACCCCGAACGTTTTTGAGCTGTTACAACCGGGACAAGTACTCACCGTACAAGTGATGAAAGATATGTTGGGTACAAAAGGTGCACGACTATCAACTGATCTTTCTATTCCTTCCCGTTACCTCGTTTTAATGCCATATGGCAGTCATACCGGTGTTTCACAGCGCATTGAGTCTGAAGAAGAACGTGATCGCTTGCGTAGCATGATTGAACGCATTCAAAAGGAACACAATTTACCGGGTTCAGTCATCGTTCGTACTGCTGCTGAAGGTATTCCTGAATGTGAAATTGCGCAGGACATGGCTTATTTAGCAAAACTGTGGGAATACATACAACGTAAACAACGCAGTATTGTTGTGCCATCTTTGATTTTTGAAGAGCTGCCTTTACCGCAACGCGTCATCCGTGATTTAGCCAACGAAGAAACGTCTAAAATTCAGGTCGACTCACGCGAAGTACATGGCAAATTGCAAGAGTTTGTCCAAGAATTTGTACCGAGTATGCAAAATCGCTTACTGCATTATCCAGGTGAGCGTCCAATTTTTGACTTGTACAATGTCGAAGAAGATATTCAGAAAGCCTTACAGACACGTGTGGCACTTAAGTCTGGCGGCTATCTGATGATCGATCAAACTGAAGCCATGACCACGATTGATGTCAATACTGGCTCCTATGTTGGTGGTCGTTCACTTGAAGACACTGTGTTTAAAACCAATATGGAAGCCACACAGGTCATTGCACGTCAGCTTCGACTACGTAACTTGGGCGGGATTATCATTATTGACTTCATTGATATGCAAGAAGCACATCATCGTGAAGAAGTGATGAGCCAGTTTGAGAAAATGCTCGAGCGCGATCATGCAAAAACCAAGATCACTCAAGTGTCTGAGCTGGGTTTGGTGGAGATGACTCGGAAACGCACCCGTGAATCTTTGGAGCATCTTCTTTGTGATTCTTGCCCAACCTGTCAGGGGCGTGGTTATGTGAAAACGGCTGAAACAGTTTGCTATGAAATTTTCCGTGAAATCTTGAGATATGCACGTGCTTATGAGTCACAAAGTGGTTTTACCGTGGTGGCACATCCGTCGGTGATTGACCGATTGTTAACTGCTGAAGCACCTGCGGTAGCTGATTTAGAGCACTTTATTAGCCGTGTGATCAAGTTCCAAGTGGAAAATTTATATACGCAAGAGCAATACGATATCATTCTGAGCTGAAATTGTAACAGAATATCGTTAAACACTTGTTACAACTGAGATTTTACTTTTGAACTGTTATTTTGAATACTAGACACATCAAATAGCCAAAGCCATTTTCCTGCATTGGACTTGAAAATGGCTTAGCAAAAAGAGGTGTACTATGGGTGTTAGTAAAACAGTAATGAAAAGTGGTCTTAAAACTGTTGTTGAAGCAAAAGCGATCCATTCAGGTTATATCGTGGATGAGCGTGGTAATGAGGTTCAAATTACAGCGTCTATGATTCGTTCTGCTTGTCATCAGTTACTTAAACAGTGCCGAGCAATTAAAGCTTAAATATTGAAATATAAATAATGTAATCCAGAGGGTTAAAGTGCTAACGCGCAATTCTAAAATATTTAATGCGCTAAAATTTTATAAATAATGGAAAATAAACTTAATTATCAGTTCGTATCTACAAGTCATAATTAAACAATAGCAACGGATTTGTTCACCTAAATTTTAGCTTATACACATAAATTGCTCCAAAAAATCAATCAAAGTTCAAATACTAAAAACCCGTCTAGATTGTTTAATTTAGACGGGTTTTTATCATTATGTATGGTTCAAGATGCTGATGAATTGATACCAAATCTAGAAACAGGCGGTTAGCTAACCGCCTGTAACTTTGGGGAATCTTGGTTCACAATAGTTTCAAATCGTTGAATTTCTTCTTCCAAATGCGTGAGTAAATTTTGCATTTTTGGCAGCGCATTACGACATGCGGTTAAACCAACTTCAAGCTTATCTAAATAGCTGGTCATGGTGATATTAAGCGCTTGACCATCCAAAACAATAGACGCTGGGTAGAGCGCTTCTAAACGTGCACCATTCCAATATAACGGCTCTTGTGGGCCGGGAACATTCGAAATGACCAAGTTAAAGGCCTGACGTTTTGGCATGAAGCCTGATGCAATATTTAAACCTGCTGCACTGTAGACAAAAGCACTGTAGTTTAAAATTTGATTCGAGTTCATCCGCTTAAAGCGCTCTTTGGCATTGAGCACACTACGACGCACAATCTTCAACCGTTCTAGCGGATCTTCTTTATGGGTTCCAAGATTGGCCAAAATCATGGTAATACGGTTTGACATATCTGAATCATCGGTACGCACAGATGCAGGCACCATGGCAATCAATGGCTTTTTAGGTAATGCATTTTGTGTAATTAAATACTCACGTAATGCACCTGAACAAATTGCGAGCACAATATCGTTAATTGTTACACCAAGTGACTTGGCAATATGTGACAAACGTGAAAATTCAAAAGACTGAGCAGCGAAACGACGTGAAGAACTGACCCGTTGGTTTAATATTGAACTCGGCGCTTGGAAGCTAGACACATAATCTGGGTTACGCCCCATATCTTTCATCACGGTTTGTGACAGTTCGTACAAAACTCGTGGAGTAGAGTCAAGTTGTCCCTTAATGGTCGATAACAGACCTTTCATACGACTGGCTTTAGGCTGCTTCAGGCGTTTTGCACGAGGGCCTTCTACACACCATGGTGGCACAATACTTTTAGCATCTGGGTCATGCGAAAGCGATTTTTCAACTAAACGCATACCTGCAATGCCATCGACCATCGCGTGGTGGATTTTGAAGTACATGGCAAAACGATTGCCTTCAATGCCTTCAATAATATGGCAGGTCCAAAGCGGTTTTGCACGGTCAATCAGCGCACTGTGTTCCTGTGAAATATAAGTCAAAAGTTCACGGATACGACCGGGATGCGGCAGTGCGATATGGCGGAAGTGATGATCTAAATCAAACTCTTCGTCTTCATCCCAAAAGAAGCCGTTGAGTTTATTGTTAAAAGGAGGAATAGGAATGGATTTTGAATTACGAATATCTGCGACTAAATCTTGAATAAAAGTATCTGGTGCATTGTCAGGGATCTGAAATAAAAATAGACCACCTACGTGCATCGGTTGTTGCCGTTTCTCTAAATTTAAGAATATGAAATCAATAGGATGTAATGGACGCATAGCGTTGATTGCCTCACTGCAATTTCTACAGCTGCTCATGTATGAGTAGCATTGTTAGAATTATTAAATTGTCATTTGCAGTATAGCGTTTTTACGTTGAAATGATACGGAATTATGTGTATCTATGCGTTGAAAAAAACCACTGCTATGCAGTGGTTTTGTGATCTTTATTTTTTCATGTTGCCTGCGTGTAAGCCGCATTCTTTATGGGTTGCATCTTCCCACCACCAGCGACCTTCACGTTCGTGTTGATTCGGTAAAACAGGTCGAGTACATGGTTCACAGCCAATCGAGATAAAGCCACGTTCGTGTAGTGGATTATATGGAATTTCCATGAGACGGATATAGTTCCATACATCAGCGCTAGACCAGTTTGCCAAAGGATTATATTTAATCAATTGCTTGCCCGGACCTGAAAAACCGGGGTCTGCTTGTACCACAGGAATTTCATTACGTGTGCCAGGGCTTTGGTCCTTACGTTGACCTGTGATCCAGCCATCTAAAGTGGCTAGTTTTTTACGCAAAGGTTGTACTTTTCGGATACCACAGCATTCTTTATGTTCATCTTGATAGAAGCTAAAAAAGCCCTTTTCTGTCACCAGTTTTTGTACCGCATCACTTTTTGGGAAACAGATTTCGATATCAATTTTATAATGTTTACGGACAGTATCTAAAAATTGGTAAGTTTCAGGGTGTAAGCGACCGGTATCTAAACTAAATACACGAAAAGGAATCCCTAAGTTCGATGCAAGATCAATCAGTACAACATCTTCTGCACCAGAAAAGGAAATCGCAACTTCACCTTGCTGGCTAAGCGCAAGTTTCATAATCTCAGAAGGTGATTTATCTGCATATTCAGATGCAAGTGCATCGACAAGGTCAATAGTAGGGATGGTAGTCATGAATGTCCTGGCTATAGGCTTGGAACGTTAAAACCTATATTAATTTATTTCAGAACTATTTTAATGGAAATGCTAAAACACACTTATCACTAAAAAATAGATACTTATGAAAAAAACAGATTTAAAAAAGAACAATGCATTTTTTTATTCTTCCGCTATGATAATGAAAAATTTTTTTCACATAACAGAGGGTAGAGTGCATGGAAGTCGTTTGTTTAGATCTAGAAGGGGTTTTAGTACCTGAAATTTGGATTAATTTTGCGAAAAAAACAGGCATTAAAGAACTTGAAGCAACGACTCGTGACATTCCAGATTACGATGTGTTGATGACTCAGCGTTTAAATATCCTAAAACAACACGGTTTGGGTTTAAACGATATTCAAGACGTAATCGCAGATATGGGGCCATTTGAAGGTGCAAAAGAGTTTGTAGAGTGGGTGCGTACTCATTTTCAATTGATTATTCTTTCAGATACTTTCTATGAGTTTGCACATCCATTAATGCAGCAACTTGGTTGGCCAACGATTTTCTGCCACAAATTAGAAACTGATGAAAATGGTATGATCTCAGCTTATAAGCTTCGTCAACCTGATCAAAAGCGTAAAGCCGTTCAAGCATTGCATGGGTTAAACTTCCGGGTGATTGCAGCAGGTGATTCTTATAACGATACGACGATGCTTGGTGAAGCAGATGCGGGTTTCTTATTTGATGCGCCTGACAATGTGATTGCAGAATTTCCACAATTCCCACCAATTCATGGCTATGCTGCATTAAAAGAAGCGATTCGTAATGCTTCAGTTCGTGATATTCCAGCTTAATTCTGTATAGCTGGTTATAGAAAAGGGCGCTTATGCGCCCTTTCTTGTTTAATGCAAAGCTGTTCTAACAACTTAGAAGCGATAGCCTATTTTCAAACCATAGCCAAGCGCATGGTTATCTTCAAATTCACCTACTGGATTACCACCAGTTTGAGCAGTAGCATCACCTAACCAGAAGTATTTAACACCTGCTTGGATGAAATAGTTTTCAGCAGGACTATATTGACCACCTAGACCAACATTCCAATACCCTTCAACAGGGCCTAAAGTCGTAACAGGGTTGCCAGCACCCGAATCGTAACCTACAGATGCAGAACCAGACCATTTGCTGTTAAATTTATGGCCTACACCAACATTAGCTGACCATTGGTCGTCTGAGTAATCAATAAGATTTTGACGGACATGAGGTGCTGGAATTGAACTTACGTTACCAAGTAAAGTTGGTTTAACCGCAAACTGGCTCCAATGTACCCAACGAACATTGGCAAATGCTAGCGTATCTTTAGCAATACCTGTTTGGAAATCTAAGTTAACTGATTGAGGTGTTGTTGCATCAACAGATGATGTCAGCGCACTTAAAGATGGATACGGTAGAAGCGTAGTTTCATTGGATTTTGTATTATGTTCAATTTCAGAGCGGTAGGTAATAGCCGCTTTTAATGCAATTTCAGGAATCGAATAAGCAACACCTGCTAACCAGCCATAAGCTTCTTCACGTTCCATTTCGATGTTATAAGTACCAAGTTTGGCATTACCACCATAAGCAGCACCACGTAGTTTGATATTGGCTTCTACAGTTTGCCAAACTGGACCTGCATAAAAGTTCCAATTTTCGTTTGGTTGGTAACCAATTAGGGCAGTTAAGCTTTCAGTTTTAACATCTACAGATGTACCTTGAGCACCATTACCAAATACTTGCGATGCAGCATCATATTCAGCTTCTGCACCGTATGGTTGGTCGTAAATTAAACCTAGTGAAATTTTGTCAGTCGCTTGTACTTTGACAGCAGCGGAAGGGAAGTAATATGACTTCGCCATGTCATCGACATTAAGTTCATTTGACTTTACTTCTGCATCTAGAACAGTGATACCTGCTTCTGCATAGTTACCAGGTTGTAAGAATGCTGAAATAGACTGACCTGAACGATCTAGACCCGCTGCAAATAATGATGCTGTTGGTAAAGCGGTAAGTAAAATTGCGTAGCTAAGGTGATTTAAGCGCATACTTTTCCCTGTTTGTAACTTTTGATGTTATTTCAATGTGTGGAAAGTAACATAAATAGAAAAACAGTAAATAAGAGTTGCTACTCTAAAATTGAACTAGGGAAGTTAAAAAATGAGCATGACTAGAGTATTTATTCTAGTGATTGATAATTATCTTTATGATTTTTAAATGAAAAATTAGAGTAAAAAGCTTAGTTTTTGATAAATGTTTTAGTAAATTTAAATGTTTATTGTTTGATCAAACAAGATAGGGAAAGAATAAAAAGTTAGGGCCATAGCGAACTATGGCCCGAATCATATTTAAATTAGAAGCGGTAACCGATTTTTAAACCGTATGCCCAAGCATCGTTATCTTCAAATGATGCTACTGATTCATTTGTACCAAACATTGATGCAGGTTGTGCTTCAGCATCACCTAACATGAAGTATTTAACACCACCTGCGATAAAGTAGTTAGGCGCTGGGCTGAATTGTAAACCTAAGCCTACGTTCCAGTAGCCTTCAGTAGGACCAAGTGTTGATACAGGGTTACCTGCGCCTGAATCCCAGCCTACAGAGACGTTACCAGCCCATTGTTCACTAAATTTACGACCTACACCGACTGTAGCATTGATTTGATCATCAGTATAAGCAACAAGATCAAACCCACCCACTGGGCCACGACCAATGGCACCTAGTGTTTCAGATGCTGCACCAAAAGCAGTTGGACGAATTGCGAAATTTGACCAATCTACCCAACGGACATTCGCAAATGCGACAGTGTCGGCCATGATACCAGTTTGAAAATCTAGGTTAACAGACTGAGGTGTAGTGATCTTGGTGTCAGCACGTGTTGAAAAAGCACCGCCAAGTAGAGCACTGTTTCCAGTTTCTGTGGTTGCAGCTTCGTGATCAATTTCAGAACGGTAAGTAATAGATGCTTTTAAAGCAATTTCTGGGATTTGGTAAGCTAATCCTGCTAACCAACCAACGGCGCTATCTTCTTTCATATTTGCATTATATAAACCGAGAGCTTGGTTTGCTCCATATGCAATACCACGTAGTTGAACATCGCCTTTTACTGTTTGATATACACCACCGCCATAAATGTTGAAATTTTCAGTCGGTTGAAAACCAAATATCATCGAAATATTTTGGGTGTGAACGTCGACTTCAGTTGTTTCGCCCATTAATTGGAATGCGCCAGGGTTACCTGCAACTGGTAGTGTTTGATCTGTTGCACTATATTTAGCTTCTGCACCAAAAGGTTGATCATATAGTAAACCAAAAGAAAAATTATCAGTTAGCTGTAATTTTAATGCTGCTTGTGGAAAATAGTAATCACCCGCCATGTCATCTAGTGATGTATTAGCAAGAGCTCCTAATGTTGGGTTGCTAGCAGGTGCAGTGCTGTTCATCTTCCCTGAAACATTCGGATCTAAAACCGAAATACCTGCTTCAAAATAGTTCCCTGGTTGTAAAAATGCAGAAATAGATTGTCCTGAACGATCTAGTGCTGCTGCAAAAGCACCTGTCATTGGAACTGAAGCAAGAATCATGGCTGTAGCTAAAGTTTTTAATTTCATTCTTCGTCATTCCTTGAGATACGAATTTGATTTTTATGGTTACTGCATATATTCGTTATGGAAAACTTCTTAATACTCTTAGGCTTAATTGTTACTCCATGTGACAAAAATAGCACAATTAAAATAAGAGTAAATGCTCTAGATTGAAAAATATGGCTAAAAGTTGCTATTTTTAGAGTAAAAGTACTAATTAGTATATATAACATTTTGATTATTATTTAATATTTTCATTTAGCGCATTATTTTCTAAACCTAGAAAAAAATTGAAAAAATTTTGATATGAGCAGTCATAAATTGATTTTTTGGCCTTATGGACCATACTATGTGTCGTTTTTTGCATTGAGAGGTAGGTGGTTAGCACATTTTAAAGCGCTATTTAACTGTTCTTAAAAATAGTCTTTGAACAGTAATCTTTGTAAAAACAATAATTAAGTTAAAAACTGTAATTGATGGGTTTTTAGTGTGAAAGGTTCTTTCTTTATATTTATTGGTATATGGGGGATTACAAATACAGGGAGGAGGGATATCTCAGAAATTGTGCGCTCTGCGGGACTCGAACCCACGTCGGTCGCTTAGGAGGCAACTGCTCTATCCAGTTAAGCTAAGAGCGCAAGACGGAGGCTAATGTACTCCTATTTTAGCTAAAAAAAAAGTTATTGCCGAAACAATAACTTTTTAAATTACTTAGTCTTTATGAACTTCATTGGGGTCAATGTCGCTCAAATCTTTAGGATTAAGATAGTTAAACATTAATAACATGACTGTAATCCAAACAGGGATCATTAGAACAGATTCCATAAAGCCCTGAGTCCACATAATAAAGAGAACTAAAGCAATAAAGATCAGAACGATGTAGTTGCTGACTGGTGCCCAAAGTGCAGGATAAGACGTTGTAAAATTCAAAATACGTTTTGCACGACGGAACTGTAAGTGAGTCATGGTAATCATCGCCCAGTTAAGGACAAGTGCACCAACCACCACATACATTAAGTGACCAAGCGCATCTTCAGGTACGAAGTAGTTTAAGAGTACGCAACCGAAAATCAGGACTGCAGAAAGTAATACCGCTGGAATTGGCACGCCACTTTTGTTGGTTTTAGCGAAAACTTTTGGAGCATTACCTTGCTTCGCCAAGCTGTAAAGCATACGGCTATTGGCATACATACCGCTGTTATAAACAGACAGTGCTGCAGTTAAAATAATGAAGTTCAGTAAATGTGCAGCCCAATCAATACCCAGTTGGCTAAAGATCATCACAAATGGACTTTTGTCTAAACCACCTAGTTCAAGCTGATTCCATGGCACAAGTGACAATAGAATAGTCAAAGAACCCACGTAGAAAATCAAAATACGGAAAACAACTTGGTTAATCGCTTTAGGAATAGTTTCTTTTGGATTTTCAGCTTCCGCTGCTGCCATACCAATCAGTTCAATACCACCGAAGGCGAACATCAAGAAAGCCAGCATGAAGAATAAGCCTTCAAAACCATTTGGGAAGAAACCGCCCTGACTCCATAAGTTGGTAAATGATGCTGTTGAGTTGGCATCTGCAGTCAGTAGCAAATACAAACCAAATACGATCATCGAAATAACTGCAGTGACTTTAATAATCGACAGCCAAAACTCAGATTCACCATAAAACTTCACATTACCTAAGTTTACTAAAGTAATGATCACGAAGAAGAACAGTACAGATGCCCATGCTGGAATATGAGGCCACCAGTAATTGATGTATTTCGCAACAGCGGTGAGTTCTGTCATTGCCACTAAAATATAGAGAATCCAGTAGTTCCAACCTGTTAAGAAACCTGGAAATTTCCCCCAATATTTATATGCAAAATGGCTAAATGAACCCGCTACAGGTTCATGGACGATCATTTCACCCAACTGACGCATAATTAGAAAGGCGATCAAACCGCCAATGGCGTAGCCAAGAATAATGGATGGTCCAGCAGATTGAATCACATGCGCTGAGCCCAAGAATAAGCCTGTACCAATTGCACCACCCATGGCAATCAATTGAATATGACGATTCTTTAAGCCACGCTTGAGTTCGGAGGAATTGGTAGTCAAGTTACTCTTCCCGAGAATGGTTTAATTTTGGTAATTGTAATGTATAGAGAATGAATAGCCTAGTAGCTCAAAATTTATGAAAAATATTTATAGGTTTAATAACCTATTTTTCGTTTTAAATGCTGAATTAAAAATTTATGAATCAATAGATTAATTTTATTTTAATTGAAATTCTGATGCTTGGCTTTATATGGAAAAGGTATCGAATGTTGTTTTTTTATACTTAAGTCATGTGATTGTTAAAACTTCAATTAAACATTGTATGATGCAAAAGCGCAGAAAAGAACGCTCTGCCAAAACACAATGATAAAGATTAAGGATTCAATAAAAATGAGTTTTGCTCCCCAAATTAAAATTGCAGCGACTTATATGCGTGGTGGTA
The DNA here is from genome assembly GCF_013417755.1 of Acinetobacter sp. YH12231. Taxonomy (NCBI): domain Bacteria; kingdom Pseudomonadati; phylum Pseudomonadota; class Gammaproteobacteria; order Moraxellales; family Moraxellaceae; genus Acinetobacter; species Acinetobacter sp. YH12231. Next base: position 119,926 of record NZ_VPDJ01000001.1, read on the forward strand.
CAAGTAAAGGTGTATTTTTCAAGCTAGATGATTTGCCCCTTGCAGCACAACAAGCTGGAAAAGTTCGCGACCAACTTTTATTACGTGTGATTGGCAGTCCAGATCCTTATGGCAAACAAATTGATGGGATGGGTGGAGCGACATCAAGTACCAGTAAAACCGTGATTTTGGCAAAAAGTTCACAGCCTGAGCATGATGTAGACTATCTATTTGGACAAGTGTCGATTGATAAAGCATTTGTCGACTGGAGTGGTAACTGCGGAAACCTAACAGCAGCGGTTGGTGCATTTGCCATTTCAAATGGTTTGGTTGAGGCATCACGTATTCCTGAAAATGGTTTATGTACGGTTCGTATTTGGCAAGCCAATATTCAAAAAACCATTATTGCCCATATACCTATTACTGATGGTGCAGTACAAGAAACCGGTGATTTTGAACTAGATGGTGTAACCTTCCCAGCAGCCGAAGTTCAAATTGAATTTTTAGACCCCGCAGATGATGGTGAAGATGGCGGCGCTATGTTCCCTACAGGGAATTTGGTCGATACCTTAACCGTACCCGATGAAGGCAGTTTCCCTGCAACATTCATTAATGCAGGTATTCCAACGATTTTCTTAAATGCAGAAGATATTGGTTATGTCGGCACTGAACTGCAAGATGCGATCAACGGTGATGCTAAGGCATTGGCCCGTTTTGAAAAAATCCGTGCTTATGGTGCGCAGCAAATGGGTTTGATTTCAGATATTGCTGAAGCAGAGCAACGTCAACATACACCAAAGATTGCATTTGTTTCAAAACCGAAAGCTTATACATCTTCGAGTTCTAAACAAATTTCAGAACACGATACGGACTTATTGGTTCGTGCCTTGTCGATGGGGAAACTGCATCATGCCATGATGGGCACAGCGGCAGTTGCCATTGGTACAGCAGCTGCGATACCGGGGACACTTGTGAACTTAGCCGCGGGTGGTGGGGAGCGAGAAGCCGTGCGTTTCGGACATCCATCTGGGACGTTACGTGTAGGTGCGCAAGCAATTTATGAAAATGGTCAGTGGGTCGTTAAAAAAGCCGTAATGAGCCGAAGTGCGCGTGTCTTAATGGAAGGTTGGGTGCGTATTCCTGCGGATAGTTTGGATTAAGCATTTAACATCTCATTTGAAATCAGCCTCTGCTTTGCAGGGGCTTTTTTTTGCCTTTATCTTTTATATGAATAAGCAAATCATGAATTGGTATATCTTTTTATATAATATGAACTGCATTTAATATTAGAAAGTTTCTGTGATTTATGCCAGATTAATTTTGTTAGCATTTTGCGTAGCTTTACCCTGAAAAAAAGTAGCGAAACCATGCTTAAAAAAGACTTAATAAAATCGGATCTACCTACTGAACAATTGGCTGTATTAGAAGCGTTGCCAATGCCTGCTGCATTATTTTCTGCGACAGCTGAGCTGATATGCGCCAATCAAATATTTAAACATCGGTTTCAGTCAGACTTACAAGAGATCGTATTAAATCATGTGTCTGTGATGCAGCAAAAAACCAAAGCCACAAGTTCTGAGTTTGATTTACGCTGTTTAGAGAACGATAGCATTGAACCCTTTATGTATAGTGAAAATGAACGGCATTATTGGTTCACGCTCAAACCAAAGTTTCAACAAAGTGGCGATTTGGAACATGTGTTGTTGTGCTGTGCGGATATTACAAATTTAAAGCAATTCGAATTATCGCTGTTGAAACATAACCAACAACTCGAACAACAAGTTTATTTTGATTATCTGACAGGGATAAAAAATCGACGAGGTTTTGATTTAGACCTTTCTCAGTGGCAAAAAAGCTTCGCGGTTGAACAAGCCGATGAAATTTGTTTGATGATGCTCGACTTAGACAATTTTAAGCAAATCAATGATATCTACGGTCATGCGTTTGGCGATGAGGTTTTAAGAAAAAGTGCGCAGCTTTTAAGGGTGCAAATTAGTCAACACGCAGATGCACAAATATATCGCATGGGTGGGGAAGAGTTTGCAATGATTTTGCCACGCACGGCTATATCGACTGCATGTTCGATTGCACAACAATGTTGTGAGCAAATCTATGCTTCTTCGATGAATTATGCGGATAAGGCTTTACAACTGAGTATCTCATGCGGAGTGGCCTTGTGGGATGGTACAGAGTCATTTTTTGAAACATTGGCACGTGCCGATCAGGCTTTGTATCAAGCCAAGAAAGGCTCGAAAAATTGTACTTGTTTTAATGATGGACAAAATGTGGCGCTATTTGAGGAAACGACATTTAAAAAACCATCAGACTGTGGGAAAAACACATAGATTTAGGTCGTAACATAGAGAAAGATCTGAGAAAGCAGTATGATGCAACAGGTCAAAATTGACAGAAAACATTGGCAGTCGATTTGCTAATGAACGAAGCAGTTAAATATTTAAAGTATTTGAGGTGAATGTGTCTTCTTTAACAGACGTTTCCACACATGCCCTGACAGAAGCGCAGCAGCGTATTCAGCAGGATTTACTGACAGCGCTTGATGCATTTTCAATTCCAGAACCCTTAAAAGGGGCGGTGTATCATGCTGTGATGTTGGGTGGAAAACGTGTTCGACCGGCACTTTGTTATGCAACAGCAGCATTAAAACCCAATACCAATTTTGCAGCAGTACGCCGTGCTGCGGTGGCAATTGAATTTATTCATTGCTATTCATTGGCACACGATGATTTGCCGTGTATGGACAATGATTTACTTCGTCGTGGTCAACCAACTTGTCATGTGGCTTTTGGTGAAGATACGGCCTTACTTGCTGGCGATATTTTACAATCGATGGCTTTTGAAGTTTTAGGCAGTCGTCTCTTTGATCAAGGCCCAGCCGTTGAAGCGCCGATTATCTTAAAGCAAATGCAAATTTTAGCGACTGCAACTTCAAAAATGGTCAATGGACAAGTCCTAGACTTACAAGCGGAAGGCAAACACGTCAGTCAGGATGAACTAGAAAACATTCATCGAAATAAAACCGGCGCTTTAATTTCTGCAGCAATCATGATGGCGGCAGTGACAATATTTAATGGCACAGATCAAGCTATTCCTAAACTCCGCGAATTTGGTCTTGCGATTGGTTTAGCCTTTCAGGTGCAAGATGATATTTTAGATATTATTGCTGATACTGAGGCATTGGGTAAAACAGCGGGTAAAGATCAACAAGTGGATAAATCGACATATCCTGCGCTAATGGGTCTTGATCAAGCCCAAGCTTATGCAGAAGAATTACATGCACAAGCGCTTCAAGCTTTGGATTATTTTGCAGAAGATGCGGCAGAATTACACAAGATCACGCAGTTTTTATTAAAACGTCAAAGTTAATATAACGCAGTAAAAGACCTCAGCCCACACATGTAACATGTTGTGGGCTTTTTTATATTTTGTATATTTGGAACAGAAGTCAATAAACCATATACGGAATAGCTAAATGGATGACATGATAAAAAACAAAAAAGGACGCTAGGCGTCCTTTTTTGCAGATATTAAAAATTAGAGCTTAAATTTAAGTGCTATTGGTCTTAAATACTTTCTTTATAGATACGATCTGCTTCTTCAAATTTTTCAGTGACTTCAGCAGATGGTGCTTTGCCCATTAAGCTTACAATGATGATTGCAAGTAGTGAGCAAATGAAGCCAGGAATAATTTCATAAACGCCTGTATCGCCCCAGAGGTTTTTCCATAGAATAACCATAACAGCACCAACCACCATACCTGCTAAAGCACCATTGAGTGTCATGCGTTTCCAGAACAATGACATGATAATCAGTGGGCCAAATGCAGCACCGAAGCCTGCCCATGCATATGCGACGAGACCAAGGACTTTAGAGTCAGGATTAGCCGCCATATAGATCGCTAGCAACGCAATCATTAACACCATGATACGGCCGACCCAAACCAATTCTTTTTGTGAAGCATTTTTACGTAAGAATGATTTATAAAAGTCTTCAGTTAAGGTACTTGAACAGACTAAAAGCTGACAGCTTAAGGTACTCATGATCGCAGCTAAAATCGCAGCCAATACGATACCTGCCACCCATGGGTTAAATAGAATTTTAGTCAATTCCATAAAGACCGTTTCAGGGTTTGCTGTAACGACACCTGCCAGTTCTGGATGCTGTTGGAAATAAGCAATACCGAAGAAGCCTGCTGCAACTGCGCCACCGAGGCAGAGCGTCATCCATGTCATACCAATACGGCGTGCATTGGGAATCGATTTAACAGAATCAGCTGCCATGAAGCGCACTAAGATATGCGGTTGACCAAAATAGCCTAAGCCCCATGCCAATAAAGACATGATTGCGACAAAACTTAAGTCAGCAAATACATCCATGGCTTGAGGGCGTGCCGCTTCTAGTGCCAGAGTGAACTGGCTTAAATCAGAGAATGACAACATGACCACGATAGGGGTAAGTAGCAAGGCAAAAATCATAAAGCCCGCTTGAATGGTATCGGTCCAACTGACAGCAAGGAAGCCACCAATAAACACATAGCTCACCGTTGCAATGGCACTGATCCAAAGCGCAGTGCTATACGACATACCAAACATACTTTCAAATAATCGAGCGCCTGCAACCATGCCTGAAGCACAGTAAATTGCGAAGAAAATCAAAATAATCACAGCAGACACGATACGTAAGATTTTCTTTTGATCGTTAAAACGATTTGAGAAATAGTCAGGTAGGGTCAGGGCATTATTTTGAACTTCGGTATGTACACGGAGACGACCTGCCACAAGTAACCAGTTGAGCCAAGCACCAATGATCAGACCAATTGCAATCCACATTTCAGATAAACCTGAAAGGTAAATCGCCCCCGGAAGACCCATGAGCAACCAACCACTCATATCCGATGCACCTGCAGAAAGGGCAGTGACAAAGCTCCCTAATCGGCGGCCACCTAAAATGTAGTCAGAAAAGTTACTGGTCGCACGGTATGCAAGTAAACCGATCACGACCATGGCGACAATATAAAAGAGAAAGGTAATTAGGGTGGGATTCAGGGAGCTCATACGGTATCCGCTTTGGCGTTGGACAATTGCGTTTAATTAGGGGACTCAATGGGATTTGCCTAAGCCAAGTAGGTGAAATCGAACGATAAGTCCTAAAACGTCAAAAAAATAACGTGAAATTTAAACATAAATTGACAAACTTTGCCTTCTTTTTTGTTTTGGGCATAAAAATGGGCCGTATATCACGACCCATTTTAATTAATGCGAAGATTTAGTTATTACGTCCCATCACACCACGAATCGTATTCAGTACATCCGCAGGTAAAACCACAGTTTTGGCATTATTAGATTTAGCCATATCTTGCATGGCTTTAACGTATTGTTCACCCAGTAAGTAAGCAACTGGAATTTCTTTATCGCCGACGGCTGAACTCACCATTTCAATTGCACGTTGAGAAGACTCTGCCAGTACAACTTGAGCTTCTGCATCACGACGAGAGGCTTCTAAACGACCATCTGCTTCCAAAATAGCCGCTTGTTTTTCACCGTCTGCCTTGGTCACTGTCGCACGACGTTGACGTTCAGCGGCCGCTTGCTCTTCCATCGCAGCTTGCATGGTATGAGAAGGTTTAATATCTTGAATTTCTACAGTTTTAAGCGTAATTCCCCAGTCAGAGATATCGTCAGAAATAGCAGCTTTAAGTTTAGCCTTAATATGATCACGCGATGAAAGTGCATCATCGAGGTCCATTTCACCGACAATTGAACGTAAAGAGGTTTGAACTAAGTTTTGAATCGCCCATGTGTAGTTTTAGAGATGGATCCGTAAATTTGAACAACTCCTATAAGTGATATTCTGCTCCTCAAATGATGTTATAAACATCAATATATGGAGTATTTTATGGCACGTAGACCAAGAAGAAATCATTCAAATGATTTTAAAGCTAAGGTAGCACTTGCTGCGATTAAAGCAGAAAAAACACTTGCTGAATTGAGTGCTGAGTTTGATGTTCATCAAAACCAAATTATTGACTGGAAAAATCAATTGATCTCAGCTTCCTCGCAAGCTTTCGATCAATCAAAAGCTCCAACAGAACCACCCATCGATCTAAAAAAACTACATGCAAAAATCGGTGAGCAGGCATTAGAAATTGATTTTTTAGAAGGTGTGTTGAAGAAACTGGGCCGCTTCAACCACAAAAGTTAATCGACGACTCACTTCAGATTTCAGTATCTAAGCAAGCTAAGCTGCTGAAAGTCTCCCGTGGTTGTTATTACTATCGCCCAAAACCTGTGAGTGCATCAGATCTGAAGCTGATGCGATGTATTGATGAATTACATATGCAATATCCTTTTGCAGGCAGTCGTATGATGCGTGATTTGTTGAATCGTCAAGGACATCATATAGGACGACGTCATACACGTACTTTAATGAAGAAAATGGGTATTCAGGCGTTATATTGCAAACCAAATTTAAGCCAGGCTAATCAAGCTCACCGTAAATATCCATATCTGCTCAAAGGGTTGGCTATTCAGCGCAGTAATCAAGTGTGGTCTACGGATATAACGTATATCCCTATGGCAAAAGGCTTTGTTTATTTATGTGCTGTGATTGATTGGCATAGCCGCAAGGTACTTGCGCATAGGGTATCGATTAGTATGGAGGTGGATTTTTGTATTTCGGCTTTAAATGAAGCGATTGAAAAATATGGTCGACCTGAAATATTTAATACAGACCAAGGCAGCCAGTTTACCAGTGATGCATTTATTGATGTATTGAAATCAAATGGCATTCAAATCAGTATGGATGGTAAAGGTCGATGGGTAGATAATGTGATGGTTGAACGATTATGGCGGAGCGTTAAATATGAAGAGGTGTATCTCAAAGCTTATAGCAGTGTCACAGATGCGAAAAAGCAATTAAGTGCATATTTTGAGTTTTATAATTTGAAACGACCTCATTCGAGTCTAGACAAAATGACACCAAATGAGTTTTACTATGATCAGCTACCCCAACAAAACAAGGTGGCTTAACTAGAGCGGAATATCACTTATAAATACGCTTTTAGTTGTTCAAACAAGTGGGACCACCTCTTTTTCAATACCATAAACTGCTTTTTCAGGTGTGGTTAAATTGATATAAGCCACAGCATTCATCAGCAGTACCGCGTTGTCACGTGTGATCACTTCCTGAGAGGGAATATCTAAGACGATATCTTTGGTTGTGACTTTATAAGCCACTTCATCGACATACGGAATCACAAAGTTCAGTCCCGGATTGAGCGTTGTATGGTATTTACCTAAACGCTGAACAATCCATTTATAACCTTGGGGAACAATACGGACACCTTTAAAAATGGTGACGGCTACAAAAACTAAGAGCGCTAAAAAAACAATAGAAACACCAGACATGTCATTTCTCACTTATTTATGGATTGTCAGTGGGGTGGTTGCTGCTGTGCAGTTGGACGACTAAATCATTGCCTAAAATATCAGTCACGCGAACACGGTCACCGACTTGAAGTGCATCTTGGGTACGGCAATGCCATTCGTCTGAACCTAAAACAGGCATCGGGAAGCGAACTTTAACGCTGCCATGATTTAGCTGGGTTTGAATCACCATACCCACTTGGCCAATCGTCGCTTCACGCGACAGACCTGCTTTGGTTTTATCAATGGATAAAGGCTTAATAAATTTGAACCACAAAAATGTGCAGAGCACGGCAAAAATAATCCAAACCACAATTTGGACATTAAAGTCCATGGATGGAAAGATCCAATATAAGATCCCAACCAAAATTGCGGAAACGCCAAACCATAGCGCAGCAAAAGACGGCAAAATTAGTTCAAAAAGCATCAAAGCGACGCCCAATACAAACCAGTGCCAAGGTTCTAAAATAAATTCCATACATCTACTCTTATATAAGGGTGAATTGATATAGATGAACCAGTATCTATATCAATGTAGCAGATGTATAACTCAATGAATATAAAAAAAATCGTTGAATTATATTTTCGCTTTTGGTGCTGGTTTAAAGGCCGCAGGGGACTGTTTAAAGTTATCGATCGCCTTAATAATGCTATTCACTTTGAGCTGTGCGGCTTTTTCACCTTCTAAAATCGTCGCATTGCTCGACTTTAAATCGAGTGTGCCAATATGTCCCACTTTAGGTTGAATCACGAAATTGGCATTTTTTAGTTCTTCATTAATACTTTGTTGTCCCATTATGTTAATGGTTTGATCGAGTAAACCAAACATGCTTACGGCTTTGCTACCGTCAGGACGCGCAGAAATATCAACCGCAATCACGATATCTGCACCCATATCACGTGCCGTTTTCACCGGAATCGGGCTGACTAAGCCACCATCGACATATTTCACCCCTGCAATGGTTGCAGGTACAAATACATTTGGAATGCTGCACGATGCACGTACCGCTTGGCCTGCATTACCACGGTTAAATTCAGTTTTGCTGCCATTATCTAAACGGGTGGCTACAGCAGCAAAGCGCTTTGGAAATTGTTCAATTGATTTATTGCCGACGTTTTTATTAACAAAGTCTTGCAGTTTTTGCCCTTGAATAATGCCTTGGCTATTTAAGGTTAAATCACGAATATCAGACTCTTTAAAGTTCAGGGCCAATTGCTGCATTTGATAAGGCGTTTTTCCACTAGCATACAAGCTGCCGACAAAACTACCCGCACTAGTCCCAGTCACAATTTTAGGTTTAATACCGTGCGATTCGAGCACTTTAAGCACACCAATATGTGCAAAACCTTTGGCACCGCCGCCACCGAGCGCAATCGCGATCACCGGTTCACGTGCTTTGGCTGGTGTAGGTGTCGTGGTCGCAGGCGTTTTGGTTGCAGAGTCACAGCCAGTGAGTGCCAATACAAAGAGGCTAGGAATCAGGTAATGCAAAAGTTTCATGGGTGAAATCTGATGTTTAAATATACAAAGTGCACATCACATCAAAAAAATAGCCATTTGACTAGGGCTTTTTCAAGTGCTTTTGTAACGGCAATGCCAACCATTCGGGATTTTTCGGGGAAAATTTGCCATCATAAATCTTCAAAATTTTTTTGAGATCAGTTTCAAAATCTCCACTGGGTTCAAAAACACCTAAGCAATGAATGGTTTTCTTTGCATAATCAAAGCTAAACATCACAATAGGTATCTGTGCTTCATAAGCAATATAGTAAAAGCCACTCCTGATTTTATCGGCTTTTTTTCGTGTTCCCTCTGGTGTCATTCCAATCCAAATTTGATCTGTCGCTTGGACAATCTCAGCAATTTCACGTGTCAGTCCATGTGGATTTTCACGCTGTACTGGGATCACGCCGACCCAATCCAAAAGTGGTTTTAAGGGAGTATCAAAAAGGGTGTTTTTACCAAAAATGGTTATTTTTATCCCGATTCCAAGCAAGGCGAGAAAACCATGCCATGCATCTATATTAGAAGTATGCGGAGAAATGATCGCCACAGCTTTGGCAAGGTTGGGAAATTCGCCGTCAAATTTCCAACCTTGTGCCAAAAAAAGTTTTTTAAAAATTGCGCGGCTCAGAGTGGAACCACGTGATGGAACTTGATCGGGCAAAACTGGAAATAATTGAGTCTTTTGATTCATTGCATATTCTTATATAGGTGAAATCCATTTTTGATGTGATGCACATTTAAAAGTATGGCATCAGCATTGACCTTATCTTAGGTCGATGATTTTTTTAGATCATTGGCAAAATAGCCGTATTTTGACTACTCTAAATGTAACTTCAGCGCATTCAACATTTAGGAACTTATGATCCAGCTTCGTCAGCTCTATCTTTTACTGTTTTCCTTATATTGGGCGCAAGGGTTACCTGTCGGTTTTATGACACATGCTTTACCGGTGATTTTAAGAGCGCAAGGTGTGTCTTTGGCGCATATTGGTGGCTTTGGATTACTCATGCTGCCATGGTCGATCAAAGTTTTTTGGGCACCGTGGATTGATCGACATGGTTCAAGGTCCAAAGGGCACTATCGGAGTTGGATTATTCCAATGCAGTTGTTGTCCGTGGTGGTCTTGGTCTTCCTATCATTTTTGCCGATCCAAAGCTTGAATGAACCGATGTATTTGCTGCTATTTTTTGTGGCTTTACTCAGTATGAATTTGGTTGGTGCGACTCAAGATGTCGCAACCGATGGCTTGGCCGTCAATATTTTAAAAACTGACCAACAGCACTGGGGCAATACCTTTCAGGTGATTGGTTCAAGACTCGGCTTTATCGTGGGCGGTGGTGCTGTACTTTGGGCCTTGGATTGGTTGGATTGGCAAGCCACCTTTCTGTTTTTAGCGGCATTGGTGTTCATGAATACGATTCCTATTTTTCTCTATCGAGAACCTTCAAAGCCACAGCTCAATATAAAATCCTCTCAAGAGCATGATAACAACCATAAACATACTTCAGGCTTGTTCTACGCTATTCGCCAATATTTGACTTATTTTACTCAAACTAAAACTCTCACACTGTGGCTGATGATTTTATTGAGTTTTAAGCTTGCAGATGGTCTAGCAGGACCCTTACTTAAGCCACTGATGGTCGATTTAGGATTGAGTTTTAGTCAAATTGGTCTGTATGTCACCATGCTAGGTGCAGTGGCTGCTTTAATTGGGGCAGGGCTTGCTGGTCTTAGCTTGAAGTATATTTCTCGGGCACAGGCCTTGGTTTTCTATTCAGTATTGAAAATATTCAGCTTATTAGCCTATGCATGGTTGGCTTTGCAGTTCGAGGCAAAACGGCCCGTCCATGAATGGCTGATCTATGGGATCAATGCTGCCGAAGACATGATTTCAGCCATGCTGCTTGTGATCATGCTGACTTTGGTGATGCAATATAGTCGTAAAGCATTTGCAGCAACGGACTTTACATTTCAGGTTGCCATTATGGCGACGGTGAGTGGGGGGCTGTATAGCATCAGTGGCATAGTGGCCGATCAGTTGGGTTATAGCACTTATTTATTTTGGATCACAGGTTTGGCTGCATTGAGCTTAGTCCCGATTCTATTTTGGGGGAAAGCATCAAAAAATGACCAAAATCACTTCTAAATCATGATTTTGGTTGTTTTTTATCAGCTAAAGCACTAAAAGAGCAATGCAAATATTATTTTAATAATTTTGTAATATGTTTCGCGTGTGTAATATCTGTTACAAAATAATTTAAGGAAAATTTTTGATGAAAACTAAGTTAGCAGCGGCAATCGCATTGAGCCTTTTGGCTGGGTCAACCTTTGCAGCACCAACCTTCTACGGTGAAATTGATGCGTCTGTTGATTATTTACCTGAAGATAATAAAACGGGTGTTTCAGACAAAGATGTCGTTGAAATCAGTTCAAACAGTTCTTTCTTGGGTTTAAAGGGCGATGAAAAACTGACTGACCGTTTAAGCGCAGTTTATGCAATTGAATGGGCATTTAACTCAGACGGCGAAGGCGATGACTGGTCTAAGCGTAACCGCTTCGTTGGTTTGAAAGATGCGAAACTTGGTACATTGAAAGTCGGTGCACACGATACACCATTAAAACAATTGTCTAGTCCGGTTGATACATTCAATAACTACGTGGGTAACCGTGCTGATGTTACAGGCATCATGACGGGTGAAAACCGTGTAGATAACGTTGTTGTCTATGAATCACCAGCATTTAAAATTGCTGAAGGTGCAATTAAAGTTAATGCATTGCTTGCAACAGGTGAATCTTCAGGAATCAAGAGCGACAAAGGTGTAGTAAAAACTGCAGGTCGTGGTCTTGGCGATGCTTGGTCGGCGTCTGTTGTCTATGACAGCCCCGTTGTTGTCGCAGGTTTAGCCTATGACAAAGCCATTCCATCGAACTTTGGTGGTGTAGGGATGCTAAATAGTGGTTCATATACCGTGAATGATAAAGTTGTTTCTAATTCTGAAATAACTGGAACTAAAGTATTTGCAGCAGCAAATACAATTCGTGCGATCGGTCGTGTAAATCTTGAGGGTGGTTTGGCGCTCAAAGCACTGTATCAAACATCAGAGGTTGAGGCTGCTAAAGGTAATGATGCTGCAGCAGAAAATATTGATGATGCTCAAGGTTGGTTAGTTGGTGCAGAATACAATCTACCATCTGCAAAAGCTTGGACAGTAAAAGCACAATATAGTCAAAATACCACGACCTATAAAGTGGGTGATGATTACGAAGCTCAGCAATTCATTGCAGGTGCAGATTATGCATTTAGCAAACAAGTGAAAGCTTATGGTTATGCAGGTTACTTGGCACTTGAACAAGGTCCAGATGAAAGCGAACAACCTGTATTGGGTACAGGCCTAGAATTTAAATTCTAAGACCTTGATTTAAGTTGTTCAAAAGGCGATGTTTTACATCGCCTTTTTTTATTTTTCTTGCATGGTTTTGATCAGTTTTAAGTGATTTTTAAGTTTGAATTTTTAGATTAGGGCATCAAAGATCAATAATTGATGCCAATATGCTTCAGGTCATAGCTAAAATACAGCAAAAAATTCCAAGACTTAGTTTAAGTCAATTTAACCTCGTGCTTGCCTTATGGCTTGGGGTGGTTTTGAACCTTACGTTTTATCAGCAAATCCAGCAGCTCACGCCTTATACGGGGCTGAAGGCCGGACTATTTTTAGCGGCAACCGTACTGGTGGTAGTGGCACTTTATAATGTGCTGATGCAACTCCTGCAATGGCGATGGAACTCAAAACTTTTGGCGAGTGTTTTGCTGATCATTGGTGGCTTGAGTGCTTATTTTGTCAATAGTTTAGGCGTGACCATTACATCTGACCAAGTGCAGAACATGATGCAAACAGATGTAAAGGAAGTGCAGGATTTAATCTCGCCACAATTTTTTATCTGGGTCTTTGGACTGGTTATTTTGCCAGTGCTATTGATCTGGCTTTTGCCACTGCATAAAGAAGCCCTAAGCACGGTGGTAACCAAAAAGGGTCTACATATAGTGCTGTCGCTCATCCTCATGGGTGCTTTGCTGTTTGTTTATTTTGTTGATTATGCAGCGATCTTTCGTGAGCATCGTGACTTAAAAGGCATGCTCTCACCACAAAACAGTATCGCTTCGACATTTTCCTATTATCACAAAAAAGCACCGAAACAGAATTTGCCATTGTTGATCTATGGTGAAGATGCACATATGGTTGAAAACGTAAGCGCCAAAAGCTTACCAAAATTGATGGTCTTAGTGGTTGGTGAAACTGCGCGCGCGGAAAGTTTTTCACTCAATGGCTATGCTAAAAATACCAATCCTGAACTCAGTCAGCAAAATATTATCAATTTTAGCCAAGTCAGTTCATGTGGCACCGCAACCGCTGTGTCTGTTCCTTGTATGTTCTCGGGCATGCCGAGAACCGAATATGACGAACAGCTTGCAAGTCATCGCGAAGGTTTACTCGATATTGCACAGCGTGCAGGCTATAAGGTGACGTGGCTAGATAATAATTCAGGCTGTAAGGGTACATGCACACGTGTTGAAAAATATGAATTTCCTGAAGCATTGAAGAAAAAGTGGTGTGATGCCGATGGCGAATGTCATGATGAAATCTTAGTGGATGGTTTGAAGGCATATTTGGCTTCGATTCCCAAAGCAGATCAGACACCTCGTTTAATTGTATTACACCAAATGGGCAGTCATGGCCCTGCTTATTTCAAACGAAGTACCGCAGCGTTTCAAAAATTTAAGCCAACCTGTAATAGCAATGCCATACAGGGATGTAGCTCGACAGAATTAATAAATAGTTATGACAACAGTATTGTCTATACCGACCATGTACTGAGTAAATTGATTAACACTTTAAAAGTGGCTGACAACTATCAAACAGGACTGTGGTATTTGTCCGATCATGGCGAGTCGACAGGTGAGCATGGTTTGTATTTACACGGTTCTCCATATGCAATTGCACCGTCACAGCAAACGCATGTGCCGATGTTGATGTGGTTTTCACCGGCTTGGCAAAAAAATAATTCAGCGCAATATACTTGTTTAATGGCCCAAAAAAGCCAAAAATTAAGTCAGGATAATCTATTTCCATCGCTATTGAGTTTGCTCGATGTGCAGACTCAAGTGATTGATGAAAAAAACAATATGTTGCAACAATGTACTTCAGTACAGCGCAGGACTTAAGCCATGCACAAAATACTTATTATTGAAGATGATTTCATGATTGCCGAATCGACTAAAACCTTGTTGAATTATCAACAGTTTGAAGTCGAGTGGGTGAATAATGGCATCGATGGCTTAAAGCTCATAATGCAAGGGGGGATTGATATCGTCTTGCTAGATCTAGGTTTGCCGATGATGGATGGTATGCAAGTCCTGAAACAAATTCGTCAAATACAGCCCAAATTGCCGGTATTAATCATCTCGGCACGTGATCAATTACAAAATCGTGTAGATGGATTAAACCATGGGGCAGACGACTATCTGATTAAGCCTTATGAGTTTGATGAATTACTTGCACGGATTCATGCGCTCCTTCGACGCACAGGACTGAGTTCAGTCGAAGCACCACAGAAAATTTTAAAACATGGTGAATTGATTTTAGATATTGAGCAGCATCTTGCACGCTATAAGGGGCAATATGTTGATTTATCTAACCGTGAATGGGCCATATTGATTCCACTAGTGACACATCCGAATAAGATTTTTTCGAAAGCCAATTTAGAAGATCAGCTTTATGATTTTGATAGTGATATCAGCAGTAATACTATTGAAGTGTATGTGCATCATCTCAGAACAAAATTAGACAAAGATTTTATTCGCACCATTCGTGGTTTAGGTTATCGACTCGGTTAAGGCAAAGGAATTATCGACCATGCAGCAGCCTTATTCTCTGAAAAAGAGACTAATTATTTATGTGTCTGTTTTCAGTATGCTTTTGGGCTGTCTTTTGGTGTTTTCAGCTTATCGAATTGCACTTGAAGAAATTAATGAAATTTTAGATGCGCAAATGCAAAATTTGGCGGAACGTGTTGCAGAGCATGATCCGCAGCCCATTCGCAGTGAATTTGATCAACATAAGCGTTATCACGAAGAAGATTTATTTGTTGATGTGTGGACTTATCAGTCCAATGCACATCAAACTCATCAATTAAAATTATTGGTCGCGCCTCAGCCCAAAGCCGGTTTTTATACACACAGTACCCAACAGGATGAGTGGCATACCTATATTTTGCCACTCGCAGATCGGCAAATTCAGGTCAGTCAGCAAGAGTCGGTTCGGCAGCATCTTGCAGCAGAATTGGCTAGTAGCATGTTTATTCCCTATTTGGTTTTTATACCTTTTGCATTAATCGCTTTGGGATGGTTGATTCAACGCAGTTTAAACCCACTGGAAAAATTTAAAAAAGAACTGGCAAAACGGGATGCCTTTGAACTTTCTCCAATCTCTCAAATGCCGTATCCAGAGGAAATTGCACCGACTATCATTGAAATGAACCAGTTGTTTGAACGAATTTCATTGTCACAGCAGGAACAACGCCAGTTTATTGCCGACGCAGCGCATGAGTTACGGACCCCAATTACCGCACTGAATTTGCAAATGCAGATTTTGCTACAAAAATTTCCACAAGATGACGCTCTACAAAATTTGAGTAAAGGTTTAATTCGTATTCAGCATTTGGTCAGTCAATTATTGAGTTTGGCAAAACAAGATGCCTCGGTCTTTGAACTTGAGCGCAAACAACATTTTGATCTTAAGCAAGTCGCAACCAATTGCGTGGAGCAACTGGTGCATTTGGCCATGCAAAAAGATATTGACCTTGGCATGGAGCAACAACAAAGCATTGCCTTATATAGTCTTGAGCCAACGGTACATTCAATCATTTTTAATTTGATTGATAATGCCATTAAATATACCCCTGCACAGGGCATGATTAATGTCTCCGTCTTTGAACATGCGGGGCAGGCGGTTGTAAAGGTTGAAGATAGTGGGCCTGGCATCGACCCAGCTTTATATGAGCAAATTCGAAAACGCTTTTATCGAATTTATAATCATGAAGAAATTGGAAGTGGTTTAGGGCTAGCGATCGTGGATAAAGCCGCAAAACATATCGGTGCGGAATTGGAGTTTTCTCAAAGTGAAACACTAGGTGGTCTGAAAGTGAGTTTACAGATCCCATTCAGTGAATCATGAGTGACTCAATCATTTTCGGATCAAGCTCAATTTAGATACTTAAAGATTAGATCCATGTAAATGCTTTGCTGTTTTGCTGCGTAGTTGATGTAGTGAGATGGCGAGAAAACAACACATACATGACACAATTAAATGCCCAAATGATCCATGCTGTCCAAAGGTTATGACTCAGAAAATGCGCACCCCGCATCATTTGCGCCCAGCCAAAAGCAAATCCTAAAATCAGCCCAGCAGATAAAAAGAAGTAAGCACGGGCAGGTCGATGTATTCGATAAACAAAATATCCCGTAATTAGGGCAAAACCAGTCGCAGCATGGCCACCGGGGAAGCAGTGTCCTTGGCGTGCTGAAAAATCCCAAGAAAAGCCTTGGGCTGTGGCGACGGTCATATTCCAAGGGCAGGCATGCGCAGATTGTGATTTGAGCAAACCAATAATTGCCGTGCTGAGTAGAGCCACTACGATAAAATAACCGAATTCAAACTTGCGTGCTTTCAGATGAGGATATTTAAAACTGCATATCCATGCTGCGATATAGAGAACATAAACGCCTATGACGATATTCTTGATATAGCGATGGTTCAGCACAGCAAGTGCCCAATCATTACGATGAGGAAAACTACCATGTAGGTCGACCCAAGGCTGAATAAAAGCTTGGTCGAGCGAACCACCGACGGGGAAAACATAAAGGAGGCCAACCAAACTGAGTGTGAGCAGCAGCGCTTGTCGTAATAAAAAGGAACGGTTCGAGAGCATAAGTTGTGTGATGTGCTGAAATTATTTTGTTTGAATGCTGCTATTTGAAACCACAAAACTTAAATCAGACTTAATCGGCTATTTGAACTGTATTGATATCGATAGTGAAGAAGGTGCATAAAGCAAAACGGGCATTGTGTTAAAGTTTTTGAAAACTCAGTAATAAAGATTTATGAGCATACGTGCAGTCCTTTTTGATTTAGATAATACTTTGACTCATCGAGATCACAGCGTTCAGGCGTATACGCAGTATTTAGCCGAGTCTTATCAGTCGACGCTGGTGGAGGTAGACCTTGTACAGATTAAACGTATTATTAATCGTATAGATAATGGGGGATATCCGAAAAAAGAATTCCTTACTCATCCGAGTATTGGGGCATCTGTCGCTTATGGTCTACAAACGGAGCTGGATTGGATACATCAACCCGATTTTGATGAGCTCACACAATTTTGGTTTCAGCACTTTGGTCAGTTTGCCGTGGCGATGCCTGGGGCTTTGACCTTGCTGCAGCAACTAAAACAACAGCAGTATAAATTGGCTGTGGTGTCAAATGGAGGACATGCCACACGCCTGAACATATTAAATGGACTGGGATTTGCATCGTATTTTGATCAGATCATTAGCTCGGAAAGTGCAGGGATCAGTAAGCCCAAAGTTGAAATATTTCAGCATAGTTGTCGTGAGTTGGGCGTGACGGAAACCGAGTGTTTATTTATTGGTGATCATCCTGTCAATGATATTTATGGTGCGAGCCAAGCAGGGATGTCTGCTGTATTGCTTGAAGGCTTTCATGCTTTAAGTGCAGAACAACAGCACAGCATTCCGAATAAAATTCAGCATTTGGATCAGGTCTTAGATTTTCTAAAATAAGGTGATTTAAACTCAAGCTTTAAGCGAAGTTCAGGGTAAAAAAAGCGGCATAAATGCCGCTTTAGATTGTGCTGTTTAGAACATGTTTTCTTCAGAGTTTGCCGAAATACGGTGAATACTTAAGTCTGCACCACGGAATTCTTCTTCTTGATCTAAGCGAATGCCCATTGTGACTTTGAGTAGACCATAAACGATGAAACCACCTGCCAATGCAATCACGATCGCCAGCAGCGTACCGATACATTGGGAGATCATTGAAATATCGCCTAAACCGCCCAACCATTTTTGTCCAAATACACCCACTGCAATGCCACCGAAAGCACCACAGACACCATGTAGTGGCCAAACGCCGAGTACATCATCAACTTTGAGTTTGTTTTGAGTGTATGTAAATAGTTTGACAAAGATCAGACCTGCGATAGCCCCAATAATCAACGCACCAACAGGATGAACCACATCTGAGCCTGCGCAGATTGCAACCAAACCTGCTAAGGGACCATTATGTAAGAAACCGGGGTCATTTTTACCCATAAAGTTTGCTGCAAGCGTACCGCCTACCATTGCCATGAGAGAGTTAATCGCAACCAGTCCTGAAATGGCATCCAAACGTTGCGCACTCATCACATTAAAGCCAAACCAACCAACGATTAAAATCCAAGAACCTAAGGCAAGGAATGGAATACTTGAAGGCGGGTGAGCGCTGATACGACCGTCTTTTTTATAGCGTCCATGACGTGCGCCAAGTAAAAGCACCGCAGCCAAAGCGATCCAACCACCCATCGCATGTACCACGACCGAACCTGCAAAGTCATGAAAGGCTGCGCCAAATGTACGTTCTAACCAAGCTTGTAATCCAAAATTACCATTCCATGCCATGCCTTCAAAAAATGGATAGACCAAAGCGACCAATAATAATGTGGCAATCGCTTGAGTCCGCATTTTTGCACGTTCAGCAATACCACCAGAAATAATCGCTGGAATGGCTGCGGCAAAAGTCAGCAGGAAGAAACAACGCATTAAGTTGTAGCCATGATCGGCTGCTAAAGTGTCCCCAATATGGAAAAAATGCTGACCATAAGAGATGTAATAACCCACAAAAAAGTATGCAATTGCGGAAATAGAAAAGTCAGTCAAAATTTTACTCAGCGCATTGACCTGATTTTTATGTCGTACTGTACCTAATTCTAAAAATGCAAAGCCAGCATGCATGGCAAGAACCAAGACTGCACCAAGAAGGAGAAAGAGGAGATCTATATTTTGCATAAGGTGTTCCAGTTTAGTGCGCTAGTTCACGAAAAGAAGTTCAGTATATCGAGCGGAATAATTTCGAAAAGAGGAGTGAGAGAGGGAAATTTTGATTAAAAAAACTAAAAAATGTAGAAGACTCGATATAAAGCAAAGACTTGCATGAGTATGACAACAATGCACTAAAATAGTGCAATGGTGATTTGCAATGACAAAATTAAATGAATGATTATTAAGTGAAAAACTATGTTTTTTGAATCTGTTTAAAAAATGAAAAACAAATAGCGCCATTTCTGAGTTAATTCAGGGCAATTCATTATTTTGTATTTTTATCTGATTGATAGATGTTAGCGCGAGAATGAAACTGAAAATTGACGAATGATACATTTTTGGGAGTCTGTCTGAGCATCTTGGGGTCTTTAAAAGATGAAAGCTTGATGTCTTGCCTGAATTGAAATGATGCACAGATATTAACCCATGAAATCTCTGCTGCTGCACTTTTAGATGGCGAATAAAACATTGAAGGGTGGGTTTGAGGTGATGGTCGTTGGGTCTGACTGTATTTGATGACGTGTTTAATTGAAGAGGCACAGAATTTTAAGTTTAAGCCTTGAATGCTTAAGCTAAACGCTGTGTATTAATCGCTTCAGCCCAGCCACAACATCCGCAGCGCGGGCAGGTATCCTGAGCACCGTGAATGTACATGGTTTTGCCACAGTGCGTACAGGCATACAGCTGATGCATTTTGATATCTCGAACCGCTTTATAGGGTTTCGGAAATAGTGGCAGTCCATAACGCACTTGTTCAGGTGGGTAAAACAGAATACTAAACTTGCCATCACTTTCTAATAAACCAACTCGAACTTGTCCTAGATGCTCAACATTTTGCTGACGCATTTCAGAGAAGAATTCATCATGTGACATTTTACCTTGTTTAATCTTTTCTAAAACCAATTCACCATCTTCCACAATGTAGAGGGCTTTGCCTTCAATTAAATCTTCAAAGGGTTGGTATTTCATCATTAGCCAAGTGATTACGCGGTATAAACCAATCACCACCGTCATCACGATGAGAGCTTGTAAGATGGGGAGTTCCTCATCAAACATCGGATCGCCAGCAATTGAGCCTAAAGCGAGTAAGATCGCGACCTCAAAAATAGACAACTGACGAACGCCACGTTTCCCTGTAAGGCGTAAAAAAACGATAATTAAAACGAACATAATGATGCTGCGTAAGATAACTTCAGCAGCAAAGCTCCATGTCGTGTCATGGATGAAAATTTGAGTGATATCCATGTCTCATCCTTTTTAATCGTTATGTGTTTTAACTTAGCAAAGCGCTGGGCGATAAAGCAGCTCAATTGTGTTAATTTTTAAGCATTATTTGAAAATGGATTTCATGCTAAGGGTATTGTATGCATGAGATATTTGATAAAAAAAGTGCTTTAAAATAGTCATAAAAAAGCACCGACGAATCGATGCTTTTGATGTGGTCTGGCAATTTTTAAAGATGCTCAGTTATTTAATATGTTCTGCAATATCCGTAAAGATTACACCTAAACCATGTGCGCCAGCATCTGGATAGCCAAGACTACGGTCGCCTACAGTTCCCGCACGTCCCATACGCGCTACGATTTCTTTGGTCTTTTCAGCGCCTTGAACCGCCGCTTTTGCACCAAGTACAAAGTTTTCTTTAAAGGATTTATCGGTATGGGCAGACCAAGAATCTGCGCATGGTACAAGTGCATCAATCAGGGTTTTATCACCCACCACTGCGCCGCGTCCAAATGAACGCTCACCTGTAGTTTGAATGCCTTTGACCGCTGCTTGCAGCATCTCGGCAAAATCAGCGACAGTTAAAACTGATTTGCCTTGAATTGATTTCGCTGCCGCACGGAATGCTGAACCCCAGATTGGGCCAGACGCGCCACCACAATGTTCCATAATGATCATTGAGCAGTTCAGCATGAATTCATCCATCTGCTGCGCTTGAATCAGACTTTGCCATTCACGTTTTAATTGCTTAAAGCCTTTCGCCACGCTCATACCGAAGTCGCCGTCACCAGCATGCGCGTCCAGCTCACAGAATGGCACTTCATTTCTAATGATACAGGCAGACATCACATCCACCACATAGCGCATGTTTTCGATGGTGAATTGCTCATTGCTAATCACCGCATGTTCAGGCTGTGTTTCAACTTGGGTGTTTACTACAGCTTCGGCTGAAGAATCTTTGGACACAAAAGTTAAAGGCTGTGCTGCTGAACCATCCATTTTAAATGCAGGGGTATTGGCTGCTGCATCGAGGTAGGTTTTCAATTCATCATCGACAGCAAGCAAGGACACAGATGCACCATTCATGTCGATACTGGTCATGTAGTTGCCGACAAATGTGCGGTAAATTTTGATGCCTTTACGTGCAAGGTGTTCGCATACATCATGGTTAAAGACATACAACTCTTGCAGCGGTGTGCTACCAAAGCCATTGACCAAGACTGCAACTTCTTTCATGTCTGGACGGTCGAGGAATAAATCATCCACGATGCGCTGTGCCATTTTTTTAGAAGGCAATATTTTTTCACGACGGATGCCGGGTTCACCGTGAATGCCGACGCCATATTCCATTTCGTCATCAGTCAAAGTAAACGTTGGCGTGCCTTTGGCTGGAACAGTACATGAGCTATAAGCAAAACCAAGGCTAATGACGTTGTCTGCAGCTTTTTGAGCAATCGCTTTTACGTCTGCAAGTTCTAAGCCTTTTGATGCTGCTGCGCCTGCAATCTTATGTACAAATACTGTGCCTGCAACACCACGACGACCGACTGTATATAGGCTGTCTTTAACCGCAATGTCATCTGCCACTTTTACATAGTCAACTTTAATGCCGTCTTCAGTCGCAAGGGCTGCGCCATTCTGGAAATTCATCATATCGCCAGAATAGTTTTTGATGATCATCAGCACGCCTTTGTCAGTTGCGACTTGCTGTAAGGCTTTATAAACCTGAATTTGCGACGGAGATGCAAATACGTCTCCGCACACAGCAGCGTCTAACATGCCTGTGCCGACAAAGCCTGCATGGGCAGGTTCATGACCGCTACCACCACCACTGATCAATGCCACGTTGTTGTGCTTTTCTTTGCGTGAAATGATTTTGTGTGACTCGTTAAATGCGAGTTCAGGATGCGCAAGAACAAAGCCTTTGCACATTTCAATTACGATGTTTTCTGCACCGTTCATGAGTTTTTTCATTAATGCACCAATGGGTTATGAATTTGGGGAGATCTAAAGTGATTATTATAAGGAAATTGGCGTGGTGTCTGACATAAAAGTGTAAAAAAGGGCAGTTGATCGATGAGTGTGGTGGAAAATTGACGTCTCAGTTGTATATATTCTTCGATAGAATCCCTCTCTTGCGAAGCTACGCTTCTCACCTTTTACAAAGGGGGACTTTTTCATGTGATTAAATGAATTACGTGATAGTCCCTCCCTTTTTTAAAGGGAGGTTAGGAGGGATTAAAAATATTAAAATAGAAGAATAAAATGAAACCCTACAATAAAAATTTAAAACAAGCCTCGCGTGATTTACGCAATAACATGACTGATTTACCTCTCCCTAACCCTCTCCTGAGAGGAGAGGGAACTTTCACTATTGAATTAACCTGATTATTAAATTAGATGGTGCTCCCTCTCCCTTTGGGAGAGGGCTGGGGTGAGGGCTTGAATGTAGGCTTTAGTGCGATGGTAGTCAGCACTTTTCGCCTGAAGAATTAGAGGCAGATCGAATTCGAGATGAAGCTTTGGCTCAGCTTGGGCTAAAAGTGCCGAGGTTTGATAATGGGCAGGTAATGGCGCAGATTGATGATGTGGTGGAAGTGATTTATCGGTATTGTCTGAAAGAATCTCCCTAAATCCCTCTTTAAGAAAGAGGGACTTCACACGAATTTGATTGCCATTGTGGATTCGCGTAGTTCCTCCCTTTTTCAAAGGGAGATTAGGAGGGATTATAAGAAAAAATAGAAATATAAAGGTAATTAATCTCATGGTTTTCTAGATAAGTTGATTGTTTTTTATAGAGTTTTTCCTTTAAAAGACTTTATGTTTTATATAAAATGAATCAATTTCTTTATAAAAATCTTAAAAATGAGTGAAATTGAACTTTTGGATGTATTAATTAAGGATTTTGCATGTGGGGATGTATTAGAAGCAGTTTTTGCAGCAATCATTATTGCTGGTCTTTTCTTCTGGGTTAGAGAACGGGTTTTAGGAATACCAGACTTTTCAGGAAAATGGTATTTGAGATCTAAAACTGAGAAAACAGCATATAGACCCTATGAAAATATGGAATTACAACATAATTTATTTTTGAGATTAGAGGGGAATAATATTCGAGGAGCCTCTGAAAAAATTTATGAAGATTCTACTTATGGAAAACGTTTTACGCATAGCCGACATGTCCTTAAATATACTGGTAAACATCGTGCTAGAGCACAAATAGAAGGGTCAATTCAAAAAAATATTTTTGGTCCAGATATATTAACTTTACATGCAACTGAATATGGAGAGCGGAGACAATCAACAATTTATTGCAGATTTGAATTAAGGAAAAATTTCATCTTTTTTAGTGATCGTAAAGCAACTAAGTTTGAAGGTGATTTTTATTCAATGGTTGCTGATCAAAAAGGAAAAGTTTGGTTATCTAAAGAACCATTTCCCCAATCTATTGCTGAAATCAAAGGTAAAGTATGAGGGCACTTTATTTCTTAGCAACCATTCCATTTTATTTTGTAGCTAAGTTATTTCAAATTCTAAACTTTGATGAAATAAATTCTGATTTCAAGAAATGTGAAGTTCATTTAGATAGTATTTATCAGTTCGTAGATGATGAAACACTCAATATTTTATTCCTTGCTGAAGACCATAGATTTTCAATGCATTTTGGAATAGATCATTATGCAATGCTTCGTGCTATTTACTGCACAAAGTTTAAAAATGAATTTCAAGGAGCAAGTACAGTGGCTCAACAATATGTCAGAGTAATTACTGAAAGGTATGAGCGAACATGGATTAGAAAATTTCGTGAACAATTATTGTCTATTTTAATTTGTAGAAAATATAGTCATAAACACATAGCAACTGCCTATCTTAAAATTGCATTTTTGGGTTCAGGATTGAATGGAATAGATAAATATTTAAGAAGAGAACATAAAAAATATTCACAGTTGAGCACTATCGAAAAGATAGAAATAGTTGCTAGACTAAAATATCCCGAACCATTAAAACATAAAGGTTTATGGTTATTTAAAATGAAAATAAGAGTTACTAATATTTCTTGTAAATTGGCTAAAAAATCCCTCCCAGCCTCCCTTTAAAAAGGGAGGAGCTGTCACGTAATTAAATTGATACGCGAAAGTCCCCCTTTGAAAAAGGGGGATTTAGGGGGATTAAAAAATAAAAGCCCTCACTGTGAGAGCTTTTATTAATGCAAATTATTGAACCGAATCATCCAAATTCGGTGCTAACCAACGCTTCGCTTCATCCAAAGTCCAGCCTTTACGCTTTGCATAATCCTCAAGCTGATCGCCTGCGATTTTACCCACGTTAAAGTATTGGCTTTCAGGGTTTGCATAGTAAAAACCGCTGACAGATGAAGGCGGCCACATTGCAAAGCTAGAAGTCAATTGCGTACCAATTTTATCGGTAGAACCTAACCAATCAAACAATGGCGCTTTTTCAGAATGCTCAGGGCAAGCAGGGTAGCCCGGCGCAGGACGGATGCCTATATACTTCTCTTTAATCAATTCTTCATTGCTTAAGGTTTCAGAAGCTTGGTTGCCCCAGAACTCTTTACGAATGCGCTCATGCAAATGCTCCGCAAACGCTTCCGCAAAACGGTCACCTAAAGATTGCGCAAGAATTGCAGAGTAGTCATCGCCTTTAGCTTTGTACTCATTGGCCATTTCTTCTGCACCAAAGATCGATACAGTGAAACCGCCCAAGTAGTCTTCTGCGACACCTTTAGGCGCAATAAAGTCCGCTAATGACAAGTTTGGTTTACCTGTCACTTTATCAGACTGTTGACGAATGTGATGGAAGGTATGCGTAACCGATTGACCATCTTCGCTATACACTTCAACCGAATCCGCTGCTGAACGGTTTGCAGGGTAAATACCAAACACAGCACGAGCATCAAAACGTTTGTTGTCGATGATGTCTTTTAGCATGGTCTGTGCTTGTTCATACAAGTCAGTTGCTGCTTCACCTACAACTTCATCAGTTAAGATAGCAGGGAATTTACCTGCCAAACTCCAAGAAATGAAGAACGGTGTCCAGTCAAAGTATTCAACTAATGTTTCCAATGGATAATTGGTCAGCGTTTGCGTACCAATAAAGTTTGGCTTCACAGGTGCATTGGCTGCAAAGTCAATTTTTAAGCCATTTTCAACCGATTCAGCATACGTCAGTTTCGCTGCTTTCGGCTGTTTATTGGCAATACGCTCACGGACTTTTTCATATTCAGCACGTGTGTCTTCAACAAATTTAGGCTTCATTTCTTTAGAAAGTAAAGTTGTTGCTACACCCACAGCTCGTGAAGCATCGGCAACATAAATGACTGCATCATTTGAATATTGCGGATCAATTTTCACTGCCGTATGTGCTTTAGAAGTGGTTGCACCGCCAATCATCAATGGAACATTAAAGCCTTTGCGCTGCATTTCTTTCGCAACAAAAACCATTTCATCCAGTGACGGCGTAATCAGGCCAGATAGACCAATAATGTCGACTTTCTCATCAATCGCAGTTTGTAAAATCTTCTCGCAAGGCACCATCACGCCAAGGTCGATGATGTCATAGCCGTTACAGCCTAACACCACACCTACGATATTTTTACCGATGTCATGCACATCGCCCTTAACAGTCGCCATCAGGACTTTACCCTTAGATTGGCCAGCTGTTTTTTCCGCTTCAATGAACGGATTCAGCCAAGCTACAGCCTGTTTCATGACACGTGCAGATTTCACCACTTGCGGCAGGAACATTTTGCCTGAACCGAACAAATCACCTACCACATTCATGCCGTCCATCAGCGGACCTTCAATCACATCGAGTGGACGTTTAGCTTTCAGACGTGCTTCTTCAGTATCTTCATCAATAAAGGTGGTGATACCTTTCACTAAAGCATGCTCAAGGCGCTTTTCTACGGGAAGCTCACGCCATTCCAAGTTTTCCACTTGTTTTTGCGCAGCACCTTGACCACGGTATTTTTCAGCAACTTCAAGCAGCTTTTCTGTAGCTTCTTGATGGCTTTCACCTTGGTTTTGGTTCAAGATCACATCTTCAACCGCAGCTTTCAGTTCAGCATCAATATCATCATAAATCGCCATTTGACCAGCGTTGACAATACCCATGGTCATGCCTTGCTTGATGGCATGGTACAAGAACACAGAGTGAATCGCTTCACGTACAGGTTCATTACCACGGAAGGAGAACGATACGTTAGACACACCGCCTGAAATCATCGCATGTGGTAAGTTTTGCTTGATCCAGCCTGTTGCTTCAATAAAGTCCACAGCATAGTTGTTGTGTTCTTCGATACCTGTTGCCACTGCAAACACGTTCGGGTCAAAAATGATGTCTTCAGCAGGGAAGCCCACTTCATTCACCAATACATCATAAGAGCGTTTACAGATTTCTTTTTTACGTGCAGCAGTATCTGCCTGACCTTGTTCATCAAAGGCCATCACAATCACGGCAGCGCCATACTGACGGCACAAACGCGCTTTATGCACAAACTCGTCATAGCCTTCTTTGAGGGAGATCGAGTTTACAACCGCTTTACCTTGTACACATTTTAAGCCTGCCTCAATGATTTCCCATTTTGATGAGTCAATCATGATAGGCACACGTGAAATTTCAGGCTCAGAGGCTACAAGATTCAGGAAGTGCACCATTGCGCCTTCTGAATCCAGCATGCCTTCATCCATGTTGATGTCGATAATCTGAGCACCGGCTTCAACTTGCTGCTGTGCAACTTCTAAAGCTTCGGCAAAGTTTTCTTCACGGATTAAACGTAGGAATTTTTTAGAACCTGTCACGTTGGTACGTTCACCGACGTTTACAAACAGCGAATCTTCTGTAATGTTGAACGGCTCTAAACCGCTGAGACGGCAAGCGGGTTTGGTTTCTGGCACTTGGCGCGGCGCAATGTCTTTTACGGCATTGGCAATAGCACGGATGTGATCCGGCGTTGTACCGCAGCAACCGCCCGTGATGTTAATCAGGCCACTTTCTGCAAATTCTTTAATAAAGGCAGCGGTTTGTTCAGGGGTTTCATCATAACCGCCGAAGGCATTTGGTAAGCCAGCGTTCGGATGCGCCGAAACAAAAGTATCGGCAACGTCAGCAATGGTTTTTACATGCGGACGCATGGCATCTGCACCTAGGGCACAGTTAAAGCCAATCGACAATAAATCACCATGACGCACAGAGTTCCAGAACGCTTCAGCAGTTTGGCCAGTTAAAGTTCGGCCAGAGGCATCGGTAATCGTGCCTGAAATCATCAATGGCAATTCGTAGCCAATTTGGTTGAAGACTTCTTTCACTGCAAAAATGGCAGCTTTACAGTTTAAGGTATCGAATACAGTTTCAATGAGTAGAATATCCGCACCGCCTTCAATCAGGGCATGCGCAGCTTCAATATAGTTTTCTTTTAACTCATCAAAAGTAATATTACGAAATGCTGGGTCATTTACATTTGGCGAGATCGAGCAAGTACGTGAAGTCGGGCCAAGCACACCTGCAACAAAACGCGGTTTTTCAGGCGTTGAGTATTTTTCACAAGCTGCTTTGGCAATACGCGCTGCTTCACGGTTGATCTCTGATACCAAATCTTCCATATGGTAGTCAGACATTGAAACTTTTGTGCCGTTAAAGCTGTTGGTTTCAATGATGTCTGCGCCGGCATCGAGGTAGGCTTCATGAATGCCTTGAATAATTTGAGGCTGTGTCAACACCAATAGGTCATTATTGCCTTTGAGGTCAGATGCCCAATCTGCAAAACGCTCACCACGGTAGTCAGCTTCTTCGAGTTTATGACGCTGAATCATGGTGCCCATTGCACCGTCGATAATCAGAATCCGTTGAGCGAGCAGCTCTTTTAGGGTGGCAAGCGTGGACATAAATAACCCCAATCCGATGGAATATAAAATCGGCAAATATATTAACAGAATTCATTGCAGTTTTATTGATATTCAATCATCTTCACAGCGCGCAATTATTAGCTTGTTGAATTAATGAGCAATATTGCAACTTGATAATTTCATATTCCAATTTCATATAAATGTATGGAAAGCTTCATGAATTTGTCATATTGCTCAGGCAAGATTAAAAAACATCCAGCAGGGCTATGCAATATGACAAAAAAACATGACAGATGAAATAAAAGCTGAAACATTGGGTTTCAAAGAAAATAAAGTTTAAATACGTAGATTAAATAACTGATTTACTTTATGAAAGTAGAGTGTAGGAGTCGGTTTTAAACACCTAAAAAAAACAAATAAAGCATGAAAAATTGCTTTATATGACACCGCTTTGTCATATAATTGTCATAATTAAATTGAACAATATGGGGATTTTAAAATCCTCTATTCCTGCCTGCATGAATTCTAAACAAACTCCCGTAGATTCAGCGCACACGTCGACTCCTCAAAAGTCCACGAATGTTCATGTGCCTACACCGAAATTCTTTATGCCGGTATTTTTAACGGTGATTATTTCAACGTTGATTTATATTGGTTTTCAGGTGACTGCCGATTTAGCGCATGTTCCGCCTTTAAGTCTTTATTCAATGATTTTATTGGGCACAGCCTTATTCATCGCACTTGGCTTTGAATTTGTAAATGGTTTCCATGACACTGCAAATGCAGTAGCAACAGTGATTTATACCAACGCCTTGTCAGCACCGGTTGCGGTAATGTGGGCGGGTTTCTGTAACTTCCTAGGCGTAATGGTTGCCAGTGGTGCAGTCGCTTACGGCATTATTGCCTTGTTACCTGTTGAATTGATTATGAATGTCGGTTCAGGTGCTGGCTTTGCCATGGTTTTCGCTATGTTGATCGCAGCGATTTTGTGGAATTTAGGGACTTGGTTCTTGGGCATCCCAGCGTCTAGTTCGCATACTTTGATTGGTTCTATTCTTGGCGTTGGCATCATGAATTACCTGTTAAATGCAGGTGGTGGTGCGAGCGGTGTAGATATGGAGCAGGTGCTTAAAGTGGGTAAGGCGTTATTGTTCTCTCCACTGATTGGTTTTGCATTTGCGGCTCTCGTTTTCTTGTTGGTGAAGCGTATTTTCCGCAAACAGCTAGAATTGTTTCAGCCACCAGAAGGCAACAAGCCGCCACCACCACTAATTCGTGCAATTTTGATCTTTACCTGTACAGGTGTAAGTTTTGCGCACGGTTCAAATGATGGTCAAAAAGGTATGGGTCTGATCATGCTGATTTTGATCGGATGTGTGCCATTGGCTTATTCATTGAATAAGAACTTAGATAATCAACATATTCAATCTTTCCATCAGTTATCTGCTCAAACTGCGACTGCGATCTACGCAGAGCATAAGGATATTCCTGATGCACAAGCACGTGATGTACTCACCAAATACATTCAAACCAAAGAAGTCAGCCCAGAAGTTGTGCCAGCTTTGGCAAGTTTGACCGATCATTTAGGTGAGCGTGTTGCACAGTATGGCGACTTAAAAGATATTCCTGAACAAGAAGTATCTTCGATTCGTAATGACATGTACTTAAGTACTACTGCTTTTAAACGTCTAGATAAAGCTGACCAACTACCAGCAATGGCAGAAGCTGAACAAAAGACTGTGAAAGAATATCGTAGTCACCTAGACTCGTTCTTACAGTACATTCCAACATGGGTGAAAGTCGCTGTTGCATTGGCACTGGGTCTTGGAACCATGGTGGGTTGGAAACGTATTGTCGTGACTGTAGGTGAGCGTATTGGTAAAAACCACATGACCTATGGTCAGGGTATGTCTGCCGAGCTTGTTGCTATGTCAACGATTGCTGCTGCGGATGGTTTTGGTATGCCAGTATCGACTACACACGTACTTAACTCTGCGGTTGCAGGTACCATGGTCGCGAATAAATCGGGTCTGAACTTTGCAACAGTGAAAACCATTCTATCGGCTTGGGTCTTTACTTTACCTGCAACGATCTGTCTATCAGGCTGCTTGTACTGGTTATTCTTGAAAGTGTTCTAAGCAACTCAAATTTTAGGTATAAAAAAAACGCTGCTTCGGCAGCGTTTTTTTATGGCTTTATCTCAGTCATCACCGATTTGAATGGGGTGACTGAGCTGAATTAGAACAATCAAACTAGCGAGTTGAAACTTTGCAAAGTTCAACACTTATTTGAACCAATGCCGTTACGCTTTTTTAAACAGCCCCAATACTTTTTTCACGGGCAGTTTTTCTTCAGCGAAACCATACAGCGCTGCAAAAGGTAAGGCGGTACGCGCCAAATAAGCCACACGCCATAAGCCACCATGGTTGGCACCATGCATCAAGAGTTCTAATGGATGGTCTAGCGCTGTTTCAGGGTTAGCAACCGATTGAGGGTTTCTCAAGTCGTGAATCCATAAAGCTGCCATGAGTGCATTGGTGGTTTCAGGTTGGAAGGATTCCACATCAAATAAACTCGCACCATTAAATGCTGCCTTTAATAATGGATTCTTCGTTACTGAGCGGGTCGTGGTGGATGGCGCAATATTGATACTAACCCGCTGACCATTTTGACGTGCGACAGTTGCGCGCCATTGTTGAATACGTTTTGCAAGTGCGTAGTTAGGACCTTGTTCCACCACCAAACAGTCAGCGATACCATAGGATTTTCCATTGTCTGCTGTGGTGGTTTGCTCATTATTTTGCTTAAAGAAATGCTGACCTGTGACTTTGGCAATGCTTTGCGTCAAAAGCTTTTGTGCAGAAGCACGGTTTTGGAATTTGGCTTGCGCTGCCGTAACAATCTCTTCTGGCACCGCATAGACATCGGTCGGAGTACACATAAACATCAAGCTGGTGTCGGCTTTTTGCTGGCTGACATAAGCCATGATGCTGTCCATCGCCATTGCAACACGAACATGCTTTTCACCATCTAAATAGGCAATTGCAGCCAGATCAAGTTGATGTTCACTTTGTGCAAGCCACTGTGCAATTTCAGGAATGTGTGTCAGTAAATTGGCGCCCAATTTGTGTTTTAGTTCTTGAATGGATGTGTCTTCATGCACAGCGTCGAGACTTGGTGCATATAAAGTGGCATTACCGGCCTGAACCGTGCTTAAGATTCGATCCCAAACACGTTCATTATTGAGGTCGATTGCCACAATATTGGCTTTCCATTTTGCTAACCACGTCAGAGGGCCAGCTTCGGAGGCAGCACCAAAAAGCACCATAGTCCGATCTGACAAATCGAACCATTCTGGGTGTGCAATGGCTTCACGTAATGCGTCGGCATGACTTGCTTCAATAATGCCAGCATCTTGCCATTTTTGAATCTGAGCCAGTAAAGCCTCACCTTGCAGTTTTTGGCCATGATAGGGCACATACCACTCAGGCGCTGCGTCACTTTCACCTTTTAACTTCACGGTATGCAGCGGATGTGCAGTCAAAGCTACTGCATCTTTGAGCGTATGCTTTTCTTGATCACGATAAAACTCAAAGACGTGATGCGCTTTATTTAAACCTTGCTCAGCAATGTTGATCGCTGCTTCAGATGATTGAATCCCTTGTTCAACCAAGGCTTTAAAATATTCAGGATATTTTTTACGCCAGTTTTTTTCTTGTTTTGCACGTACAGAAGAGTGATGGTCAACTGCAGCTAAGGCTTCAGCGATAATTTCACGACCAGTTTTAGATGTACTCGGCTTTTGGTTTGAAGCCGAAATGGGAAATTGAAGACCTTCAGTTGAACTCGACATGCAAAATATCTCAGCTAATTTTGTCATTAATATACAGATGTATACATTATCTATGCCAAATTAAAAAATAGGGTGGCATAAAGTGCCAGATTTATATGATTTGTCATGTGCTTTTGTGAACTTTCGTAGAATATACAGCGTCAATTTTTATTGTCGGAATTGAAAAAGCCTTCGTTTTGAAGGCTTAAAAGAAGAGGGTATGAAATCAGCAACGGCAAATCAACAACGGCCTTTTTTAGCCTGTCCGGGCGGGCAAAAGTCGCCATGGCGATCTGGGTACTTATAAGGGTAGTGATTACGATCTGGGTCGACCACGATACTGCCTTCACGGGTGTGAACGGCACAAGCACTCAACACGCAGGTCAACAGCAAACTTGAGAACATCAGGACTATTTTCATTGGAATTTTCCCTTTTTTATTCTGTGTCATTTCAGTTTAAATCAGGGCAAGGATAGATAGCGTTTCAATCTGCTGTGAAATTGTTTAGCTCGATATTTAAAGTGCAGTGTTGTAGATGTGGGAAATTGGCTAAAGAAAAAATTAAAGGACATTTCGGTTTAACGCAGCACAATAAAAAAGCCTAAACTGAAACGGTTTAGGCTGTCATTTTACTGGTTACATCAGGCTGATTTTTTAAACTTAATGTTAGAAAGGAACGTTTAATAACTGACTTAAGAAATGTGGAATGAGCTTCGGTTCAAGAATAATCGTTATGATTACACCATATGCTGCGCCCCAAAGGTGTGCGCTGTGGTTAATATTGCTGTTGCCACGTTTACCTGACCAAATACTATAAGCCACATACAGCACGGCAAAAATAATCGCAGGAACAGGAATAAAGAATACAAAAATCAGTTTCCACGGTTCAAACAAGATATAAGCAAAGAGTACTGCAGATACTGCCCCAGAAGCCCCTAAACTTGCCCAATGGGTATCATGCTTATGTTTTAAATAACTCGGAATAATCGCAGCGATCAAACCGCCTAAATAAAACAATACAAAGCCCATGTCGAAGAAATATTGGCGATAAAAACTTTCAATCACGCTACCAAAGAAAAATAAGGTAATCATGTTGAACAATAGGTGCGCGCCATCTGCATGAATAAAACCATGGCTAATAAATCGGTCATATTCGCCACGACTGAGGGCTGGCGGCCAAAATAACAAACGATTCATCACTTTCTGATTTGAAAATGCAATCAGTGAAATCACCACCGTAATCAGGATAATGGTCACGGTGTGGTTAAAGGGTAGGCCCAACATATATGACTATTCTACTTGTTAAAATTTATGCTCAATAATGCCATTAAATCTGCCTAAAGCGTGAACTTTCAGAATAATTCCGACAATTTTAGTTGATTTTTTTCTAATGCCCCGCATCTTAAGTTAAAATAGCGACTTCAGCTTGAGGAAATATTGTAATGTCGACTGAGAACAACAGCACAGCAGTTGCTGAAGAAATTCCAAACCTATTGATCACTCCAAATGCCCAAGAGTATTTGAAAGATCTTTTGGATAAACAAAATACACCGGGCATTGGTGTACGTGTTTTTGTGGAAAATCCGGGTACGCCACGTGCTGAATGTTGTATGGCTTACAGTGCACCAGAAGAAGTTGTGCCTACAGACTATAAACAAGACTATCCAGATTTCCCTGCATTTATTGACACACCGTCTATTCCATATCTTTTGGATGCGGTGATTGACTATAACAAAGACCGTTTTGGTGGTCAGTTAACATTCCGTGCACCAAACTCAAAAGTGCCACGTGTGGGTCCAGATGCTTCTGTAGAAGAGCGTATCACTTATGTTCTACAGTCAGAAATTAACCCTGGCCTTGCAGGTCATGGTGGTAACTGTGCACTGGTAGAAGTGGTTGAAGATGCAGAACATGGTTTAACTGCAGTGCTTAAATTCGGTGGTGGTTGTCAAGGTTGTTCTTCAATCGATTTAACCTTGAAACAAGGTGTTGAAACAACATTGAAGCAGCATGTACCTGAGTTAATGCGTGTTGTTGACCAAACGGATCACAGTAATACTGAAGGTGCTTATTTCAAATAAGTTCAGTATTTTTATAAAAAGCCGCAACGTTGCGGCTTTTTTATTGTCTAAATCAAAAAAACGAAGATTTTCAGATATTTCTAGGGTTTCTACATCAAAATGATAAGCTATATCACAAATATAAATGAGAATGATTATTAAAATTAATTGCAATATTGTTTGTGGTGGTTACAATGTGCAACACATTATTCTAGATTTCTCCATAAATACGTTTATTTGGAAGCACTCAATGACCAAACAACTATTAAAATCAACGCTTACACTTTCAGTTCTTAGCGCAATGGTAAGCCTCAGCCATGCGAATGAAGCAGCAGAAGCAGTCGATGAATCTGCAGTTAAAATGGAAACTATTGTTGTTACTGCAGCAGAACAAGTTAAACAATCATTAGGTGCTTCAAAAATTACGGCAGAAGATTTAGAAAAAATGCCGGTTGTGAATGATATTTCAGAGTATGTGCGCCGTATGCCGGGTGTGAATTTGACTGGTAACAGTGCCACAGGCCAACGTGGTAATAACCGTCAGATTGATATCCGTGGTATGGGGCCTGAAAACACGTTGATCTTAATTGATGGCAAGCCAGTAAATTCGAGAAACTCAGTACGTTATGGCTGGCGCGGTGAGCGTGATACACGTGGTGATTCGAACTGGGTACCTGCAGATGCTATTGAATCAATTGAAGTGCTGCGTGGTCCAGCTGCAGCGCGTTATGGTTCAGGTGCGATGGGTGGTGTGGTCAATATTAAAACCAAGAAAGTGACCAACGACGTGCATGGCTCTGTGGAGGTTTTTACCAATCAGCCTGAAGATGCTAAAGAGGGCGCAAGTCACCGTGAAAGCTTTAACTTAAGCGGCCCAATTCTCAAAGATGTCCTTTCATATCGGTTATACGGTAGTTATAACAAAACCGATTCAGATGCTGCGGATATTAATGCCTTAATGGACAATGGCGCGCGTATGGCGGGTCGAGAAGGCGTAGAGAATAAAGATATTGCTGGGCGCTTGGCTTGGCAGTTGAATGATCAACAAGTCTTGATGTTTGATGCAAGTGTTGGCCGCCAAGGCAACCGTTTTGCAGGCGACAGTCAAAACAGTGTATTTGATCCAGCCGATCCAAACAAAGCACCAATTTTATCGGCTTTAATCGGTGAAGAAACCAATACCATTTATCGTGATAGTTTTGCATTAACTCATGAAGGTACTTGGGGTTGGGGTGACAGTAAACTCATAGCGCAATATGACAAAACCAAAAATAAGCGCTTACCTGAAGGTACAGGCGGTAGTACAGAGGGTCAGATTAATAATCTCGAGAATAAACAAACGTCACATCTAGAAACCATTCGCTTTAATGCAGAAGCCAATCTGCCGTTCCAATGGTATGTCCCACAAGTATTAACTTTAGGCGCTGAGTGGGTCGAAGATGACTTTACCGATACGGTTAATACACAAGCTGGCGCAGGCGGTTTTGGTGATGCGCTGACTTCAGGTGACCGTTCACAAATGGATTCACGGATTGCGTCGGCCTATATTGAAAATAATATGAATTTGGGCGAAAGCACCGATGTTGTTTTGGCACTGCGTTATGATAATCATAGTAAATCGGGAGATAGCTGGAGTCCAAGTCTCAATATTACGCAAAAACTTGGTGACTATTGGACACTAAAAGGTGGTGTAGCTAAGGCGTATAAAGCACCTAATATGTACCAAAATGCGGAAGGTTATCTGTTAAGCACTCGCGGTAATGGCTGTCCGATTGGGCTGAGCCAATGTCTATTACAAGGTAATGGCGATCTCAAACCTGAAACTTCAGTGAATAAAGAATTAGGTGTACAGTTTGAAAAAGACATCGTAAATGCAAGCTTTGCATGGTTCCGTAATGATTATAAAAATAAGATCGTTGCAGGGGATACACGTCTAGAAGAACTAGAAGTAAATGGAACAACATATAATGTACTGCGTTGGATGAATACGCCTGAAGCCTTGGTAGAAGGTGTTGAAGGAAGTATTTCTTTGGATTGGGGTGATATCACGTGGACCAATAACGTCACCTATATGATCAACTCTGAAGATAAACGTACAGGCAACCCGCTTTCAGTGATTCCGAATTACACACTAAACTCTATTTTGAACTACAACATCACGGATCGATTAGACAGTAACTTTGTCTATACCCAATATGGACGTCAAAAACCACGTCAATATGCAGAAACCAGTCTTGAAAGCAAAGATGGCTTGGCGATGGATAGCGTGAAAAGTTATGGCATTGCAGGCATTAACTTTGGTTATAAATTTAATGCGGCTTTAAGTGCTCGTATCGGTGTGAATAACCTATTTGATGAGCAAAAACTGCGTGATAAAACGGTCAACCAAACATATAACGAGCCGGGTCGAGCTTATTATGCAAGTTTGAAATACCAGTTCTAAGTATGTCCAAAAAAAAGCCGCTTAACGCGGCTTTTTTTATGTTGGGATATTTAAAATTTTCAGTGCTTCACTTGAGTAGTAGAATTGTTCTAAATAGAGACGTGAACGCTCACGCAAATAACCCGACTCAATCATTTGTTGAACGATTGGATTGAGTAAGTTTTGAAGTTCATGCTGAATTAACGCTTCATCAATATTTAAATCACGTAGCAATAAATCAAAAGGGCGTTCTGCATTACGCACGTACCAAGCGTATACGCCATCATGCACTTGCTGTTTCATATACTCGGACTGTCGCATAAAGTCCCAAATTTCATGACCCATGGCAACCGTTTGCGGCAAGTCCTGAACTTCAACATAGTTCTTTAATACCGAAACTGGCAGCGCTTTAATTTTATGCCACAAATTGGCTTGAAAATGGTACAGCTTATGATCATCAAAGTGCTGATTTAACACGGTTTCACTCATTTGACTGAGTTTTAAAATATTCTTTTGCAAGTATTTGCTGACCGCATTATCTAAATTGGTATCTGTGACATTTTCCAGTACCGATTTCCCCATTTTCATAAATCGTGAAACACCGGGTACCGATTTTGCAATCACCGAATTATCTAAATAATCTTGTATCGCATGTTGAATCAATTGACTGATCATGGCTGAAAATGCAGGATTGTTGACCATGGTATGAATTAAACGCTGACGATGTCCTTGTTTACTGGCCACATACTGTGCAATTTTATCGATGGTCAACACAGGAATGATTTCGGCAATCGTGGTGCTGTCATTTGCAGGATGAATCAGTGCAAATTTGATATGTTCAGCAATTTGCTCAATCAGAAATTGACTTGCAGGGGTATTTAAAATTTGTTTTTGCAACAAAGCATTGATTTGATCAAAACTCCAAATCTGCTGCAAAGATTGTTTACGAAACCATTGATAAAAGTGGGTGAATTCAGTGGCTACGGTATCATTGTGTGAAAAGCTCTGATCTAAAAAGTTCAGTTGAGCGTCAATCAACTGCTCAATCATCGGATTTTTCTGCATACTTTCCCTGAAGTCCCAGTCATGGGTATCTAAAAATGGCGAATGCTCAGTTTAACTGAATCAGTTTATCTACCAAAGGGTTTTTAAACTTTTGACTTTTCGCAAGGAAAGGCAAGTAATGCTCTGCAACTTGTTGTTCAGCTTCTAAGATTGGCATATGACCGACGTTATTTAAAATCACTGGGGTTTCTGCACGTTTCAGTAAAGACTTGAGTTCGCCAGCCACTTCCACATTAAAGATTTTATCTTGTTTGCCCCAAAGGATCAGGGTTGGGGCTTCTACTGTTCGTGTTAAACGAGCAAAAGTTTCAGGGGTGTAGATTCGATTGAGCGTGACGACTTGATCGATCATTTTACTGGTGAAGGGCGCACGCGCAATTAAGATATTCTCCTGCGCTTCTTTAAGCTGTGTCGGAACATTGGGCGGATTTTGCATGAGTTTATGCATGACATCATCTAAATCCCCCGGTTTTGAAACGATTAAATTTTTAAGTTTATACGGGTCGCGGGTGTAACTGGTATTGGCCTGTTTATAAATGCCCGCGCTGTTGAGTAAAAATAAACTTTGGGTATCAAAAGGATATTGAGAGGCATATACCGTGGCAATGGAACCACCCAATGAGTGACCTGCAACATTCAGTTTATCTTCAATATCTATTTTAAGGACAAACTGGCGTAGTTGTTCCGTGACATTCGGCACTGAGACATCAAAATCGACCGGCACATGTGTATCGCCATTGGCCGGAAGGTCAGGGATGATCACGTGATAGTTCGGTGTTAAATAATGCGCAACACGATTCCAATTATCACGTGTGCCGCCTAAACCATGAATGAGCAAGATGGTCGGTTTAGAGCGTTGACCGCCTTCGCTATAACTCCAATTCACATTGCCGACTTGAACACTATGTGTGACTAAACCTGCCGCTTTACGCTCTTGGCTCAAATAATTTTGCACGATAGAGGGTACGGCAAAGTTTTTGCTGATGGGAGACGGATTTGCAGCCAAAGTGTTGTTGGCAGTAAACGTCATACAGCAAATTGTTGCTAGCTTGAAAAAGCCAAAAATGCGTGAATGATGTCCTTTCATTGACGTTTACCCCAGTTAAATCGAATCGATATATTTTTTAGATCATTTATATGACTATTATCAGAATGGGCTGAAATAGCAAAAGCGTATATTTATGAAATATATTGTAAATTAAAAATGACCTTTGTCATCCATTGCTTTTTTGACGTGGTTAAACTTGCGTTTTAATAATGTGAACCATTACAGAAAAAATAATTTTTTTTGATGAATGTAGAGTAGCATTTTCTATCAAGTTGCATCGTCGTAGAAAAAATTCACAGCAATTGTTTTTGCAAGTGACAATCGATTCGACTGGGATTAAAATATTGCAACTTCGGATAAGGGTAATTAGAACATGCTAGCAGCAGCAGAAGCTTTAGATCGTTTAAAAAAAGGGAATCAACGTTTTGTAAACGGTGAAACGAATCACCCAAAGCTTTTGACGCATCAACAACGTGCTGAAATGGCCGAAAGCCAAGAACCTTTTGCAATTATTTTAGGGTGTTCAGACTCACGTGTTCCTGC
The DNA here is from genome assembly GCF_013417755.1 of Acinetobacter sp. YH12231. Taxonomy (NCBI): domain Bacteria; kingdom Pseudomonadati; phylum Pseudomonadota; class Gammaproteobacteria; order Moraxellales; family Moraxellaceae; genus Acinetobacter; species Acinetobacter sp. YH12231. The sequence goes on from NZ_VPDJ01000001.1 coordinate 159,063, forward strand.
TGAAATGGTATTTGATCAAGGCTTAGGCGATTTATTCGTGATTCGTGTTGCAGGTAATATTGTGGCACCGTCTCAAGTCGGTAGCGTGGAATTTGCAGCAGAAAGCTTTGGATGTCCTGTGGTCATTGTATTGGGTCATACACACTGTGGCGCAATTCATTCTACGATTGAAGCTTTAACTAACCCTGCGACACCACCATCAGCAAACTTGATGTCGATTGTGAACCGCGTTCGTCCATCTGTAGAAATACTCATGCAAACTGAATTGAAAGATGACCTCGAAAAACTTTCAATGCATGCAGTACGTTCAAATGTTTTTGCCTCAGTGAATCAACTGCGTCATGGTTCAGCAGTCCTTGAAAACTTAATTGCGCAAGGCAAATTAAAAGTGGTGGGCGCTGAGTATTCACTCGAAACGGGTGAAGTAAGCTTCTACGATTTCTAAGCAAACTACAGTAAATACAAGATTTAAAAAAAGGCGCTCAAATGAAGCGCCTTTTTTAACGAATCCATTTTCACCCACTAAATTTATAAGTTTGCTTTAATTAATGGATAAGCATTGTTCAGCAAAATTGGTTGCGCTTTGGCATTAGGGTGAATCTGATCTTGTTGCATTAAGTTTTTATGTCCCGCCACCCCTTGCATAAAGAAAGGTAATAATTTGATTTTGTACTGTTGGCTCAACACTTGATAGTTATTTTCAAAAGCTTGGCTATATGCCTTGCCATAATTCGGTGGAATTTTCATTCCAAATAAAATCACTTTCGATTTGGCCTGTTGGCTTTTTTGAATCAGCTGCGCTAAATTTTTTTGAATTTGTGCAGGGGGTTGTCCGCGTAAACCGTCATTACCACCTAACTCAATCACCACAAGGTCTGGACGATGGGTCTGCAACAGTTTAGGCAGTCGTGCCAAAGCACCACTGGTGGTTTCACCGCTGACACTTGCATTGACCACTTTATGTTGTTTCGGATACTGTTGGTCTAGACGTTTTTGTAATAAGTGAACCCAGCCTTGCTGCACTGAAACACCATAACCCGCACTTAAGCTATCGCCCAAAATCATAATGGTTTTGGCAGAGAGCAGCATCGGGCAGAACATCAGTGCAATAGCCAGCAAGTAACTCAATAGACGATTATTTTGAATGCGATTTTGCATATAGGGAAGATATGACCCAACTCACGACAGATGTTGACATCATGCCACAGGCGATTATTTCTGCACAGCAATTGACACAAAAGATACAACTTCCACAAAAACAGTTATCGATCTTTGAACAACTCGATCTTGAAATCTTTGCAGGGGAACAAGTTGCGATTACTGGTCGTTCTGGTTCAGGTAAATCCACCTTGTTGGGTATTTTGGCAACACTAGATCAGGCCAGTTCGGGACAATTACGGGTCTGTGGTCAAGATATTCATTTATTAAATGAAGAACAGCGTGCTCAAGTCCGTTTGGCTCATATTGGATTTGTCTTTCAGTCTTTCCAGTTGTTGCCACATTTAACGGCTCTGGAAAATGTCATGCTGCCGCTACGGCTACAAGCAAATTTTCAGGTCAAAGCCGCAGAAGAAAAAGCATTAAAACTGTTAGCAAAGGTCGGACTAGAACGACAAGCGCATCAAGCTCCCAAAGTTTTATCCGGTGGTGAGCAGCAACGGGTTGCGATTGCCCGTGCTTTGGTGAGTGAACCCGATCTGATCTTTGCAGATGAACCAACAGGTAATTTAGACAGTGCAACGGCACAGGAAATTGAACAACTGTTATTTCAGTTAAATCGTGAAATGGGAACCACTTTGGTATTGGTGACGCATGATGCCGATTTGGCCCGTCAATGTCAGCGCCATTTTGAATTGGTCAATGGTCAATTGATTGAGCATCGAACAGGAGATGCTACATGAATCTTTTGGCACTGTTTCGACCACTCTTACAACTGAGTTTTAAAACCACGGGTGTGTATTTATTATTGATCACACTGACCTTGGCGATCAGTGCCACCACGGCTTTAAAGTTTAGTAATGTACAAATTCAAAATGCTGTAGCGCTACAAGCTGCTGAAATGTTGGCAGCAGATTTGGTGCTGACAGCCAATGAACCAATTCCACAAGAGTGGCAACAACAAGCCAAAACACAGCAATTAAAACAATCCAATGTCACGCTATTTAGCAGCATGGCGCATACTGATCAGCAATTTGTCATGGTCAATGTCAAAGCCGTTGATGCTGCATTTCCATTAAGAGGTGAACTCGAAACAGAACCGAAACTAAACCGTTCCATACAAGCAGGTGAGGTCTGGTTAAGTCCTCGTGCCATGGATTTATTGGGTGTAAAGGTTGGAGATCAGATCAATATTGCCGATGCTGCTTTTCAAGTCAGTGCCAAAATCATTCATGATACCAATCAAGAGCTTGGCTTCAGTGGTTTTTCACCGACGGTTATGATTGCGCAGTCTGAGGTGGCGAGAACCAATGCCATCCAAGTCGGGAGTCGGATTGAATATCGCCTGTTAATGGCTGGAGATGCACAAAATACCCAGCGCTTTGAAAAACTGTATAAGCAAAAATTTGGTGATCAAAGCGAAAACCGTACTGCTAAATCAGATCATGCGCAGGTTCAGGATGCAGCTCAAAGCAGTTTAAAAATGAGAAATGCCAGTGAAGGCAATACCCGCTTGATGAAGCCGATTGCCAACCTAGAAACGTTTTTACAACTTGCGAATATTTTAACCATTCTACTTTGTGGTATCGCCATCGCATTAACCAGTCAGCGCTATGTCCAACAAAATCAGGATGCCATTGCACTGATGCGCTGTATTGGGTCGACCAAACAGCAAATATTAAGTGCTTATTTGGCTTTACTGTTGGTTGTACTCGGGCTTTCAATCCTGTTTGGAAGTTTGATTGGTCTGGGATTTGGGTTTGGCTTATTGCAACTGATGCTACAGCTGATTCCAAATTTACAATTAGAGTTTTCAGCCCTGTCTATGCTGCTTGGCCCGCTTCCAATTGCAATATTCACCAGTGCGATTGTGCTATTAGGATTTGTTCTTCCAAGTCTTTGGCAATTATTAGGGACACCGCCAGCACGGGTGATACGACAACAAGAGCGTTCTGTACGTTCCATACTTTGGATGCTCAGTTTCGGCACACTCAGTTTGGTGGTGTTTTGTGGGGTATTAACTGAAAATTTACAACTCACCCTGTGGCTGATTTGCGCCATCATCTTCCTGTGTGTTGGCCTATATATGATGGTCTGGCTCAGTTTAAAGGCTTTGAAAAGTTGGGGGACGAAAATCTCAGCGTATATACGCACACCGTATCAAACGGCATTTCAAATTACCGCATTAGCATTGGGTCTAAGTCTGATTACGGTTTTAGCGGTATTACGTACAGATTTGCTGGAACGTTGGCAACAACAATTACCACAAGGGACACCTAACCAATTTGTCTATGGATTACCGCCATTTGAGTTGCAGGATTTTAATCAACAACTCAAGCAGCATGGCTGGCAAGGGACGCCGATGTACCCGAATATTCGTGGACGATTAGTTGCCAAAAATGATCTCCCTTTTTCGGATGCCTTAATTAAAAGCAATAATTCATTACGCCGTGAATTGAATCTTACGCAGGCTGCAACTTTTCCGAAAGATAATCAAATCATCGCGGGCAGTCAGCAGTTTCAACAGGTTAATGAAGTATCGGTAGAGGTGAAAACCGCACAAGAGCTGGGTATTCAAATTGGAGATCGACTGAGTTTTAGCCTTCCTGAAGGGATTTTACAAGCCAAGGTGATCAACCTTCGTAGTGTGGAGTGGGAAAGCTTTAGTCCAAACTTTTTCTTTATTTTTTCTCCCCAAACCATGGATGAAAATGCCGGTAGTTACTTGGGGAGCTTCTATGTTCCACCGCAAGATAAAAATCAGTTAATTGGTCTAATTCAGCAGTTTTCGAATACCGTGTTTATTGATGTCAGTCTAATTTTGGATGAGATCAAACGCATCGTCAGTGTATTGGTTCAGATTATTACCATCTTGGCGCTGTTGGTCAGTATTTCAGGCATTTTAGTTTTGGTCGCATGTTTGAACTTATTTATGGATGAACGCAAAAAAGAAGTGGCATTACTGCGGTCCTTCGGCAGTTCCAAGCAAAAGTTAAAGTCGATGCTCAGTTTGGAAGTTGGTTTGATGGGGCTAATTTCGGGTGTTGTGGCATGTATTTTTGCTGAAGTGATCAGTGCGATTGTCAGTTATAAAATGGAACTGACCATCCAGCTACATGCAGAGATTTGGTTGATCCTCCCACTGGTCATGACCTTAGTCTGTACATTGATCGGACGTTATCGCTTAAGTTATCTTTGCGACATCCCACCCTTAGAAAGCTTACGTGAACTAAATAGTTAAGGGGGGAGATGGTTAACAGCCGAGCAAGTTAAGAGTGGAGCAGGAACCCAGTGCGCAGTCCAGGTTTAGACATGATTTGATGTGTTTTCAACATATCTGTGTTGATAGCCACAGGGTTCATTCCACTGTTTAACGTGCTGCGAGAGATTGCTTCATCAGCAGGATAAAGTGTTCCCAAAGCGGTAAAATCGGTTGGATTAATTGTTGGCAATGCAGATAAAACAGGTAGCATCCGACAGCTGCGGTGATTAGACCGATCATTTGAATGATTAGGGATTGATGTAATTTTTGTCCCACATACCAAATGAAAGCCAAGGCAGCGCCCATCAACATGCCGCCAATATGCGCGGCATTGTTAATCCCACTAATCATAAAGCCCATCGCTAGGTTAATCCCCATCACCATCAATAAGGTTTTTTTATCCAGATAAAATTGCTGTTGAGGTAACATGGGGAGCAGCGAAATAATCGTCAGCGCTGCACCCAGTCCCATCACTGCACCCGATGCGCCTGCACCAATACTCGGAAAAAGTTGCTGATTGGCTGCACCTTCGGCCAATAATGCATAGCTATCTTGAATGGTTAAATAACCACTCAATAAACTTCCCATGAGTCCGGCTAAAACATACAGGCCGAGGAAGTAGAAACGACCTAACATTTGCTCGGCAACACTGCCAAAAATATACAAAGCCCACATATTCAACATCAGGTGAATCAGGCCAAAATGAAAAAACATACTGCTGAATAAGCGGATGGGTTCCTCTAAAAAGGTTAAAGGTGCATAATCAGCACCCCAACGCAAAGCATCCAGTGTGTCGGGTTGGCTAACGTTCATTCCATGCAACACTTGCCAGCCAAAGAGTCCAACATTGATGGTAATTAAGAGTGCCGTGATCCACCACAGTTGGATTTGCAGCTTACGGGTTGATACAGCAGGAGGGCTGAGTTCAGACATGCTATTCTTGTACTGTGTCAAAATATTTAAAAATAAGCTTAACATGAAAAAACAGAATTTCTGGAGTAACACACTGACATGAAAGCCTTTATTGTTCGTACATTGTTAATTCTTGTCAGTCTTGTGCTTTTGGTACAGCTTTGGATCTTTGGTAGTCTGGTGTGGTGGCGTACACATCCTGTGGAATCGACGATGATGATGCGTTTAGATTATTGGTCTGAGCCATCAAAACCGATTAAACACGAATGGCGTGATTACGACCAAATCAGTGATTATGTCAAACATGCTGTTGTTGCCGCGGAAGATGGCAAGTTTTTACAACACAAAGGTTTTGATTGGGAAGGCATGCAAAATGCTTTAGAACGCAATAAAGATAAAGGCAAAGTGGTTGCAGGTGGATCTACCATTTCTCAGCAATTGGCAAAAAACTTATTTTTATATAATAAGCGTTCATTTATCCGAAAAGGGCAGGAAGCCGTTGCAACATGGATGATGGAGCGCATGTGGACGAAGCAACGCATTTTAGAGGTATATCTCAACTCGGTTGAGTTTGGGGATAACATTTACGGCGTAGAAGCTGCAACACAGCACTACTTTGGTAAAAGTTCAAGGAGTTTGAGTCGAGAGCAAGCAGCGTTTATTGCGGCTATTTTACCCAATCCAAAATATTATGATGAAAATCGACAAGATCGTAAGCTAAATTATCGTAAGCGCATGATCCAAAAATATATGCGTTATAGCCATATCCCAGATTAAGAACGATCTAAACACTCGTCAAATGGCATGGCAGTGATTTGAATTACAACAAAAAGCTCATATTAATGGGCTTTTTTTATGAAATTGTCACAAATTTGAAGCATACTAAACTGAGTACAGCACACATTTTTTAATATGGGTTTGAAATGAATACCGCAGCTGAAGTCGCGCAAGTACCTACTGAATATACTTATAATGATCGTTATATTAATCGAGAGTTATCGATTCTCGACTTTCATCTGCGTGTGCTCGAACAAGCGGTTGATCCGATACATCCATTACTTGAACGCATGAATTTCTTGCTGATCTTTTCACGTAACTTAGACGAATTTTTTGAAATTCGTGTTGCGGGAATGATGGAACAGCTAGACTTAGGTAATGAAAGCCGCAGTCCAGATGGCTTAACACCAAAACAAGTATTAGATGAAATTTCTGCGACAGCGCATGCGGCAATTGAGCGCCAGTATCGTATTTTAAATCAAGAAATTTTACCCAAACTGCGTGAAGAAGATATTTGCTTCTTACGTCGTGGTGAGTTAACCCCTGCACAGTCGGCATGGGTGAAAAAATATTTTCAAGAGCAAGTTGCTCCAGTCTTAACGCCAATTAGCTTAGATCCCGCACATCCATTCCCTCGCTTGGTCAACAAGTCGTTGAATTTTATTGTGACTTTAGAAGGGAAGGATGCGTTTGGCCGTCAGATTGACTTAGCCGTTGTACCTGCACCACGTTCGCTGCCACGTGTCGTTCGGCTTCCTGATGAATTAACCGGTGGCAAAGAGCATCATGTGATGCTATCGGCAATTATTCATGAACATGTCTCTGATTTGTTTCCCGGCATGACGGCGACGGGTTGCTACCAATTCCGTGTGACGCGTAATGCCGATTTGGCTTTAAATGAAGATGTTGAAGATTTGGCTAAAGCCCTCAAAGGTGAGTTGAATTCACGTCGTTTTGGTCGCGCCGTTCGCTTGGAAGTGACAGAAAATTGTCCGCAGCATATTTATGAATATTTGCTTGATGAGTTCGATTTAGAAGAAGAGCAACTCTATAAAGTAGATGGACCAGTTAACCTTGCACGTTTACTGTCAAACTTTAAACGTCCACATCTACGTTATGACGCACATATTCCTGTTATACCGAAAGTACTCAAAAAATCTGAAAACATTTTTAGTGCGATGCAAAAACAAGATATTTTGCTGCACCATCCCTTTGAATCATTCGCACCAGTAATTAACCTACTGCGCGAAGCTGCACGTGATCCACAAGTTTTGGCCATTAAACAAACGCTTTATCGAAGTGGCGCAGACTCTGAAATTGTGCAAGTTTTAGCGGAAGCAGCACGTAATGGTAAAGAGGTTACCGCAGTAATTGAGCTTCGTGCACGATTTGATGAAGAATCAAATATTGCTGTAGCCAATGTATTACAAGAAGCGGGTGCAGTGGTGGTGTATGGCATCGTGGGCTATAAGACCCATGCCAAAATGATTTTGGTGGTACGCCGTGAAAATAATAAATTGGTGCGTTATGTGCATTTAGGTACGGGGAACTATCACGCGGGCAATGCGCGTATTTACACCGATTATGGCCTATTAACCACCGATAAAGAACTCTGTGAGGATGTACATCGCATTTTCCAAGAACTGACTGGTATGGGTAAAATGGCGAAGTTGAAAAAACTGCTGCATGCGCCATTTACCTTACATGCTCAACTGATTAATTATATTGATAATGAAATTGCCAATGCTAAAGCAGGTAAGCCTGCGCAAATCATTGTCAAGGTCAATGCATTAACTGAAGTTCAGTTGATCAATAAACTGTATGAAGCGTCACAAGCGGGTGTGCAGATTGATTTAATTATTCGTTCTATTTGTTGTTTGCGTCCAGGTTTACCGGGGCTGTCTGAAAATATTCGCGTACGTTCTATTGTTGGCCGTTTCTTAGAACATACCCGAGTTTATTATTTCAGTAATAATGGCGATGCTCGGATTTACTGTTCAAGTGCAGACTGGATGGATCGTAATTTATTTAACCGTGTGGAAGCTTGTTTCCCAATTGAGGATCCCGCCTTGAAAAAGCGTATTTATCAATTAGGTTTAGTGAATTATCTAAAAGATAATCAGCAAGCTTGGTTGCTCCAAAGTGATGGTCGTTGGATTCGTACCCATGTTCAAGAGGGAGAGGAGGCACATAATTCACAGCATGTGCTTTTAGATACATTTAAATAGATGTGGGTTATAAATAAAGGGAGCAGATGCTCCCTTTGGTATTTTTTAAGTATAGATTTATTTTTGAATACTTTATCTCAGCTAAATTTAGCTGTAGCTACAAATTTTTCTATAGATATTTTTGACAAAACCATCAATTTGATACGTTGAAAGTTTTAATTCATTGACCATCTGCTCTTGAGTCGCACTATGGCTGACCATATCCAAAATTTGATATTCAGCTGGATTTAGACTGAGTTGTTTCGGCGCTGCATTTTGCGGACTAAAAGTTTCACTCAATAAAAATTTAGCAAAAGTTGGGTGCAGGGCAGCCCCACCTCTTAAAATGGTTTTCAGTTGGTTATAAGTGTCTTCAATCGGTTGTTGAATCAGCATATAGGCGGTTGCACCGATCTGAATCGCATGTAAGGTTAAATCAGCAGATTGTTCATTGACTAAAATGATGAGATTACTTGAAGGATAGATTTTCTTAATTTTATGTATGAATGAGATATCAGACTGTTGCGTGACCACTAAAAAGATTAAATTTGGCAATTGATTGAAAATTTGTTGTTCTGCATCTGCTAAATTTTCTGAAAATGTAATGAGGTCTTCAGGATAACCGAGGTCTCCTAAGATGTTAAACAGCACTGTTTTTGAAGTCATTGATTGATGATCAATGATCAAAACGGGTACTGGTAATAAAAATTCACTCATCATACATTTCGCTCATTTATTATTTTTAATCAAATTGCATTTCCATAATGTGCATGGAAGTGAATTAGAAAAATATACCTAGAAGTAGTGATTTATACATCAAAGTATAATTAAGTTATTGTGATATAATATAATTTAATTAATGTATGGTTTTTTGTGTTTTTCATTATGTTGAATGCAAAGATTTATAGTTTTTTCGTTTTTATTTTTAGAATATTGATTAAATAATCATCAGATTTCGATTCGAATTGAAAATAATAAATGAAATGTGAAAGCAGTATTTTGACAACTAATAAATTGAACTGTTTCTGATGTGAGTTAATATTCACCTATTGCTTAGTTATTTTAAACATGAATATTAGTGACTATTTAAAATAATGTGATTTATTTCTCATTATGGTTATTTTATAGCACAAAACATAATTATGAAAAAAGCCCTTTGAAAATGAATCAGACGTACTTTATCTAAAATACCTGAAACTAGTGATTTTAACGAAAGTTATATTTTACTAAGATGTATTAATCTTCTTACTTATCTGGCTAGTGTGAAGATATTATCGAGGCGATGAATTGAGATATACATCAAGTCATATATTACCTTATCAGGCTACCTATTTGGGTTAGCCTTTTCTTTTTTCTAGATACTATATTTTTATTTTAAATTTTAAATTCATCTCAATATTATTATTTCTGGATTATTCATTTCTGCAAAATAAAAAAGAGAGCACAGGGCTCTCTTTAATTTTCACACTGATTAGTTAGTGCAGATTGTTAGTGATTTTCTGCAAGATTTGAAGCAATACATCAAATTCACTTTGAAGCGGCGTACTTTTACGCGTCACCAATGCTAATGTGCGTGTAGGGCTTGCTTCAATTTCTTTCACAGCCAAATCTTCATTGGCTTTGATCATATTGGTATGAACTGCAATTTCAGGCAATAAGGTAAAGCCTAAATCTGCGGAAACCATTTCAACCAAAGTTGGCAATGAGCTTGCTTTTAAACGATGGTCGTTTTTACGTTCACCAATCGGGCAAGCACTCAAAGCATGATCACGTAAGCAATGGCCTTCTTCAAGCAACATTAAACGAGATAAATCTAGGTCGTCTAAAGATTTCGCTTGAGTTGCATTTTGGTCAGCTTTGTTGTACACCAAGAACAATTTTTCTTTGTTTACTTCTGCAACTTTCAAGCTACGTGTATCGAAAGGAAGAGCAAGTAATACGATATCTAGATTACCGTGCTCGAGTTTCTCAACAATTTTTTCACTTTGTGCTTCATGTAAATGCAATTGAATTTTTGGTAGTTGCTTATGCACTTCTTCTAATAATGGTGCAAGTAAAAATGGCGCAATAGTAGGAATGACCCCTAGATGTAAATCACCCGTTAGAGGTTCGCTCATTTCACGACTTAAACGCATTAGGTCTTGCGCATCTGCCAATAGAACTCGAGCTCTTCCGACAACTTGTTCACCAAGAGGAGTTAAACGCACGTTTTGACGGTCGCGTTCTACCAATACGCCACCTAGTAAACGCTCAAGTTCCATGATCCCGCCAGACAAAGTAGACTGGGTGACAAAAGAACGACGCGCAGCTTCAGTAAAGTGTAGCGTTTCTGACAGTGTTACTAGATATGACAGCTGTCTTAAGGATGGTAATGCAGCCATAGTGTCCTAATTTATGATTTAAAGTGATCAGCAAACAAACCGCTAAGATATGGAATAAAATGCGGTGGGATATCATGCCCCATTCCATCAATTAATTCAAATTTAGCACCTGAAATAGCCTTTGCAACGGCCTTACCATGGCTTGGCGGCAGCAAACGGTCACGAGCTCCATGAACCACAATGGTTTTATGCTGAATTTGTTTATCTAACTGCAGCAGGGAACCTGTACATAATATTGCTAAAAACTGTTGAAGTACACCCGCTGGGTAATAACTCCGCTTATAGAGTTTACGTGCAGTTTGTATCACTTCAAGCTGATTAATATAGCCTGGAGAGCCTATAATATTAAAAACTTTCAGGCTATGGTTAATAATGCCATCTTCATCGTTATATTCAGGTTTTTCAATTAGACTAAATAATTGCTTTGGAAATGGCGGTGGAAGTAAGGGTTGGATGTTACTGGTAAAAAGTAAGCTTAAGTTGTGCACTTTGTCTGGATAGCGTGCTGCCACGATTTGAGCGATCATGCCGCCCATTGAAGCGCCTAAAATATGGACTTTATCGAGTCCCATACGATCAATTAATAGTGCAACATCGTCTGCCATATCGTATAGATCATAGGGCGCACCCTGATTCTCTAGACCTAAGGCAAAACGTCCCATCAATTTAAAGGTGTTAAGACGTGGGCCTGGGTTACGAATTTTACTCGACAGACCAATATCACGATTATCAAAGCGAATAACTCGGTAACCTTGATCTATTAGGGACTTACAAAAGAAATCGGGCCAATACAACATTTGTGCGCCGAGTCCCATAATCAATAAGATTGCAGGATCTTCAGGATGACCACCCACCTCGACATGAAGTTCAATGCCATTGCCTAACTCTACGCGAGTTTCATGCATAAAAGAGGCATAAGGTGAAATATTAAACTGAAGGGCACTATTCATTTTTATTTTCCTTTAAAAAGGACGTCTATTATTATCAGGACGTCCTTGTATTTAAACCCTAAACTGAAGCAGGAATCAAGTCCGGAACCTGCTTAGTCAAAGTTAAGCGTTGCTTCCCAGCAGTTGCACCGAGCAGTACAAATCCACGTAATACGCCATCTTGATCGATCGCACGGGCAATCATGCCATCTTCAAGCTCTTCTGTTTCCCATTGGGTTTCAACATCAATAGGTGCAGGAAGGACAGTTAATGGCGCAGCAGGTGTTTTAACGGCTACAGGCATGGCTGGATAATGCACTGCGGTATGTTCACCATTGAGGGTTTTTGCCAAAGCACGTGCTTGTTGCATGATCGGCATCACGTATGGCAGAAGGGTACCATTGACTTCAGCACAGTCACCGACAGCATAGATATCTGCCAAGTTGGTTTCTAAGCCCTTATTGGTTAATACACCGCGACTGGTGTGAATACCGGCTTGTTTTGCCAAGTTAATTTCAGGTTGTAAGCCAATCGCAGACAACACAACATCTGCCACTAAGCTTTGACCATTGGCAAGGCTTACTTGATAGTCACCATTTTCAATGCGTGACACTTTTTCGACTGTTGTGCCTAAAACGAATTGAATGCCCGTTTCTTCTAAATTACTTTGGAATTTAGCGGCCACATGAGACGGCAGGAGGCGACCTAAAGGTTGCGGAGCTAAATCGACCACCGATACTTTTGCCCCAGTATTTTGGAGGTCATTGGCAAATTCACAGCCAATCAAGCCTGCACCTAAAATCACCACACGTTTATCTTCACGTGCTGCAAGCTGTTTACGGAATGCTTTATAGTGATCTAAATTGTTGACGACATGAATGTCTTCACTGCCATCACCCGAAATAGCTAAGCGAATTGGATTTGCGCCGACTGCTAAAACGAGTTTTGAATATAGTTGTGTTTGAGTTTCGTTTTGACTTTCAATAGTGAGCTCATGTTTTGCTGCGTCAATGGATTTAACCCAACTCTTATTGATGATTTGCATATTGAGTTGAGCCGACATTTTTTCGGCATCCCCTAGAGGGATTTGCTCAGGAGCTTTATTACCAACGAGCGCATTGGATAATGTCGGTTTAGCGTAGTTAATGGCATCATCCGCACAGATCATAATAAGTTCTAGTTCAGTATTTAACTTTCGAAATTCACGTGCAACGGCATATCCCGCCATACCAGAACCAATAATGACAATAGGGTGCATACTCAACTCCAAACACATTTCATATTTTTTAAAGACAAAAAAAAGACCATAACGATGATGGCCTTAGATTCTATTTATTAGATTTCAACCATTTCAAAATCTACTTTTGAGACGCCACAGTCTGGGCAAGTCCAATCATCTGGGATATCTTCCCATTTAGTCCCTGCCACGATACCGTCTTGTGGCCAGCCTTCTGCTTCGTCATAAATCCATCCACAAACGATGCACTGATACTTTTTCATTCCATTCTCCAAAAACTGACACAAAATTAAGTCAGTAAATACTTCATAACTGTATAAGTTTATACCTTAAGGTTAATTAGCCTTATACAGTAGACTCTTATGTTAAATTTTTACGCAGTTCTAACGATAAAGTAAAGTGGCTAAGAGTTTAATGAGTGAAATTAAAAGCAGAATGGCAGTGAGGGACAATAAATATCATAAAAACTCCAGATCTGGTAAAAATTGTCTGACAATATTTACATGTATAAATTGGTATATTTGAATTCATTTCCGTGAATTGGGTTCTAATGACCGCTTTTTCTATCCTCATAGACTAAAGTCTTGCAGAAAAAATCTCTAAAATCTTTTATTTTATGATCAGGGGAATATATATTTAATATTTTTTAAATAAATACGGTATTATTAATCAATAACTTATGTAAATTTGCTGTATTTTAAATATGCATTTTGGACGTGCTTTAGCTGTTCTTTTCTCACAAATCGCGTTAAAATTCACACATTCCTTCCTTAATTTATTTTCTCCTATTATGAGTAATTCTACTGCTGCGGCATTGTGGTCTAACATTCGTACTGTCCAAGATTTTCCAAAACCAGGAATTTGTTTCTTTGACCTTACGCCGTTATTTATGAATAACATCGAATCGTTAACTGATGCCCTAATTGCAAGTATTCCAGCCGAGCAATTGGCAGAAGTAGATAGCTTTATTGCGGTTGAAGCACGTGGTTTTGTTTTGGCAAGTTTACTTGCTCAACGTACTGGCAAAGGTTTGGTCTTGGTGCGTAAAGCCGGCAAATTACCACCACCAGTGGTCGGTGTTGGTTATAGCCTTGAATACGGTTTAGATCGTCTTGAAATGTCAGCTGAAATCGAATCACAAAAAGTAATTATTGTGGATGACGTATTGGCGACGGGCGGTACGCTTCGTGCAGTGAAACAATTGGCTGAAAAATGTAAACACCAAGTTTTAGGCGCAAGCATTTTCTTAGATTTGCCTGACTTGCATAAAGATTTAGGACTAAATATTTGGTCTGTTTTAGATGATAAAACACGTCCTGAAGCAGATGCTGCCTAAGCGTCAGTTTTAAAATGTAAAAAGCCTTGTCTATGACAGGGCTTTTTTATGTCTGATAAAAACGACGTTGCTGCTTATGATTAATATGATTTATTTTTTTAAGTAGTTTAATTCGAGATGTTGGATTAAATCATTGATATTTTCAGGGCATTGTAAACGATGATGTCCACCATCCATGACTTGAACCTGCATATAGTCTTCGAGTTGTTGTTCTGCTTCATACATATCTAAGATTTCATCACCACGTTCGATATAGGCAATTTGTGGAATATCGTGATCCAAATCCATTTCATTGATTGCAGGGTAGTCGTCGCGAAAGTCTGGATGCAGACTCGGGTTGGCAATTACACATGGAATGCGATGAAACAGCGACATTTTCAAAGCCCAGTATGCCCCGAGACTATGACCGACGATGATATCGGGCTTAATGGTTTCAATACTCTCGTGGTAAAAATCCGCAACAGTTTGAAAATTTAAGTTGCGATAGTCCACTTCAATGCAGAATTTTTGTTTTGCATCGATGGCATGGAATTTGGTGGATTCACGGGAAGAATCCAATCCATGTAAAAACAGAATTTTCGATAAGCAGGAAGTCATTGTTTTTCTACACACTGTTTTCAGACATTTTGGATGTGTTGAATATTTTATTTTTCAACAATTTTATGACATCATTGTAGAGAGAATTGTCAAAAAGAGAATTTAGCTTTTGGTCTAATTTGTAGGCATTTAAAAGACTTTAGTCTTAAAGAAAATAGATTAAAAGGTTGAATTAAGCTATTGAAATATATTTCAATATATTGATAGTTATAAATATTTTGAAGTGCGCAGTAGTCATTGTGATATCGCTAAATATTGGCTTGCTAAGTTTAAATATTTAACTTTTATCTCGTGCATATATGAAAGGTATGGATTAAGCAGACCTGAAGGTATAGCTGTCAAAACATCTTACTTTGATAAATTTCAACTTATTGAAAAAATGCGCACATTGCTTACTGCTCAATTCAAAGGAAATCTGCTATGCTATGCAACTTCCGTTTTTTAACTATTTGAGACAGAGATGACGCAACATAACGCTCAATCGACTTCTGAACAAGCCATTTCCGAAAACGATTTAATTGCACAGCGTCATGCCAAGTTAGAGCACATCAAAGAGCACGCCAAGGAAACAGGTGTTAGCCCGTGGCCTAACACATTTAAGCGTGAACACTATGCACAAGATTTACAAGACCAATTCGCTGAAAAATCAAAAGAAGAAATTGAAGCAGGCGAAAAGGTTTATGTAAAAGTTGCTGGTCGTGTGATGTTGAACCGCGGTTCATTCATCGTAATCCAAGATATGACTGGTCGTATCCAGCTTTATGTACCACGTAAAGAGTTGGATGCTGATGTTCTTGCAACTATTAAAGCACTCGATTTGGGCGATATTATAGCCATTGAAGGTTATATTGGTCGTTCTGGTAAAGGTGACCTGTATGTTCATATTGAACATTTTGAGCTTTTAACTAAATCACTTCGTCCTCTTCCAGACAAATTCCATGGTTTGACTGATACTGAAGTTAAATACCGTAAGCGTTATTTAGACCTCATCATGAACGAAGAAACACGTAAAACTTTTGAAATTCGTGCAAAAGTGGTGTCAGGTATTCGTTCATATTTGAGCAATGAGCGTTTCATGGAAGTTGAAACACCAATGATGCATGTGATTCCGGGTGGTGCGTCTGCGCGTCCATTCGAAACTCATCACAACGCTTTGGATATGCCTTTATTCTTACGTATTGCACCTGAGCTTTACTTAAAACGTTTGGTCGTTGGTGGTTTTGAGCGTGTGTTCGAAATTAACCGTAACTTCCGTAACGAAGGTGTATCAACACGTCATAACCCAGAATTCACCATGATTGAATTCTACCAAGCGTATGCAGACTACAAAGACCTGATGGCTTTGACTGAAAATATGCTTGAAAAATTGGCGATCGACATCTTGGGTTCGACTGATGTGCCTTATGGTGAAGAAGTGTATAGCTTCAAAGGTCCATTCAAGAAGATTTCGATGTTTGATGCGATTCTTGAACACAACCCAACGTTCACTGCTGAAAATGTGGCTGACCGTGAGTTCCTTGCTAACTTCGTTAAAAATGAACTGAAAGAGCAAGTAAAACCTGGTTTTGGTTTAGGTAAACTTCAAACCATCGTATTTGAAGAAACTGTTGAAACTGAACTTCGTCAACCGACATTCATCACAGAATACCCTGCGGAAACTTCACCATTAGCACGTCGTAATGATGATAATCCACATATTACCGATCGTTTTGAATTCTTCATCGGTGGTCGTGAGTTGGCAAATGGTTTCTCAGAGTTAAATGACCCAATTGATCAAGCTGAACGTTTCCAAGCTCAAGTTGCCGAAAAAGATGCAGGCGATGATGAAGCAATGCATTACGATGCAGACTTCATTGAAGCGCTTGAATACGGCTTACCGCCTACAGCGGGTGAGGGTATTGGTATTGACCGTTTGGTGATGTTATTTGCCAATGCTGCAAGTATTCGTGAAGTGATCTTGTTCCCACATATGCGTCATAAAAACTAATCATAAAAACTAATTAAGTTTTGAAATGAAAAACCCGCTTAATGCGGGTTTTTTATTTTGTGCTTTTATTGAGCATTTTAATCGAAATGATAAAAAATTAGGGTAGATACAGTTTCGCCCTTGAATAAATGAGTTGAAAAATCTAAGGTGGGCTGTGAATTAAACTTGAGAAAAAGAGCATGTATTTAAGAAAGTCACTCTATGCTGCTGTACTGTTTGGATTATCAGTTCCTGTTTTTGCTCAGGGGATTGTATTAAATAATGAAGAATTACGCGCAGATTTAAATTGGTTAAATCAGCAAGGCGTCATTCAAATTAGCACCTCAACATGGCCGATGAGTGGTGATGAAATACAGCGCGCTTTATCTGCTGCAAAAGCGACGACATCTGTACAGCAAAAAGTATTACAAAACATTCAAAATAAATTGACTGCTGAAAATACACTATTAAAAGCCGAATTATTTGCTGAGTCAGATAAAAATAATTTACCGCAAAATTTTGGTGATCATCAAAAAGCGCAGTATCAAGGTGCACTTGAACTGAACGTTGGTGGTGAAAATTGGGATGGTCGTTTACGTGTAAATGCTGAAGATAAACAACAAATTAATAATGATCAAGATGTAAATGTAGAAGGCACATACATTGCCGGGAAGCTTTGGAACCAATGGTTAATTGCAGGTCAGATTCCGACTTATTGGGGGCCTGGTCATGACGGTAGTTTAATCCGTGGTGATGCGAGTCGCCCTGTGTATGGTTTTACTGCACAGCGTGCAGAACAGAATGCTTTTGAAACACCGTGGTTATCTTGGATCGGCCCTTGGCAGTATCAAGCTTTTGCTGGTCGATTAGATGACTATGCTGCGGTTCCAGATACGAATTTAATTGGTTTTAGACTTACAGCACAGCCATTACCATATCTTGAGTTAGGGGCTTCACGTACTTTCCAAATTGATGGGGAAGAGCAACCAGGAAGTGCTAAGGCGTATTGGAATGCATTCATTGGCAAAGATAATGAATGTACAGATACGGGTTGCGCGGGTGAAGGAAATCCCTCAAATCAATTGGCTGGTTTTGATGCGCGTTTGAATTTACAACCATTATTGCAAGTTCCAGCCAGTCTGTATGGCCAATATATTGGTGAAGATGAAGCAGGTGGTTTGCCTGCAAAAAGCATGTATCTTGCTGGGGTTGATTATTCTTCAAGTGTGAAAAATATGCCTTATCAACTCTATACTGAATGGGTCGATACTCGAACCAATGGTGATGCTAAAGGCATTTCTTATAACCACCACATATATACAGATGGCTACTATCAACATGGCTATCCACTAGGTCATGCCTTAGGTGGTGATGCTCAAATGGTTTCAGTGGGTGGAAATATACGTATTGATCAACTAAACCGTCTAAATGGTCGTGTACTGTTTGCAAAAGTTTCTGAAACAGAGCGTGCTGCTTTGAATAACGCAGCATTTCCTGAAAAAGATGAATTGAAAGCTCTAGACTTAACTTGGACACATTATTTACGTCCAGATATGCCTTTAAAAATTAACGGTTGGGTAAGTGACTCAGATTTAAATGGTAATGATGGTGGAGTGTCAATTGGAATTGAACTACCATTAGATAACCGTTTATTTCATTACTAACTGATGTTACGCGCGTAAAAGTAATTACGCATTTTTAAAATGATTTTTTTAAGTCTATTCGACGGAGTCTTGCATCTAGGGTTTGAATAAAGGGATTAGCCTTCGGCTGGAGGTACTTTTGTTTCGGCAAAAGTACCCAAAACCATTGTCATCCGCAAAACTCGTTTACTAGCGTCAAATTACTCAAAGTATCGCAAAAACTTTTTTGATTAGAAGTAGTCCTGCCTCGAACAGTTGCGGATGACGTTACTGCGTATCGTTCTTTTATTTGAAGAAAATTGCGCTTCTGATGTTACTGCGTAACATCAGTTACTAATTTATATTCATTTTTAAAATGATGTATTCATTGAAAAGTCCGCTTATAGTGGACTTTTGGATATTGGTAGTTGCCAATTTTCAGACAAAAAAATACGCAATGATTGGGGTGTTCATTGCGTATAACAACGAATCTGTTTCCACAGGTTCGGTAAAGGAGAAATGTTATGAATTTAGGTATTCCTAAAACATAAATAGATAATAGAGTGAACGGTCAGTCATTTCATTGGTGTTCACGTTAAGTGATGTTACCTAACGTTAAAACTAAGGAGATTTTGTGAATACTTTCACAAAAAGTGCCTATAAAAAAGCCTTTCACATTGGAAAGGCTTAATTTTATGGAATTTTTTAAATTTAGAAGTGGAATACACCCAGTCCAGATTTAATCTCATCCAACGTTTGTTGGGTAATATCACGGCATTTATCGGTACCGGTTTTTAAAATATCCATGATGTAGTCAGGATCTTTTTGCAATTCTAAACGGCGTTCACGGATCGGGCCGATGAGCTCTTTTAGCACACCTTCAAGACGCTTTTTCACCGTACCATCGCCTAGGCCACCACGACGATAGTGTTCTTTCAGTTCCGCAACAGCATCTTTATCTGGGTCGAATGCATCAAGGTAAGTAAATACCACGTTACCTTCCACTTGACCTGGATCTTCAATACGTAAATGATTTGGATCGGTATACATTGCGTTTACGGCTTTTTTGATATCTTTATCAGTCGCGTCAAGCACAATGGTATTGCCCAAAGATTTAGACATTTTTGCTTTACCATCAAAACCTGGTAAGCGGCCTACATTAGAGAGTAAAGCTTTACATTCAGGAAGTACGTCACGACCAATTTGACGGTTTAAACGACGAACAATTTCGTTGGTTTGTTCAATCATTGGAATTTGGTCTTCGCCCACTGGAACGACAGATGCTTTAAACGCTGTAATATCGGCAGCTTGAGCCACTGGATAGCATAAGAAACCTGCAGGAATATCACGCTCAAATCCACGCATTTGAATCTCAGATTTGATGGTGGGATTACGCTCTAAGCGAGAAACCGTCACAAAGTTCAAATACAACATGGTCAATTCATTCAATGCTGGTAAGCATGATTGAACGCAAATCGTGGTTTTGGTTGGGTCAATTCCTACAGCAAGATAATCGGTTGCGACTTCAATAATATTGCGACGAACTTTTTCGAAGTTATCGGCATTATCAGTTAAGGCTTGAGCATCAGCTAAAAGGAGATGTTGATGATGCGAATCTTGTAAACCTACACGTGAACGTAAAGAACCTACAAAATGACCTAAATGTAATTGTCCAGTCGGACGGTCGCCAGTCAAAATCACTGGACGATTATCTTGAGTACTCATTATCTGTTCCAAAGTGGTAGTCAAAGCTACGGCTGATTTTCAAAGAATGTCCCCATTGTACGGCATTCTATTTTTGATTGTTACTGACACAGCACAATTGACTGAAAAATGGGTGAATATTTTGTTAATTATTAAAAAACTAAATACAATTTTAGCGTTAAATAGAATTAGAATATTAAAAAATGCCTAAAGGATAAAAATAATGGCGAGTAGCTTATTAATCTTACTTGATGATATTGCAACTGTGTTGGATGACGTTGCTGTGATGAGTAAGATGGCAGCCAAAAAAACAGCGGGTGTCCTTGGAGATGATTTAGCACTGAATGCACAACAAGTCAGTGGTGTCCGTTCCGATCGTGAACTTCCTGTCGTTTGGTCTGTCGCCAAAGGATCTTTTGTTAATAAATTAATTTTGGTTCCGGCTGCTTTATTGATCAGTGTGGTTGCACCTTGGCTGATTACACCGCTTTTGATGATTGGTGGTTTGTTTTTGTGCTATGAGGGTGTGGAAAAAGTCCTGCATAGTTTGCATCATAAAAAAGCCAAAACAGAAGAAGTTGCTCGTGAAGAGATGACCCATATTGAAACGGATTTGGTGACTTTTGAAAAAGAAAAAGTCAAAGGTGCCATCCGGACCGATTTTATTTTATCTGCTGAAATTGTGGTGATTTCATTGGGTACGGTTGCAACTGCGGCATTTGGGACTAAGGTCATGGTGCTTTCGGTGATTGCAATTATAATGACCGTTGGTGTTTATGGTTTTGTCGCGATGATTGTCAAAATTGATGACTTAGGACTTTATCTCACGCAACAAGCATCACAATTTAAAAAGACCGTTGGACAAGGTTTGTTAGCATTTGCACCTAAGTTGATGAAGACATTAACCATTGTAGGTACGATTGCCATGTTTTTAGTGGGTGGTGGCATCATTACCCATGGTGTGCCTCTGCTACACCATTTTATTGAAGGCTCTGTGGATTATGCAGAACATATTCCTACAGTTGGCAGTATTGTGGGTGCATTAACACCGACTTTAATCAATTTAGTGACAGGTTTTATTGCAGGTTTAATCGTGCTGTGCGTCGTGTCTTTAGTTCAAAAAGTATGGCCAAAGTCGCAAAAGGATTAATCTGTAAACGCACGGATATCAACTATTTTATATAAGGAAGATCACTATGCGCTGGAAAGGTCGAAGAGTTAGTTCAAACGTAGAAGACCGTCGCGGTGGTGGCGGTGCAAAAGCGGGTGGTATCAGTATTCTCGGTTTGGTTGTAGCATTTGTTGCGTGGAAGTTTTTTGGTGTAGATCCGCAGCAAGCTTATCAGGCGACTAAACAAGTGACTTCACAGGGTCAAACGGCTGAAGTCAAAGGTTTGGATAATCCAACACCTGAACAACAAGAAGCGATGGATTTTGTTGGAACGGTTTTGGCCGATACGGAAGATACATGGACTAAAGTCTTCCAAGAACAGTTAAATGCCCAGTATAAAGCGCCTAAATTGGTCATGTTTAATGGTGTGGTCAACTCGGGTTGTGGTACAGCACAAGCTGCAATGGGGCCGTTTTATTGCCCAGCAGATCAGAAGGTCTATATTGATACTGCATTCTTTAAAGATATGCGTACGCAAATGGGCATCACGGGTGAACAAAATCAAACTGAATTGAGTCGTCAAGATCAGGCGGGTGATTTTGCGCAAGCCTATGTGGTTGCCCATGAAGTTGGACATCATATCCAAACGATTTTAGGTATTTCTGAGCAAGTTCAGCAGGCGCGTGCGCAAGCGTCTAAAGCTGAAGGTAATCGTTATTCGGTCATGCAAGAACTACAAGCAGACTGCTTTGCGGGTATTTGGGCGCATCATAATCAACAGCGTACCCAATTTTTAGAGCAGGGTGATGTAGAAGAAGCGATGGACGCTGCACATAAGATTGGTGATGACTATTTACAGAAAAGTGCAACTGGGCAAGTGGTCTCAGATAGCTTCACGCACGGCACCAGTGAACAACGTATGAAATGGTTCCAGACAGGGTTGAAATCAGGCAATATCAATAGCTGTGATACCTTTAACCAAGCCATTTAAAACAAAAAAAGGAGGATGCAAACATCCTCTTTTTTTCATTGAAAAATAGATTGAAACTTATTTATTAAGAAATGATTTAAAGTTTCGAACAATACGATAGCTGACATACAATGCGGCAAATGCGAATAAAGCCACGCCAAAAACAGTATATTTAAGGCCTGAAATATCGTTTTGATAGAACTGTTTTAATTGGGCATCGCTATAGCGTAATTGTTGTTTTTGTCCAGTGCGGCTATTGGTGAAACTCACATTTTGGATATATTGAAATTGTCCGATTTTCAGTAAATCGAGGTGTTGAATTTGTCGGGTGTGTTGCTGATTAAATTCATCGAGACAAATATCTTGTGCATAGTTTTCACAATTCAGTTTGGCAAGATAACCATTATTCGCCAGCATGATAAAAATCGCACGATCGGGTGATTCATTATTGGAGACCAAAACCAATTGTTCTTTGGGTGTTGAATCCAGTGAAACCTTTTTTGCCTGACTAAAATAGTGCTCAGCACGTAAAATTTCCTGTGTCTTGCTAAAACAAGTCAGGATCAGCGCTGCAGTAATGATAAAGATCACAGCAGCAAAAAAGAGTCGAAAAATAGTTTTAATGGTCTGATGCATAGGAGAAATAAATTAGAGGATAAAAATGCATAAAATCGATGCAGGCTTGCTATGTTAAATGATCTTGATAAAAGATGTGAAAAAAACTGAATTTATACACGGTATTTAGATAAAATTCGTTAAAATATTTTATTTTTAAATACCAAATAATTTAGTATTTATTTTTAAAATACCTATATCTCACTCTGTAGGCGACACAGCACCAAAATTGGGAACGAAATGGGAAATTATTTTTTTCTACAGGTTTTTACCGTTATTTTTGCACTTTCGATTGCAACCACCATTTTTAATAAACGTATCTTGGCTTTTCCACAAGCCATAGGTGTTCCCATTGTTTCTGCAATTTTTGTCTTTATTTTGCAATGGGGTGCGAGTTTACTCAATGGCAATCAATTTGTGACGATTAATTTGCACAATATTGAAGAGGCAGTTCGTCATATCGACTTTTATGACTTTTTAATTAATGGCGTGATTTGTTTTATTTTGACCTCTTCAGCCTTGAAATTTAAAGTTTCAGATTTACGTTTACATTGGAAGCCGATCAGTATTTTGGCCAGTATTGCCTTGGTGCTTTGTGCGGTGTTTTTTGGTGTTGCTTTATATGGTTATCAGTTCTTAATTGGTCATCATGTTGATTTATTGGTGTTGTTATTATTAGGCGCTGCTTTAGGTGCGACTGACCCAATTGGGGTTAAAGGTGTATTAAGTTCTGTACGTGCCCCACATCATTTGATGGTGAAATTAGAAGGCGAATCGCTCTTTAATGATGCCATGTGTATTGCTGTGTTTATGACTTTACTCAATGTTTTGCAAGGTGAACATTTTACCGTCATTGGTACGCTTGAAACACTGTTATATGAAATTGTTGTTGCAGTCATTATTGGTTGGGCATTTGGTTTAGGGATTTTACGTTTACTCCGCGGTAAACATGAAATGGAGTCCTTGATTTTAACCACAGCATTATTGGCAAGTGGTTCATATCTAGTCGCTTTATTCGCACATGCATCTGCACCAATTGCATGTGTTATTGGTGGTCTGATCGTTGGGAATAAATGGAAAGAAATCCTCCAAGACCGAGAAATCAGGGAAGTGAACCATTTCTGGCATACCGTGGAAGGAATCATCAATTCCTTCTTATTTACCCTGATCGGTCTCGAGTTATTTATCTTAGATTTAAGTATCAGCTTAATTTTAGGCGGTATGGTGGCGTTTATCATTTTGCATGCATCGCGCTTTGCAGCAAACTATTTATCTTTTGCATTCTTCCCAAGTTTCCGCAAAAAAAGTTACAACGGTAGCCTTGCCATCTTATCGTGGGGTGGGGTTCGTGGCGGTATTTCATTGGCCTTAATCCTTGCTGTTGCCAATATTCCTGAACTCAGTGAATACAGCAGTATTTTGATTGGATATACATTTATTGCAGTCTTAATGTCGGGCCTCGTGTGTGGCCTAGGTTTACCCGCTGTGATGAATGCTTTTTATTACAACCCGAATGAAGAAACCAAAGGTTTCAAAGGTTGGTATCAAAGAATGTGCCATAAAATGAATAAAAAGGGTTTCCAATATATCGTGGGCGAAGATATACATGGTAATGAAACCATCACGGTATATAACCCAGAAGCATTAATAGATACCAAAGCGGATGATGGTGTTGCTGCTGTACATAATCCAGAGAAAGTGCAAGAAGTTCGTCGATTAGAAAATCCCGAAAACTTCTAAATTGCTTTGTTCGATTTAAAAAAAGGAAATGCTTGAGCATTTCCTTTTTTTATTTCTAGCTGTGTTCCATCATGAAACAGCAAAATGTGGGAAATTATGACTGGTCATTCAGCAGGAGATAAAAACATATTGATATTGCGATTAGCTATCAAAAAAGTTCTGATGGACTACATCTACTTGTTGACTCTATAGGTTTGAAGTTATTAGCTGAAGGTGAATCGAAACCTAATAAACATCAGTCTGAAGGTCGACGACAATGGCGTAAACTTCGTATTGGTATAGATGCTGAAAACATTGCAAACATGGACAATTCAGCTCATGACAACAATGTCAGCAGTTCATAAGTACTAGAAAACTTACTTGCATAAATTTCACCTAGTGAGCCAATGAATTCTAGCTATACCGATGGCGCATATGACACAAAATGCTGTAGGCATATCATTTCAGATTTATAAGCACTCTAGTCATTCCTCAAAGAAAAAATGCGAAACCATGAAAAGACAAAAAACTGTGGCTTTGGGAAGAAATGAATTCTTAAAGACAGTCCGACGTGTAAGGTGTGCCGTCATGAAGCTTTTAGTCACATCATGATAAAGTTTATTTGAAGTTCTGCTTTAAATGACGCTGTCTTTTTGCATAAGAAATACGATATCTCGCCATGTTTTTAATTGCATAAATGCGCTCTCTACCAAGGGGCGATATTTATACAAATGGTTGTCATAGCCCAAATGTGTCGATAAAGTTGAATTACTCACTTTGAAAAATACCGATGTGACTTTACAAGATCTAATCGATCACAACCAATTACTGTACTAATCTGTCAAAATTAAGTATTAATCAAAGAGAACCTTCGGGTTCTCTTTTTTATGCGGCTCAAAGGAGATCAGATGAAGCAGAGTGATGAATTGGCAACGCAAATTTTGTCGGTCATTCAATTGATACCGCAGGCGAAGATTGCCACTTACGGACAAATTGCCAAATTAGCGGGTTTACCGAAACATGCACGACTGGTTGGCTATGTACTAAAGCATCTAGATACAACATCAACGATCCCATGGCATCGGGTGGTGAATGCTCAGGGAAAAATCAGCACGCAGCGTTGCAATGAAAAAGGTGAAAATATCCAGCAATTGAAATTGGCAGCTGAAAATGTCTTTGTGGTGAATGGACGCATCTCATTGAAACAATATCAATGGTTACCCTAAAAAATCCTTGCCTTAAACATAGAATTATAATTTTATAATTGATGAAGTAGTCAATAAAAAGCCCTCTAGGATCAGAAGGCTTTTTATTTCACGCTATAAATCTAATGGCTTATTTGCGTACAACCAAAACAGGAATGTCTGAAGCACCTAGTACGCTTTGAGCTACGCTGCCCAAGAAGAATTTTTTGATCCCTGTACGGCCATGTGAACCAATAATAATCAAGTCCGCATGTGTTTCTTCTGCAGCTTTAACCAGTTCAGTATGCACCACTTGACCTTCAAGTAAGCGAGTTTCAACAGTGACACCTTCAGTTGAAAATTTCGCTTTTGCTTCTTCAAGTGTATTTAAAATCGATGCACGAGCACGTTCAATTAAATCATTGGTTTGCGCTGCTGAAATATACTCTGCAGCAATATATGGATCGAGCGTCAGTACTTGAACCACAGTAATTTTACTGCCAAAAGTTTTTGCAAACTCGACAGCTTTAGCCACCGCAGCATAAGAAGTTTCTGAACCGTCCACTGGAACTAAAATATTATTTAAAGCCATCTTATTTCTCCTTATCTGATCAATTGAATTTGGATGGAAAAACCTGAAAAAAAGCGCTATTACATTGATCATAGTTTCATCATACGCTTTTTTATTTTGGAATAAAACCAAGTAAATTCATAAGGATATTGTGAATTTTGTAATAAAAATATTGCAAAAATATGGACTTGTCTTCACCATGCTTAGCGATAGCAAAAATGCTCAATAATGTAAGCAGCTATGTCTAGATTGTAAGACAATTTGGTGCTGAAAAATTGAGCCTAGATAATTCATCCAACAGCAGACATATTTTCAATCACACCGTTTCTCTTGCTCTGTCAGGGTAATATGCAACGCTTGTTGCTCAAGCAAGCTTAATTTATGCAAAGTATCTTCAGGAAAGATCTGTTTCTGTAGGCGTTGAATCTGTTGAGCTGATAAATACTGATTGGCACAATACATTGCAGCTTCATTGGCGCGAGCAACACTGACTAATTTCTCCTGATCATTGAAGTCGAGACGAATGATAGGCTGCTGTGCTCGGCTAAGTTGAGCCATGCTGCGCTTTTGTTGCATGCTCAGTAAAGGCTGTTTATTAATCCAAGTCGCCACATCACGTCGCACACCATTATAGTCAACAAAAATAGGTGAGACGATTTGGCAGCCCGTTAAGGTCATGACGGCAAGGCTGAGGGTCAGACAGGCTTTTTTTATCGAATTGAATTGCATGATAAAACTCTAATTTTTAATCAAAAAATATAGTAAATAGGGCTAAAAATAGCATAATTTGCTTAAATAGTAACATCTTGAACTTTGCTTGTTTAAACTCTGAACAATTGCAAACAAAAATGCTTGACGATAATGTGTGAAATCTAGATAATGCCACCACAGTTTACGGCTATGTAGCTCAGTTGGTTAGAGCACCGCACTCATAATGCGGGGGTCACAAGTTCAAGTCTCGTCATAGCCACCATTTTTATAGACCAAGCTCTCAGCTTGGTCTCTTTTTTTGTGCCTAGAAAAAGTCAAATAGATTGAAATAATTACAGCACTAATAAAATGATCTGTTCACGATGTTAATGTAGAAATAAAAGAGAACTCAAATCTTTGATGTTATGAATTGATGTCCTAACTTTTGAAATACACATCTCAATTACTTTTTATATTTACTGCTGTGTTTTTTGCGCCTATAAAAAAGCCCAGTTATAGAACTGGGCTTTTTTGATTTGAATTGAGTAATTAGATACCCGGTTTCCAACCATTCACGATTGGGTAGCGTCGTTCACGGCTAAATGCACGTGAGCTAATACGTGGACCGATCGCGCCTTGGCGACGTTTGTATTCGTTTAGATCAACCAAACGGATGACTTTTTTCACCACTTCAGCATCAAAACCTTTGGCAATGATGTCATCTTGGCTCATGTCTTCTTCGATATACGCATATAAGATGGCATCTAATACATCATATTCAGGTAATGAGTCTTGGTCTTTCTGATCTGGACGAAGTTCCGCAGAAGGTGGACGAGTAATTACACGTTCAGGGATCACTGGTGTTTCTGAAATGCTGTTACGGTATTTTGCTAGTTCAAATACAATCGTTTTATAGACGTCTTTAAGAACCGCAAAGCCACCGACCATGTCACCGTACAATGTACAGTAGCCAACAGATAATTCAGACTTGTTCCCTGTAGAAAGGACTAAATTGCCGAACTTGTTCGATAAGGCCATTAGCAACGTACCACGAGAACGCGCTTGTAGGTTTTCTTCAGTCGCATCAGTCGGTGCATCGCCAAAGAAAGGGAATAAGGTTTGCATAAAGCCATTCACAATTGGATTGATTTCGGCAATACCAAAAGTTACGCCCATATTCTTGGCTTGTTCAGCAGCATCTTCAACGCTGATTTGCGCGGTATAGGTATATGGCATCATGACCGCTTGAACTTTATCGGCGCCAATCGCATCGGCAGCAATCGCTAAAGTTAATGCTGAGTCAATACCACCAGATAGACCTAAAATCACGCCAGGGAAGCCTGAACGTTGTACGTAGTCACGTGTTGCGATCACAAGGCTTTGGTAGATTTCAGCCATGGTATTTAATACAGGCGTGATTGCACCTGTTTTAAAGGCTTTTTGTTCAGCATCGTATTCTGCGATATATAGATCTTCAACAAAACTCGGTGCTTGCAATGCAACTTCACCTGAATTGTTCATCACAAAGCTTGTGCCATCAAAGACAAGGTCGTCTTGACCGCCGACTTGGTTGCAGTAAACCAAATTGATGTTCAATTGTTTGGTCAATGCAGCCATGGTTTCAATGCGATGCTGTGGTTTACCAACTTCATAAGGTGAAGCATTCAACACCAAAGCGGTTTCAACATTTAACTGAGCAAGCTGTTGAACAGTTGGTAAAGCCCAAACATCTTCGCAAATCAACACACCAAACTTATGACCTAAATATTCAAAGACTAGGTGTTGATGACCTTCACTGAAATAACGTTTTTCATCAAAAACGCTATAGTTTGGAAGATTTTGTTTATTGTAAATCCCGAGAACTTGACCATTTTTCATGACAGCAGCAGAGTTATAGCGCTGACCATCTTCAGTTTGATTTACAAAACCAAAGACTAAAACGATGTCCTTAATGCTCGCTAATTGTTCAAAAGCTTGCTGTGTACGTTTATTTAAACTTGGACGTAATAATAAATCTTCAGCAGGATAACCAACTGTAGAAAGTTCCGGAAAAACAATAATATCTGCGTTCTGTTCTTTTGCAACATTGGCTTGTTGAAGCATTTTTGCTGCGTTTGATTCTAGGTTACCAATATGCGGAGAGAACTGAGCAAGTGCAATTTTAAAACTATTCATTCCAACTAAATCCTATTCCTATAGGTGAATACACTTAACACACTGATTTGTATTATTGTGATTATTCAGCGAGTGTATTTAGATACGAAAAATACTGCCGAAAGGCGAAAACAAAACACCATCATCGTATGATAATTCACTTGTTTTGATGCAAAGCAAAAAAATAAGGTGAGCCTATTTTATCTGAATTTAAGCGAGATACTAGAGGTATTCATAGCTTTTAAAAGCCTAGCTGAGCTTATGTGCCATAAAGTAAATATTAATGCTGTTTTTTTGTACTTAAAATAGCGTCAATGGTCGAGCAATAGCGTGAAATAGAATGATCTGGCGATATTCAATTTATCTATAAATATTCGTCAAAGAGCATTGACGCTTTACAGCTCAATTTGATGAACAAGTTCTGGATATAAAATAATATTTTTAATTCGCTTTAAATAGATGTCACGAGCAATGTCACCTTGTTGCTCAATGTTGTAGTCAAAAAATGCCTTGTGTGGTTTGAGGGTATAGCGGTAAGGATTATATTTTTTAAAACTGAAGAAATACGCCATCTGTAACACAGCGCCTCGACCCAAAACATTGATCTGCTGCTGGTATTGATAAACATGGGCCATCTCATGAATAAACAGGGCACGATATCCTAAAGACGCTTTGGCATAGTCCGCTTTAAACAGTAAATTTCGTGCATGGATATACCCCTGAGGCGCCATGACCACATGCGCCGATTGCCAAGGCAAAAAAGGGTGATTCATCACTTTCACTTGCTCATATTGAATCAAATCCCCAAACACACTCCGACACATGGATATTTCACCTGCCGTGAGAGATCGATATTTAAAACCTTCAAGTTTTAATAGTCGGATGAGCGTGTGAAAGAAAGGCAACATGATGAAAGGTGTCTAAAGCTCTAAAGGGATGTGCAGTTTTACTATAACCTGAAAATACAATATCACGCTGTTGCGCTGTATTTAAAGAGCGATATTTTTGCATCTGCTACAGCGAAAAATCGGTTAGGGCGTTACAATTTAGCTTTCGGTCAAACAGATAGTCAGATGCAAGCACGGATCAATACTTTAATTTCTGAAATCAGCAAAAATATGTATGAACGTGAGCAGATTATTGCTTTGAGTTTGTTGGCTGGTGTTGCGGGCATGAATACCTTTTTATATGGTTTGCCTGGCACAGCAAAAAGTTTGATTTCACGTCGAATTGCCTCAGCTTTTGAAGTCCATGACTACTTTGAATATTTGATGAATCGTTTCAGTACGCCGGAAGAAATTTTTGGCCCAGTATCAATTAAAGCCTTAAAAGAAGATCAATATATTCGTAAAACAGAACATTATTTACCACGGGCAGATTTTGCTTTTTTAGATGAAATTTGGAAAGCCAGCCCTGCGATTTTAAATACTTTACTGACCTTGGTGAATGAGCGGAGTTTTAAAAATGGTGACATTGTCCAAAAAGTTCCATTGAATGTTTTGGTTAGTGCATCGAATGAAATTCCCGAATCAAATCAAGGTCTAGATGCATTGTATGATCGTTTTATTTTGCGTTTAGAAGTGCCGCCGATTGCTGTTGCAAAAAACTTTCATGCACTATTACAGGCCAAGCCGAGTCAAGTCAGTGTTGAAGTCGATGCAACTTTAAAAATAACAAAAGCAGAGTTACAAGATTGGCGGGAACAGATTTATCAGGTGGATTTACCCGAATCGATTTTAAATCTATTTGATCAACTTAAAACACGACTCAATCATAACTTTGAAGACCACGTGGTCTATGTCTCTGACCGTCGTTGGCAGCGTGTGGCTTATTTAGTCAAAGCCTGTGCTTTTTTAAATGATCGTCCATCGGTGATTTTGAGTGATCTATTGATTTTAAAACATTGCTTGTGGAATCAGCCTGAAGACATTGGTTTTGTATCGCAGCAGATAGATGAAGTATTGGCTGAAAATGGCTTAAATTACGGTTTGCAATTCGAACAGCATGTGGCAGAGAAGGATGCACTTGAACAGCGGGTGCTCAATCATTTTTATTATACCGATGATGTGTATGAGAGTTATTTAATTCATGGCATTGACTACTTGCGTGCAGTGACTAATCTAGATCGACACTATAAAGATAAAGTGTTGTATCTCGAACTGGATAAAATGGATACGAAAAAGGACTTCTTTGCCTTAGATGATACTGGTGAAGAAGTGCGTGGCATCGTATGTAATTTTAATGGTTCAAGAGTATGTACGTTAAAAGGTGGTTATTACGGCTTAGAAGAAGTGGTGACGCCGTATATAAAACATACCAAAGGTAGTCCACGCAGCTCTCTTTCAGCACAAAGCCAATATGAGCTGTTACACGAAGTTCAACAGCTCAAAGCACTGTTTCAAACAGAATTGGATCTGTTGACGGAACGCTTTAACAGTCAAAAACATCAGTTTAAATCGGTCTTTGTCACTGAACAGGATATTCAACAATTAATTCAATCTATTGAGCAGCAATTGGCGAGATATCAGTTGCAGTTACAAGATTGTGAGCGCTTGGAACAGTTATGTCGCAATTAAAACTGACACGACATCAAACTCAATCGGCACTCGATGAATTAAGTTCACAACTATATGATGAATTAAAACAATCCAGTTTAAAACATTGGTTGGAAGATCATAAAGTTGCAAAAAAGCTCGATCAAAAAATTCAGGAATGGGCCTTTCAGGCAAAATCGAGTTTAGATCAGCAGCATCCCTATGCAGTGGCGCAGCAGCAATTGGAATATTGGCTTGCGTTAAAGCATTGGGAGCAGGGTGATTTTGTTCAATTCCACACTGAATATGCCGCCTTCATGCAAACCTTAGGGATTCCAGAATTCACTGAAATGTGGCAACAGAGCCAACAGCCATTGCTGACCAAGCAGCAGCGTCAATTACAAATAGAGCTATTTAAAGGCAAATGGCAGCGTAAATTGACCGAAGCCATTGCGCATTGGGAGTTTGAGCAGCTCAGGTTACAACGAGATGCCTTTTTAGATGAAATCAAAGATTTTCTTGCGACATTGTCGAAAATGGTCAAGCACCATGACAGTGTCGGGTTTGAAACTGGGATTTTTCTAGACTATTCCAAAGGGCAATTAACTGAGCATGATGTACAGAACTTTGAGCAATGGGCGAATTATCTCGAGCAAGATCGGGCGCTTAAACGTTTATGTCAAATGATCGGAAGCGCACAGCCGAATATGCCACGTAAGCGGATTTCTGCGCAGTTAGAACAAGAACCACTGCAGCTTATTCACACCCCGATGGCGCAAGAGGAAATTACTGGAATTAAATTGGCACAAGAACTCAGTATGGCTTTACCTAGCGAGTTGGCGCTATTAGCCGATCCAGACTTGCAAGTTTTATTTGATTTGAAATATTTAGAATCTAATTTGATGAGTTTTAATCGACAAGGTCAGCAACAGGGACGGGTGATTGAAGACCAACGCCATACGCAGCATCGAGTCGGACAAAAAGGCCCGATGATTGTTTGCTTAGATACTAGTGGCTCAATGAATGGGCAACCTGAACTGATTTCCAAAGCGATTTGTCTATATTTATCCATTCGAGCGTTAAAAGAAAAGCGAGCGATGTGTTTGGTAAATTTCTCGACCAATTTAACCGCGCTGAATTTACAGAGTAACAGTGCTTTGGATGATGTCATTCACTTTTTAGGGCAGTCATTTCATGGGGGAACCGATATTATCCCTGCGATGAATCATGCCGTGGACATGTTGAAACAACCGAATTTTGTACATGCCGATGTGGTGGTAATTTCCGACTTTATAATGGGTCAACTGACTGAAGAACTCATGCAAGAGATCACACATTTTAAGCAGCAGGGCAATGGATTCTATGCTGTGGCTATCGGTAATTTTAAACTAGATCATTTAGATGACAGCCTGTTTGATCATCAATGGGTCTATCAATCTGTGACTGGCGAAGTGCAAAAAATCTAATAATCGTCCCTCACAAAAAATACGCCATGACCTTTAATGACAAGCTTTTGAGCCATACAGCATTGATGTTTTAAAGATTGTCTGACAAAGAAAATATTTGAGCATTTTTGCAAATCTAGAGGTCGGTTTTGCTAATGGCCTAGTGATCTATCTCACTTAATTTGATCCTCAATCTATGTGTTTTTACTTTAATCGACATGAAGTCAATGAACGGTAAACACCCAAATTGAGAGCAAAATCATGAGCGCTTTTCAACCGATAAAAAAACTTTAGCACGCGTATTTGCAGGCCCTGTCTTTGACCCAACAAAACAGTCTGCCGTTGTTCCTATTCGTCATATGAAATTTGATTTCGAACCAGAAAAAATTGATCCAAAATTTTATATGAATGCAGAATTGGCCAGTGCCTATTTTGCATCTTTATCTATTTTCTTAACCCGTGGCGAAGATTTGGTGATTGATACTGCTCGATATCATCGCGACTTTATTCAAGATCCTGTATTAAGACAACGTGTCACGTCGTTGATTGGGCAAGAGGCTATTCATTCACGTATGCATGAAGAAATGAATGAAGCGTATCGCGCAAGAAATCTGCCTGTGCAATTTTTTAGAAAGTTAGAACACTACGTCTTTGCCTATGGTTTTGAACGTATGCCACAGCCAATGAAGTTATCCTTAATGGCAGCAATTGAGCATTTCACCGCAGTGCTTGCGGAATACATGATGAATCATGAAGAAATCTTTTTTAATTCAATAGATGAAAAGCAGCGCGCTATTTGGATGTGGCATATGTTGGAAGAGTCTGAACACAAAGACATTGCCTATGATGTTTATCAAGAATTATCAGGTAATTATGCTTTACGTATTGCTGGCTTTTTCCCTGCATTAATTACCATTTTGGGTTTGATTTCGATAGGCGCTTCGATTGTACCGTTTTACAGAAAACCGTCGAACTTGATTAGCCTAAGCTACTGGAAAGATGTTCCGCGCAGTTTCCAACTGATTTTTGGTTTAAAAGATGGTGTCTATGGTAGCAGCCTCGGGCATATTTTTGACTATTTACGACCAAGTTTTCACCCGAATGATCATGATACTTCTGCGTTTCTTGAATATTACAAAAAGCGTTTGTTGAACCCTGTTGATGGCGTATTGACACCTTATTTTGTCAAAGAATTTACCCCAGCATTAAAACGATAAAAGGACACAACCATGGGTCTATTTGGGAAAAAGAACAAGCCAAGTGAAAATGGCTATGCGGTGGTCACCGGTGCAGGCAGTGGTATTGGGCGAAGTTTCGCTTTGGAGTTGGCACGTCGTGGTGGGACAGTGGTCTGTGCCGATATTCATTTAGAAGCAGCGCAAGAAACGGTAGATCAAATTCAATCCATGACCTCATCAAACGCATATGCAGTGCAGTGTGATGTCGGTAAGGCTGAAGAAGTTAAAGCACTGTCAGAGCAAGCTGAGCAGTTGATGGGGCATGCTGTGACCTTGGTGATCAACAATGCAGGCGTCGGGCTGGGTGGTAAATTTGATGAACTGAGTTTAGACGACTGGCAGTGGTGCATGCATGTCAATTTGTGGGGTGTGGTGCATGGCTGCCATTATTTTGTACCCAAGTTGAAACAAAATAAGCAAGGCGGCGCGATTATTAATGTTGCTTCTGCTGCGGCATATACCGCTGCACCAGAAATGACAGCATATAACGTGACGAAGTCGAGTGTGTTGGCATTGTCTGAAACTTTATCGGCAGAGCTCAGATCGGCAAATATCCGTGTGAATGTACTGTGCCCAACCTTGGTGCCGACCAATATCATGAAGAATGGACGCTTGCCCAATCGATATTCAGGCTTAGCTGATCAACTGCTGATGAATCATGCATTTACGACGAGCCACGATGTCGTCGATTTGACATTGAATAATTTAGATGCAGGGAAGTTGTATACCATTCCGCAACCTGATGCCAAATTATTTTGGTGGTTAAAGCGTCTATCCCCGCAAACCTATACCCGCTTATTGGGGGTGGGTTATCCCTTATTTAACAACTATATTAAAAAGTCGGGAGCAAAAGCATGAATATGCCGACACAATTACATGACGAAGATGTAAAAGCATTAGATCAAGAGAAAATTCAAACTAAAAAGGCAACAACGCAAACTAATGCACGTCGTCCTGTAACGTCTTCTGCCAAAGCAAAAAAAGCAGTACAAGACCAATCAGAGTCAGAGCCTAGCCTAGAAAAACCAAGCGTAGAAAATCAAGTGCGTGTCTACGATACCATCGTGATTGGTGCGGGGATATCAGGTTTAGCTGCTGCTCATCAAATGAATGAACGGGGTTATACCGATTATGTGGTTTTAGAAAAAGCCAATCGCGTGGGAGGAACATGGCGCGACAACACCTATCCAGGTTGTGGATGTGATGTTCCTTCGGCGTTGTATTCTTTTTCATTTGCGCCGAGTCATAAATGGAGTCATTTATTTGCCAAGCAACCTGAGATTCTGAACTACTTAGAGGATGTGGCAGAGCAGCATGGGCTTTATCGTAACATTCAGTTCAACTGTGAATTGATTGCAGCGGAATGGAATGAGGAATTAAAGCAATGGCAATTGGAGACGAGCAAAGGTAAGTATGCGGCGAGAACGGTAATTTTTTCCACTGGGCCGATTACTGAACCTCAAATTCCAAAAATTAAAGGTATTGAAAGCTTTGAAGGTGAAATGTTCCATTCTGCGCGATGGAACCATGCCTATGACTTAAAAGAGAAACGTATTGCAGTGATAGGTACGGGAGCATCTGCGATTCAGTTTATTCCTCAGATTCAACCTATTGCCAAAAATGTGGTGGTGTTTCAACGGACTGCGCCATGGGTATTACCAAAAGCAGATTTACCACTGAATGACCGTGCGAAAGGCATGATTACACGCTTTCCCTCTGTTCAAGAAACTTGGCGCAAAAGTGTGGCCGGTATATTAAATGGTATTAATTTAGGACTACGTAATCCTTCGCTTTTAGAGCCTGTGAATTATTTGGGTCGTCAGTTGTTAAAAACACAAATTCAAGATGCTGAATTACGTGAAAAAGTTACACCAAACTTTTCTATTGGTTGTAAGCGTCTTTTATTTGCCAATAACTATTATCCTGCTTTGCAGCAAGCCAATGTCGAACTTGTACCACATGGTTTAGTTGAAATAGAAGGTAATACTGTTATTGCTGCGAATGGTGAACGTCATGAAGTCGATGTCATTATTTGGGGCACAGGTTTTGAAGTTTCTCATCCGCCGATTGGACAACGTGTAAAAAATGCCAAAGGGGAGTTATTGTCAGAACTTTGGAAAAACAGTTCTCCTGAAGCGTTTTTGGGTACCAGTATCGCGCAAGTACCTAATGCCTTCTTGGTGCTCGGGCCAAATATTTTGGTTTATGACTCATTCATTGGGATTGCAGAAGCACAGGTTGGGTATATCGTCGATGCCTTGGTAAAAATGAAATAAGAGAAGATACAACGGCTTGAAATTAAGCCAAATGTATTGGCCTATCACAATGCAAAAGTGCAGACACATCTACAGACGACAGTCTTTAATAGTGGCGGCTGTAAGAGCTATTACTTAGATGCCAATGGGCGCAATTTTGCAGCTTGGCCGTGGTCACTGAAACAGTTAAAGCAGCGTCTTAAACATGTGGATTTGGCAGATTATGAGACTGTTGCTTAGAGACTTTGGTTTAATAAATGTCGCTTAACTCGATAAGCCAAAATGAAGCATCATCAATATTTAAACCTTTTGTTTACAGCCTAATTTCTACGTGGCATTGGGCTTTTTTTATGACGATATCTGATGAAACAGTGTGAGATTTTCTAGAAAATGGCGATTTAAAATACACTCAGCAATAAACACCATACTTTATAGCTTGTGAGGCATCGTTTTATCTAATGATTGAGTTGGAAAATTCAGTCAGATGGGGGTGTTTAATAGCGCAAAATAAATCTAGTTGCATAAAAAAACCGCCCCAAAGGGACGGTTTTTAGATTCGCACAATTCTTTCGAATTAACGACCTTGGATATCGCGTTGAGTTTCGCCAGTGTAAAGCTGACGAGGACGACCGATTTTGTAAGGTGCGCTGTGCATTTCTAACCAGTGGCTGATCCAACCAACAGTACGTGCAAGAGCGAAGATTACAGTAAACATTTCTGTTGGGATACCAATCGCTTTAAGGATGATACCTGAGTAGAAGTCTACGTTAGGGTATAGGTTACGTTTGATGAAGTATTCGTCAGAAAGCGCAATACGTTCAAGTTCCATAGCCAAAGCAAGTTGTGGATCGTTGATACCAAGTGCAGTTAACACTTCGTCACAAGTCTCTTTCATTACTTTCGCACGTGGATCGAAGTTTTTGTAAACTCGGTGACCGAAGCCCATAAGTTTAACTTCTTTAGTTTTCACTTTTTCCATGAACGGAGCAACGTTTTCTACAGTGCCGATTTCATCAAGCATCTTAAGAACAGCTTCGTTCGCGCCGCCGTGAGCAGGTCCCCATAGAGCCGCGATACCCGCAGCGATACATGCGTATGGGTTAGCGCCAGTAGAACCAGCAAGACGTACTGTAGAAGTAGACGCGTTTTGTTCGTGGTCAGCATGAAGCGTGAAGATACGGTCCATTGCTTTAGCAAGAATAGGGTCAACTTTGTAATCACGGTCTGCAGGAGTAGCAAACATCATGTACAAGAAGTTTTCTGCGTAGCTTAAGTCGTTACGTGGGTAAACGAATGGTTGGCCTACTGTGTATTTGTAAGTCCAAGCAGCTAAAGTAGGAACTTTAGCGATTAAGCGAATAGCAGTGATTTCGCGGTGATCAATGTTTTCAACATCGAAACCGTTGTGATAGAACGCAGAAAGCGCACCAACAACACCACACATGATCGCCATAGGGTGAGCGTCACGACGGAAACCATTGAAGAAACGGCCAACTTGATCGTGAACCATAGTGTGGTTACGAACTTTAGCATCGAATTCTTGTTTTTGTTCAGCAGTAGGAAGCTCGCCGTTCAAAAGAAGGTAGCAAGTTTCTAAGTAGTCTGCTTTAGTAGCAAGCTGGTCGATTGGGTAGCCACGGTGTAGAAGAACACCTTTACCGCCGTCAATGAAAGTGATTTTAGATTCACAAGCAGCCGTTGAGACAAAACCAGGATCAAAAGTAAAGTGACCTGCGGCCAACACATCTTTAACGTCAATTACATCTGGGCCTAGAGTGCCACTGTAAATTGGTAAGTCAATTTCTTTGCCATCAAGCTGTAAAACGGCTTTTTTGCCAGTTGCTTCAGACATTCAATAGATCTCCTGTCCTGGTGAATGTTTTATCTGACTCAGTACTAATCTTTTAATGCGAGAATCAGACGGATCAAAAATTTGCTCTAAGATTAGAGGGAACTGAAATTTTGTCAATTATACTTATGGATATAAATTGAGGATCATTCCTTGAAATGAAGCACAATTCATCCGCTTAAAAAATGAGTAAAATCACAGTGCCGACGCAGTATAATAAGTCAATTTGCAGGGGAGGTGCAGATTAAAAAAAGCCTATTGCCTTAATTGTAAGCAATTTTTAATTCTTAAAAACTCTGAAACAAATATGAATTACAAGACCGCTATTTCATTAAATTATTATAATTTTCGTAACTTACACACATCTGTGGCTCTAAATTGCTTTTTTCTTATTCATAATTAAAACGACTTAATCGTACTTAAAAAAAAGTTCGTTTGGTTAAAAAATAGTTAATTAAACGCCTTTAAAAGCTTAATAAATGATCATTTTTGTCATTTGAAAGGTAAAAAATGGCGTTTTATTAAACAGATTTGCTGTTGTTGAGATTTTTATGCACAGACTAAGTTCTTATTTCGTTTCATGATCTTTCAGTTTTATCATTTGAGAAAATGATGCACATTTATTTTTATGATTATGGCTTGGCGAATGTGTTGGAAGATTTTAAAATGTAGTGGGAAAAGAAAGATTTAGATTTGTTCATCTTTAGTCTAAAAGTTTAAATCGCTATATACACACAAAAACAATAAGTTAAATTTACATTTAACTGATTAAAACCAACAACATAGTATGATTTTCTTAGATAAATAAGGTATTTTTTTTTAGAAAAGTTATTGTTAATGATTCTTATTTAAGGATATTTTGCAAAATTCCTAATTGTCTTCGTTTGTGTTTTGAAAGTTCACGTTTTATAATTCCCTGTCGTTTATAAGATCAGACAGCTGCAGAGTTTATTATATTGTAATGTCTGACTATGCTAGCTTTCCTACGAATTAATTCCAACAAACTCCGGATGGAGTTTTTACTTACAGGATGCCCGCTGTGAAAAGCAACAGACCTGTCAATTTGTCCATGGGTCAAGTTTTAGACGTAAACTTAAAATCCCCTGTGGCTATTGCATCAATTTTACACCGTCTATCAGGTGTTATCGTATTTTTACTCGTACCGGTCCTTCTTTGGATTTTAGACAAATCTTTATCTTCACCTGAAGGTTTTGCGCAAGTTCAAGCTGTGTTTGATAGCTTTATTGTGCGTTTTGTCGTATGGGTATTTGTAGCCGGCTTAATTTATCACCTTATCGGTGGTATCAAGCATCTATTTGCAGATCTTGGCGTTGCTGAAGAACTTCAAAGTGGTCGTATCGCAGCTACTATTTCATTGATCTTGTCTGCAATCGGTATTGTTGCAGCATTTGTATGGATTGTTCTCTAATGAAAAGTGCTACAGGTTTAACAGGATCAGGTTCTCGCGATTGGTTTATCCAGCGTGTAAGTGCCGTTGTATTGGCTGTTTATACTATTGTTGTACTGGGCTGGATCCTTTGCAATAGCGGATTCACTTTTGAGCAATGGTATGGCTTTATGATGACAACACCAATGAAGATTATGTCTTTATTGTCTGTCTTATCTCTTGTTGCGCATGCTTGGATTGGTATGTGGCAAGTATTCACTGACTATGTGACTACTCGTCAAATGGGTCCTTCAGCAAACGGTCTGCGTTTAGTGCTGACTTCTGCAGTGATTGTTGCAGTATTTGCATACGCGATCTGGGCGATCCAGATTTTTTGGGCAAATTGATAGGAAAATATCATGGGCGCTATAACCCCTAAAGAAGATTACACAAATATTCCACACCTAACTTTCGATGCAGTCATCGTTGGTGGTGGTGGTTCAGGTATGCGTGCTTCTTACCAACTTGCTCAAGCTGGTTTGAAAGTTGCTGTACTGACTAAAGTATTCCCAACTCGTTCACACACTGTTGCAGCGCAGGGTGGTATTGGTGCATCTCTTGGTAACATGCAAGAAGATAACTGGCACTACCACTTCTACGATACAGTTAAAGGTTCTGACTGGTTAGGTGACCAAGACGCAATTGAGTTTATGACTCGTGAAGCGCCTCAAGTTGTATATGAGCTTGAACACCTAGGTATGCCATTCGACCGTAATGCTGACGGTACAATTTACCAACGTCCGTTTGGTGGTCATGCTGCGAACTATGGTGAAAAACCAGTTCCACGTGCATGTGCTGCTGCCGATCGTACAGGTCACGCACTTCTTCACACGCTTTATCAAAGCAACGTGAAAATGGGTACTCAATTCTTCGTTGAATGGATCGCACTTGATTTGATCCGTAATGAAGAGGGTGATGTGCTTGGTGTGACAGCAATTGACCAAGAAACAGGTAAAATTGCAGTATTCCAAGGTAAAGCAACATTGTTCGCTACTGGTGGTGCTGGTCGTG
Source organism: Acinetobacter sp. YH12231 (assembly GCF_013417755.1). NCBI lineage: Bacteria > Pseudomonadati > Pseudomonadota > Gammaproteobacteria > Moraxellales > Moraxellaceae > Acinetobacter > Acinetobacter sp. YH12231. The sequence continues at coordinate 199,944 of NZ_VPDJ01000001.1, forward strand.
TTTACCGTGCATCTACTAACGCTTATATCAATACTGGTGACGGTCTTGGTATGGCAGCTCGTGCAGGTATTCCATTGCAAGATATGGAATTCTGGCAATTCCACCCAACAGGTGTTGCGGGCGCAGGCGTATTGTTGACAGAAGGTTGTCGTGGTGAAGGTGCGATCCTTCGTAACGATGCTGGTGAGCCGTTCATGGAACGTTATGCTCCGACACTTAAAGACTTGGCACCTCGTGACTTCGTATCACGTTCAATGGACCAAGAAATTAAAGAAGGTCGTGGCTGTGGTCCTAAGAAAGACTACATCTTGCTTGATATGACGCATCTTGGTGCTGAAACAATCATGAAACGTCTTCCATCTGTATTTGAGATTGGTAAGAAATTCGCGAACGTTGACATCACTAAAGAGCCAATTCCTGTAGTACCTACAATCCATTACCAAATGGGTGGTATTCCTACAAATATTCATGGTCAAGTGGTTGTTCCTGTATCTCGTGAAACTGAAGCTTTGGTTGCGAACTACAATAAAGAAACTGGTGTGTACTCACACAATGCGGGTGACCGTGATTTCACTAAACCAGTGAAAGGTTTCTATGCAATCGGTGAATGTTCATGTGTATCTGTACACGGTGCAAACCGTCTAGGTACAAACTCATTGCTTGACTTGGTTGTATTTGGTAAAGCTGCTGGTGAACATATTGTTGACTACGTAACTAAACACCACGGTGATGAATACGCTCCATTACCTACAACTGTTCTTGAAAACACTTTGAATCGTGTTCGTCATCTTGATGAATCTACTTCTGGTGAAAATGCTCAAGAAGTTGCTGATGCAATCCGTGACATCGTTCAAGACCACGCTGGTGTATTCCGTACATCTGCACTACTTGAAGAAGGTGTGAAACAGATTCTTGCGATCGAACCACGTGTACGCAACATTCATTTGAAAGACAAATCTAAAGTATTTAACACAGCACGTGTTGAAGCTCTAGAAGTTGAAAACTTGTATGAAGTTGCAAAAGCGACATTAATTTCTGCAGCTGCACGTAAAGAATGTCGTGGTGCGCATACAGTGGTAGATTTCGAATTACCACCTGATCATGCTGACTACCCATACGGCCGTCGTGATGATGAGTGGATGAAACACACTTTATGGTTCTCTGTAGATAACCGTCTTGAGTACAAACCAGTACGTTACAAGCCTTTATCTGTAGATGCTATTCCACCTAAACCACGTACATTCTAATTGGGAGAAGTAAGATGAGTAGAGGTACTCGTACATTTAATATCTACCGCTACGATCCTGATAAGGATGCAGCTCCGTACATGCAAACTTTTAAACTAGAGTTGACTGACAAGCACCGTATGTTGCTTGATGCGCTTCTAGCATTAAAAGTACAAGACGAATCATTAACATTCCGTCGTTCATGTCGTGAAGGTATTTGTGGTTCTGATGGTGTAAACATCAATGGTAAAAATGGTTTAGCGTGTCTTTGGAACCTAAACGACTTACCAGAAGTGATTACAATTCGTCCACTTCCAGGTCTTCCAGTTATTAAAGACTTGGTTGTAGATATGAATCAGTTCTACGATCAGTACAATAAAATCCATCCGTTCCTAATCAACAATCAGCCTGCGCCTCCTAAAGAGCGTTTGCAGTCTCCTGAAGAGCGTGAACATTTAGATGGTTTGTACGAATGTATTCTTTGTGCATGTTGTTCAACTTCATGTCCATCATTCTGGTGGAACCCAGACAAGTTCTTGGGTCCTTCAGCATTGTTGAACGCATATCGCTTCATCATTGACTCTCGTGATACAGCAACTCAAGAGCGTTTGGCTCGTCTTGACGACCCATTCTCATTGTTCCGTTGTAAAGGTATCATGAACTGTGTATCTGTATGTCCTAAGGGTCTTAACCCAACTAAAGCAATCGGTCACATCCGTAATATGCTTTTAGATCTTGGTTAATAGATTTAGCAGTAAAAAGAAGCGCACCATTGGGTGCGCTTTTTTTGTCATATATAAAAATGATGATAGTGAAAGTTATTCGCTGTCATTGCAGAGTGCTATAAATGGATTTCATAGAAACGTAGTGAATTAAAAGTATAAAGTGATAGATAAATGGTTATTTATTGATGAAACGCTCGTTCAAGTCTGTCAAAAGGATTAGAAGATGTTATTATGTAACGTAGTAAAAAGAGAGAGGATAGGAATGTCAGCTCTCTTTTGTTTTTGTATATGAGATGAGGTAAAAATCGAACGTAGACTTTTGTCTTAATTGAAAGATCATTTTATATGTAGCACCATATCATAGATGAAAATACAAACAGTGTATTTCGCTAATTTATGAGAGGTATGTGTCAAAAAAATCAATTGAAAATGCTCGAACGTGTTAGCATTTAAAGTATCACTATATGTAAAAAATGACTTTGAATTGGGTACATTTTTTCTACAATTTAAGCGCTGTAGACGGTATATAAATGTTAATAAAGTCGCTTTAGAAAAGATAATTGCGAAAAATTTATTTTTTCTAAGATGATTTGCAAAAATTGCCCGATTTATGTCGGGTATTTCTCAATGAGTAATGATGCCGCTGAGGGCGTTATTGTTCATTAATCACATTGGGTAATCCTAATGTAGTGATAACGCCTCAAGGCTTAAGCCTAATGGGGACTAATGTCATATTACCAATTTGACATTACTAATCATGGGTTCGCTTAAAAAGCATCCTGAAATGTTTTGCAATAGGAAATGGGTCCACAAATGCAAGAAGTTGCTGACGCACTGCGTCTTGACACTGAACTTAGCGCTGACAGTGCAGCGTATATTGAAGAACTTTATGAGCAGTATCTAACGGCTCCAGACTCAGTAGAGGCTGATTGGCGTGAATACTTCGATAAATTCCCGAAAGGTGATCAACCACACAGCAATGTACGTGAGCAATTCCTATTATTAGGCCGTAATTCAAGCCGTGTTCAGCCAGTAGTGCAAAGTGCAGTAAGTTCTGAGCATGAACGCCGTCAAATCGGTGTATTACAGTTGATCGCTGCATACCGTAACCGTGGTCATCAAAACGCAAAATTAGATCCACTAGGTCTTGCAAAACGTGAAATCGTGCCTGATCTAGATCTTGCTGCGCATGGTTTAACTCAGTCTGACTTAGACACTGTATTTAATACAGGTAACCTTGCAATCGGTAAATCTGAAGCAACACTTGGTGAAATGGTTCAAGCAATGGAAGCAACTTATACTGCTTCAATTGGTGTTGAATACATGCACATTGTTGATACCAAAGAAAAACGTTGGATTCAACAACGCCTTGAAGGTACTCGTGGTCAATTTGGCTACACTGCAGACCAAAAGAAACACGTCCTTGAACGTCTAACTGCAGCTGAAGGCCTAGAAAAATACCTCGGTAACAAATTCGTTGGTGCGAAACGTTTCGGTGTTGAAGGTGGTGAATCTTTCATTCCTATGGTGAATGAACTTATTCAACGCGCGGGTTCAGTAGGTTGTAAAGAAGTGGTTATCGGTATGCCTCACCGTGGCCGTTTAAACCTTCTTGTAAACATCATGGGTAAAAACCCAGCTGACCTATTTGGTGAGTTCGAAGGTAAAGCACTTCATAAAAAAGGCTCTGGTGATGTTAAATACCACCAAGGTTTCTCTTCAAACGTTATGACTCCGGGTGGCGAAGTTCACTTGGCACTAGCGTTTAACCCATCACATTTAGAAATCGTTGGACCTGTAGTTGAAGGTTCTGTACGCGCACGTCAAGTACGTCGTAAAGATATTGGTGGTGATGATGTATTACCAATCATCGTTCACGGTGATGCTGCATTTGCAGGTCAAGGTGTAAACCAAGAAACCTTCCAAATGTCACAAACTCGCGGTTATACCGTGGGTGGTACAGTTCATATCGTCGTGAACAACCAAGTTGGTTTCACAACGTCTGACCCACGTGATGCGCGTTCTACAGAATACTGTACTGACATCGCGAAAATGATCCAAGCACCGATCTTCCATGTGAACGGTGATGATCCTGAATCTGTATTGTTTGTTTCTCAATTGGCACACGATTTCCGTCATACATTCCGTAAAGACGTTGTGATCGATATGTTCTGCTACCGTCGTCGTGGTCATAACGAAGCTGACGAGCCAGCTGCAACTCAGCCAATGATGTATCAAATCATCAATAAAAAAGCGACTACTCGTACGCTTTATGCTGACAAACTTGTACAAGAAGGCGTTCTTGATCGTGCTTCTGCTGATGCAATGGTTGAACAGTATCGTTCTGACCTTGAAGCAGGAAAACACGTTGCAAATGCGTTGGTACTTGAGCCAAATACAAAAATGTTTGTGGACTGGAAACCTTACCTAGGCCACGAATACACAGACAAATGGGATACGACTTTCCCAATCGAACGTCTAAAAGAGCTTGGTGCGAAAATGCGCGAGCTTCCTGAAGGCTTCGTGATGCAACGTCAGGTTGCTAAAGTGATTGATGACCGTCTGAAAATGCAGACTGGTGAAATGCCATTGAACTGGGGTGCTGCTGAAACATTAGCTTACGCGTCTCTTCTAGATGAAGGTTTCCTTGTTCGTTTAACAGGTGAAGACGTTGGTCGTGGTACATTCTCACACCGTCATGCAAAACTTCATAACCAAGTAGATGGTTCAACTTACATTCCATTATGTAACTTGAAAGAAAACCAACCGCGTACTGCAATTTATGACTCTTTATTGTCAGAAATGGCGGTTCTTGCATTCGAATACGGTTATGCAACAACTCTTCCAAAGAGCCTTGTCATTTGGGAAGCGCAATTTGGTGACTTCGCAAACTGTGCACAGGTTGTAATCGATCAGTTCATCGCGTCTGGCGAAACGAAGTGGGAACGTGTATGCGGTCTGACTATGCTTCTTCCACACGGCTTTGAAGGTCAAGGTCCTGAGCATTCATCAGCTCGTTTAGAGCGTTTCTTACAGCTATGTGCTGAAGAAAACATGCAAGTGATCACACCGACTACACCAGCGCAGATTTACCATGCGATGCGTCGTCAAGCACTTCGTCCAATCCGTAAACCAATGATCGTGACTTCACCGAAGTCTCTTCTTCGTCACAAACTTGCAACCTCTACATTAGAAGAACTTGCAAATGGTTCATTCCAAACTGTGATTGATGAAATCGACAACATCAACAAATCAGACGTAACTCGTCTAGTGCTTTGTGGTGGTAAGGTTTACTACGACTTACTTGAAAAACGTCGTGAAAAAGAATTGAACAACACAGCAATCGTTCGTATTGAACAATTGTATCCGTACCCAGAAGCACGTCTTGCTGAAGTTCTTGCACAATATCCAAACGTTAAAGAATTGGTTTGGGCTCAAGAAGAACCGAAGAACCAAGGTGCATGGTTATTCATCGCTCCGCGTCTGTATGACGACGTGATGAAAGCGGGCAAACAAGTTCGTATTAGTTATGCAGGTCGTGAAGCTTCTGCTGCACCGGCTTGTGGTTCACCATATTTGCACGCAAAACAACAAGCTCAGCTCGTAAATGATGCTTTAGCTATCGTAGCTGAATAACAGGAGATTCTTAATAATGGCAACCGAAATTAAAGCACCGGTATTCCCAGAGTCAGTTGCTGACGGTACAGTTGCAACTTGGCACAAACAACCAGGTGAAGCAGTATCACGTGACGAAGTGATTTGTGATATTGAAACAGATAAAGTTGTTTTAGAAGTTGTAGCTCCTGCTGACGGTACGATTTCTGCAATCGTTAAAAACGAAGGCGATACAGTTCTTTCTGCTGAAGTGATTGCGACTTTTGAAGAAGGTGCTGCTTCTGGCGCTGCTCAAACTCAAGCTGTTCAATCAGAAGAGAAAGTAGAACAAGCTGCTGCGCAAACTCAAGCGGGCGCTGCTCCTGTTGTTGAACGTGCTCAACCTGTTGCTGATCAAGCTCCTGCAGTGCGTAAAGCATTGACTGAGTCTGGCATTGCTGCTGCTGACGTTGCTGGCACTGGCCGTGGCGGTCGCATCACTAAAGAAGATGTTGCAAACCATCAAGCTAAACCAGCTGCTCCTGCTGCTGCGCCATTAAGCGTTGCTGTTGGTGAACGTATCGAAAAACGTGTTCCTATGACTCGTCTTCGTAAGCGTGTTGCTGAACGTCTACTTGCTGCAACTCAAGAAACTGCAATGTTGACTACGTTCAACGAAGTAAACATGAAACCAATCATGGAAATGCGTGCGCAATACAAAGATGCTTTTGAAAAGCGTCATGGTGCACGTCTTGGCTTCATGTCATTCTTTGTTAAAGCAGCAACTGAAGCACTTAAACGCTACCCAGCTGTAAACGCTTCGATTGATGGCAATGACATCGTTTACCACGGTTTCTACGACATCGGTGTTGCTGTATCAAGCGACCGTGGTCTAGTGGTTCCAGTTCTTCGTGATACTGACCGCATGAACTATGCTGAAGTTGAAAATGGTATTCGTGCATACGCTGGTAAAGCGCGTGATGGTAAATTGGGTATTGAAGATATGACTGGCGGTACATTCACTATTACTAATGGTGGTACTTTCGGTTCTTTGCTTTCTACACCTATCTTAAATACGCCACAAACTGCGATTTTGGGTATGCATAAAATCCAAGAACGTCCTATGGCTGTAAATGGTCAAGTTGAAATCTTGCCAATGATGTACTTAGCGCTTTCTTATGACCACCGTCTAATCGATGGTAAAGAAGCAGTAGGCTTCCTTGTAACAATCAAAGAATTGTTAGAAGAACCAGCTAAGCTAATCCTTGATCTTTAATACTTCAGAATAATGCAATGGGCTTAGAGCGATCCTCTAAGCCCATTTTTGGAGATACACATGTCTCAATTTGATTTAGTTGTTATTGGTGGCGGTCCTGGTGGTTATGAGGCTGCTATCCGCGCTGCTCAATTAGGCTTTAAAGTAGCTTGTATTGAAAAACGTATTCATAAAGGTAAACCATCTTTAGGTGGTACTTGCTTAAACGTGGGTTGTATCCCATCTAAAGCATTACTTGATTCATCTCACCGCTATGAAGATACCGTTCATCACTTAGATGACCACGGTATTACAACTGGTGAAGTGAAATTTGATCTTGCAAAACTGCTTGATCGTAAAGACAAAATTGTTAACCAATTGACGATGGGTATCGATGGCCTACTTAAAGGCAATGGTATCGAATGGTTAAAAGGTACAGGTAAATTACTTGCAGGTAAGAAAGTTGAGTTTGTATCTCACGAAGGTGAAACTCAAATTTTAGAACCTAAATATGTAATCCTTGCATCGGGTTCTGTGCCAGTCAATATTCCAGTTGCTCCTGTAGACCAAGACATTATTGTTGACTCTACTGGTGCGCTTGAGTTCCCAGAAGTGCCTAAACGTCTTGGCGTAATCGGCGCGGGTGTAATTGGTCTTGAACTTGGTTCAGTATGGCGTCGTCTAGGTGCTGAAGTTGTTGTATTTGAAGCAATGGACGCATTCTTACCAATGGCTGATAAAGCTTTGGCAAAAGACTACCAAAAAGTATTGACTAAACAAGGTCTTGATATCCGTGTTGGCGCTAAAGTTGCTGGTACAGAAGTGAATGGCCGTGAAGTTACGGTTAAGTACACGCAAGGTGGCGAAGACAAAACTCAAACTTTCGATAAGTTGATCGTTTGTGTTGGCCGTAAAGCATATGCAGAAGGTTTATTGGCTGAAGATTCAGGCATTAAACTTACTGAACGCGGTCTAGTTGAAGTAAACGATTGGTGTGCAACTTCGGTTGAAGGCGTATACGCAATTGGTGACTTGGTACGTGGTCCAATGCTTGCACATAAAGCAATGGAAGAAGGCGTAATGGCTGTTGAACGTATGCACGGTCACGCAGCTCAAGTGAACTACGACACAATCATCTCTGTCATCTACACACACCCAGAAGCGGCGTGGGTTGGTTTAACAGAAGAGCAAGCGAAAGAAAAAGGCCACGAAGTTAAAACAGGTCAATTTGGTTTCGCTGCAAATGGTCGTGCAATGGCTGCTGGTGAAAACGCAGGCTTTGTTAAGTTTGTTGCTGATGCGAAGACAGATCGTCTACTCGGTATGCACGTGATTGGACCTGCAGCGTCTGATATCGTACACCAAGGTATGATCGCACTTGAGTTCGTATCAAGTGTTGAAGACCTACAGTTAATGACTTTCGGTCACCCGACATTCTCTGAAGTCGTTCACGAAGCTGCACTTGCAGTCGATGGACGTGCAATTCACGCGATTCAACGTAAACGTAAATAAGATGTAAAAAGAGCGGCTTAGGCCGCTCTTTTTTGTTTCTGATGGTTGTTTTAATTTGAATAATCATCTAAAAATAAAGATAAGAAATATTTTAAGATTTAAAAAAGGTTAAAGCTGCTTTGACGGATGTCTGGGCTTTAATGGGTCATAACAAAGCGAAGAAAGAGTAAAAGGTTGTTCAATGAATCTACACGAATATCAAGCTAAAGCGTTATTAAAAAAATATGGTATGCCAGTCCAAGAAGGCGTATTTGTAACTACCGCAGAAGAAGCAGTCAAAGCTTTTGAGCAACTGGGTGGTAAGTTTGCGGTACTCAAAGCCCAAGTGCATGCAGGTGGTCGTGGTAAAGCAGGCGGCGTTAAAGTCGTAAAATCTGCACAAGAAGCCACTGATTATGTGAACCAAATGGTCGGCTCACGCTTAGTCACTTATCAAACAGATGCATTAGGTCAACCCGTCAGCGGTATTTTGGTATCTGAAGATGTTTATCCAGTAGAGCGTGAATTGTACCTAGGTGCTGTAGTTGACCGTTCTAGCCGTCGTGTGACCTTTATGGCATCGACTGAAGGCGGTGTTGAAATTGAGAAAGTTGCAGAAGAAACGCCTGAAAAAATTATTAAAGTTGAAGTAGATCCTCTAGTTGGATTGTTACCATTCCAAGCACGTGAAGTGGCGTTTGCTTTAAACCTAAAAGATGGTCAAGTGAATCAATTTGTCAAAATCATGTCTGCGGCTTATCAAGCATTCATTGAAAATGATTTTGCTTTATTTGAAATTAACCCGTTATCCGTACGTGAAAATGGCGAGATTTTATGTGTGGATGCAAAAATTGGTATCGACTCAAATGCTTTATATCGCTTACCAGAAATCGCAGCACTACGCGATAAAACGCAAGAAAATGAGCGTGAGCTGAAAGCATCAGAATTTGATCTGAACTATGTTGCCTTAGAAGGCAATATTGGCTGTATGGTCAATGGTGCTGGCCTAGCGATGGCAACCATGGACATTATTAAACTCTATGGTGGTCAACCTGCAAACTTCCTAGATGTAGGCGGTGGCGCGACCAAAGAACGCGTAATTGAAGCCTTTAAAATCATTTTGGCCGATAGTTCTGTACAAGGTGTATTAATCAACATTTTTGGTGGGATTGTACGTTGTGACATGATTGCTGAAGCAATTATTGCAGCGGTTCAAGAAGTAAATGTGACTGTACCTGTGGTTGTTCGTTTAGAAGGGAACAATGCAGAGTTGGGTGCAAAATTACTTGATGAATCAGGTTTGAAATTGATTTCTGCAAATGGCTTGGCTGATGCTGCAGAAAAAATTGTTGCTGCGGTAAAAGGCTAAGGGAGTAGAGATCATGAGCGTATTAGTTAATAAAGACACTAAAGTATTGGTACAAGGTTTTACCGGTAAAAACGGCACATTTCATTCAGAACAATCTATTGCTTACGGCACAAAAGTGGTCGGTGGGGTGACTCCGGGCAAAGGCGGCACACAACATTTGAATCTGCCCGTATTCAATACCATGAAAGAAGCGGTACGTGAAACGGGTGCAACGGCAACCTCGATTTATGTACCGGCACCATTTGTCCTAGATTCAATTATTGAATCGATTGATTCAGGTGTTGAGCTGATCGTTGTGATTACGGAAGGTGTGCCTACACTCGATATGCTAAAAGCTAAACGTTACCTAGAAACCTATGGTAATAATGCACGTCTAATTGGTCCGAACTGTCCAGGGATTATTACCCCAGGTGAATGTAAGATCGGTATTATGCCGGGGCATATTCATCAACCAGGTAAAATCGGCATTATCTCGCGTTCAGGGACGTTAACCTATGAAGCTGTAGCGCAAACCACCAAGCTGGGACTAGGTCAGTCTACCTGTATTGGGATCGGTGGTGACCCTATTCCGGGTATGAACCAAATTGATTGCTTAAAGCTGTTCCAAGACGACCCGCAAACTGAAGCGATCATCATGATTGGTGAGATTGGTGGTACAGCAGAAGAAGAAGCAGCTGAATATATCCAGTCGAATGTAACTAAGCCTGTTGTCGGTTATATCGCGGGTGTGACTGCACCTAAAGGTAAACGTATGGGACATGCAGGGGCAATCATTTCGGGCGGTAAAGGCACAGCAGAAGAGAAATTCGCTGCCTTTGAAAAAGCGGGTATGGCTTATACCCGCAGTCCTGCTGAATTAGGCTCGACCATGTACGAAGTGCTGAAAGGCAAAGGTTTGGTTTAATCGCCATACTTAAACATCAAAAGAGAATCTTCGGATTCTCTTTTTTTTTACGCAAAAAAAAGCGTATTTCAGCCGCTATGCAAAAGCCATAAGGGCATGGCTATGTGTTCTGCTTTGGGGTGCAGTGACGCTGCATAAACGGATGGAATATTGGTTGTTCAATAACTATGAAATGTAAAGAACACATAATAATCCGAATATGTGATGATTGCGGGGATGGTCATAGGTTTATGATTTTTAAAAATAATTTCGTATAGCGTGCAGTATATTGATTTTAGGGAAAATAACTAATTTAATTGAGATTTTTAATGGATCTTTATCATCAAAGAGCTTTTTTACTTGGATGAAGCCTAATATTTTCAATAGAAATTATTTTATTTGTAATTTTCTCAAGCCTTATACAAAGGATGGTAGATCAGGAATATGAGAAGGGGGAGCTTTAAAATTGGTGAAATTTGCTATCTCAGTGATGAAATTTTTTTAAGAAAATCTACATGAGCATATACATCTATAGTCAGCTATTATTTTTTAGTTGATGGTTTGAAGTGCAAAAACCTTGTTAGGCCCTATTTTCAATTTAATAAGCAATTTCCAAGTTTTATAAAAACAATAGATAGAACAAAATGTTATCGAGCTGAATATATAGAAGTAAATATCTTATTCTGTAAGATGAGAAGGATATATCAATTAATTGATTTTAAATATTTTGTTTCATAATTTTATGCTGTTTGCTCTATAGCTTCTAAATGAGTATTTTTATGAAATACGCCATTTGTTCATTGATTTAACATCAGGCTGTGATGCGAAATATAAATGTCAGAAACCATTAAAAGCGCTCTGATAAGACAGAAAATGTTGTTCATTTCTTTGGGAGATTGTATGCCCATAAGTACAAGTATCTAAGCCATAAAAAAAGCAGTGCGGACACTGCTTTTTTAATTCATTTAGAATGTGTTGCTCAAGCAATCACTTCTGAATAAAGAGATTTGATGGAGCCCTATCTCAATCAAAAACTTAGTTTTTACTGGTTTTTAAGCTCTGAGTTAAACCGTTAATATCGCCACCTTGGATACCAAGCTCACTCATCAAGCTATCAATCAGTGGGGCCTGGCTGCGGTAGCGTAGGGCACTATTCACCACTTGGTCTGACAAGGCAACATTACCGCTGCCTTCGTGGTGAGCATCACCTTGGCAAGAACCTGCATGACCACCATTTAGGCCATTCACTTGCAAAATCTTAATGTCATCAATGTTTTCCATTGGTTTCACACTTTCGCGAATGATTTCAGGTAAGTATTTCAGCATCGCTAAACGAATTTGCATTTCAACCTGTTCAGATGACAATACGTTGTTTGCTTCGTTCACTGCACGTGTACCTTCAGCATCAACTTGGTATTGTTTTTCCATCGCCTGAGCCAAGAGAACTTTTGCGTCAGCTTCACCTTTGGCTTTTAAGCGAACTTTTTCAGCTTCGGCTTCAGCTGCAATACGGATAGCTTCTGCATCATCTGCTGCTGCTTGTTTACCTGCTTCTGCCGCGACAGTAATGGCAATCGCATCTTTCTCCGCTTTTTCTTTCGCAGAGACCAATTCAACAGCTTTTTGACGTTCAGCTTGTTGGATTTGACGAACGGTAATGACTTCTTCTTCGGCTTTTACCGCTTGAGCACGGGCTTGATCGGCATGCGCTTTAGCTTCAGATTCAGCACGAGATTTTTCTGCAATAGCAATGGCACGGTCTTGCTCAGCCAACTCAATGGTTTTCTTTTGTTCCACTTGGGCTTGCTGAATAATTTGTGACTTTTGAATATTTTGATTTTCAACGTCACGTGCAGCAGTAATACGCTTTAAGTCAACTTCACGTTCAGCAGCAATACGCGCTTCTTCGGCTTCACGTTTTTTCGAAGCTTCTTGTGATGCAATTTCTGCAAGCTGTTCTGCACGACGAACTGAAATTTCACGTTCTTGTTGCAGTTTTGCATATTCTTCTTCACGCAAAATTTGTAGACGTGCTTGTTCTGCTTCTAAGTTCTTGGTCTTGATTGCAAGATCTGCATCTTGCTCAATCGCATTACGTTTACGACGACGGTCTTCAATGGTTTCTGTCAGTTTAGTTAAACCTTCAGCATCGAACGCATTTTGTGGGTTGAAGTATTTAAAGCCTGTTTGGTCTAAGCCAGTTAATGAAACGGTTTCAAGTTCCAAACCGTTTTTATGTAAATCTTCAGACACCACTTGCTGAACTTTTTGTACGAAGTCGACACGTTTTTCATGCAACTCTTCCATCGCCATTTCTGCGGCAACTGCACGTAGAGAGTCAACGAATTTTCCTTCGACCAAATTCTTTAACTCATTTGGCGACATGGTCTTTTGACCTAAAGTCTGTGCTGCGGTAGCAATCGAATCTGCGGTTGGTTTCACACGGACATAGAACTCCGCCATCACATCGACACGCATACGGTCACGTGTAATCAGCGCTTGGTCATCTGCACGGCGTACTTCAAGACGTAGGGTGTTCATATTGACTGGAATAATTTCATGCAGCACAGGAAGCACAATAGCACCGCCACCTAAAATCACTTTTTCACCGCCGAAGCCTGTACGCACAAATGAAATTTCTTTACTTGAGCGACGATAAAGTCGAGCAATAATAAAACCAATAAAAATAAGTGCGGCAAAAATTATCCCGACTGAAACAAGGATACCGCTTGGAATAATGTCTAACATGGACGTTTATCTCTTTTGTTGTAGTTCAAGTTAACCCTCTAAAGTGCTAACAAGTTTGGTTTAAAAATCAGTATTTTGTTGACTCATCATGACTTCGAGATTTGCTGAACGTATGACGCGTTAAATGTATTTATATGTTGTTTGAAGAACTGATCGAGCATCAATTCATTCAAAATTTAGAGCATGGTGGCTTGAAAGCCTACATTTGTTTTTTGGGTTAAAACCACTGATTGACCTTGGCTGAAAATTTCATCTTGTTCAGGTTCAACCAAAATATAATGGGTCAATCCGTGTTGATCTTTGACTTTGGCTTGAGCAGGAGACTGGGGTCGTGCATCACCCAAAATGATCGTGGCCGTTCTACCGATCAATTCATCACTATAAATGGCAGTGGTTTCATCTTGGGGTAAAATACGGGCAATGAGCATTGCGCTAAAACGTACGAAGGGCATGCACAGAAAAATACAGGCTGGTGCAATAATCCATGCACTGAACATCATACTGGTCATTTGGTTAACGATGGCTTGAATAGCAAAGCCCAATAAACTATAGACACATAAGAAAATGATGAGCCATACAAACAGTGGAATACGACCCAAATACAACCAATCGAGCACACGTGTCACGATACCTGCATCGGCATCTACACCTAGCTCTGCATTATGACCAACATCCTCAGGTAGGAATTGATCTAAGAAGCCTTGAGAACCACCCCCTAAAATTGTTAACACAATCTCAAAAAGTCCAAACAAGAACATTAAGCAGAGACTAATGCTAAACACGATATTAGACGGGTGAGTAAACAATTCCCACATTATATTTATCTCTATATTTATGCTTATAAAAAATCAAAAAAAATAATTCTGGCTGAATTTTTTTTCAGTAAATAAAATAACATTATCTGTCTAAATTGTGTAAAAAAATTACACATCGGGTTAACAAACCATCGGCTTTTATGTGAACTATTACTTAGTTTTTCTTCAAAAATAGTCGATCAATTAAGTCAGGATTATCTAAATCTAAAATGAATAGCGCTTCTACTTTACCCATTTAAGATTTAAGTCATTGTGATCAATCAAATTTTAAATCTAATTGCAGATATATAAGTGGTCGTGCTCAAGGGAGAGAAATGGCCTGTTAAAGGGCACAGAAAACAATGTTAGGTAATGTAAATTTATAAGCGTCACGGCAGTGCTGAGGGCTTTGCCGTGACTTTCGATGTCATATGGAGATTTGAACTGGCGTTCAATAGAGCGCTTTTTAGGTGGCTTTAACCGTTTTTATAACAATGAAGTTTGAATGCGTACTTTCATATCTAATGCCGCTTGAACAATAAAGGTTTTCATCCACTTCACTTGTTCGCCCATCGGATTGGTTTTAATCGCGGTGTCTAAAAAGCCCAAGCTTTCAAGTTGAAACAGTTGCTTTTCAATTTCTTCTTCTAACTGGGTGCTATTGGCTGCGAGCGGGAAGTGGATTAAGTAAAATGCTTTGGGGAAATTATAAAAAGCATAGAGCAGATTAAATGCACGTTGATCGGCCTTTAAATTGCCAGCGCCAATTTCATAGCCACGATCTTGGTTACTATGAGTCACCCCAATCAAAAATTCGAGTTTATTGTCCAAAAGTCGTAGGCCGAACTGAAGGCCAATTTGGTCTGCACTCAGCTCATGTTGGATAAAGTTATTCAGCGGGCTGCCGTCATCATTTAAGGCTTCTTGGAGCACGAGGATGTGTGAAGAATGCTGATAAATATAGCCAGCAAGACCTGCTGCTTCTATCAGCGACTTTAAGGTTTCAAGCGTATAGTGACTATATGGCATATCAATAACTATTGGAGAGTGATATAGCTACTTTAGGTACTTTGAGCGAGTTTGAATACCGATTGTTTAGAGGATTTAGCGATTAGTTAATTGATAAAAAATTGCGTAAACTTAAGGATCTCGGACTAGAATAATAATGAAATTGATAAGTCTATTGTATTAAATTAATTAAAATTGATAAGCAGTATCAGACAATTTGTATATGACGAATAAGAATATCAATATCACAAAACAAGCAATCGTTATGAAAGCTTAATCACTATAATGTATATATATCTTTAAAAGTGTAATAAGTACACATATTCTAAGCTGGTGTTGTCCATGTCATTAAATGAGGAAAGACTTACTCATCTTAAACAGCTTGAAGCTGAGAGTATTCATATCATCCGTGAAGTTGCTGCTGAGTTCGAAAACCCAGTCATGCTGTATTCAATCGGTAAAGATTCAGCGGTCATGCTGCATCTTGCTTTAAAAGCATTCTATCCTGCCAAACTTCCATTCCCACTACTGCATGTAGACACGGGTTGGAAATTTAAAGACATGATTACTTTCCGTGACAACATGGCAAAAGAGCATGGCTTTGATTTGATCGTGCATCAAAACAAAGAAGGTAAAGACGCAGGCGTGAATCCGTTCGATTACGGTAGCTCAAAATATACTGACATTATGAAAACTCAAGGCTTAAAACAAGCACTTGATAAATATCAGTTTGATGCGGCTTTCGGTGGTGCGCGCCGTGACGAAGAGAAATCTCGTGCCAAAGAGCGTGTTTACTCATTCCGTGATACCAAACACCGTTGGGACCCTAAAAACCAACGTCCTGAACTTTGGAATCTTTACAACGGTAAAGTAAATAAAGGCGAAAGTATTCGTGTGTTCCCATTGTCTAACTGGACTGAGTTGGATATTTGGCAATACATCTACCTCGAAAATATTAAATTGGTTCCTTTGTACTTGGCTGCTGAACGTCCAGTGGTTGAGCGTAACGGTACTCTGATCATGGTTGATGATGAGCGTATGCGTTTGAACGAAGGTGAAGTGCCACAAATGAAATCGGTGCGTTTCCGTACTTTAGGTTGTTACCCACTTACAGGTGCGGTTGAATCAACTGCAACAACTTTACCGGAAATTATCCAAGAGATGCTTTTAGCCACCACATCTGAACGTCAAGGTCGTATGATCGACCATGACGAAGCAGGTTCGATGGAAAAGAAAAAGCAGGAAGGTTACTTCTAAAAATCTCTCCCCTTGCGCAGCAGTGCTGCTCATCTTTGAAAAAGAGAGGAGAAAGTCCCCCTTTTATAAAGGGGGAACAGGGGGATTAAAAGAAACCGATTTCAAAAGAATATGTGGAGCTTTGAGCAATGTCTCATCAATCAGATTTAATTAGCCAAGACATCTTGGCGTATTTAAAACAACACGAAAATAAAGACCTTCTACGTTTCCTGACTTGCGGTAATGTGGATGATGGTAAATCGACTCTAATTGGTCGTTTACTTTACGATTCAAAATTGATTTATGAAGATCAATTGCAAGCCGTGACTCGTGACTCTAAAAAAGTCGGTACAACGGGTGATGCACCTGACTTGGCTTTACTTGTCGATGGTCTACAAGCAGAGCGTGAACAAGGTATTACCATTGACGTGGCTTACCGTTATTTCTCTACAGAAAAACGTAAGTTCATTATTGCTGACACCCCAGGGCATGAGCAATACACACGTAACATGGCAACTGGTGCGTCTACTGCCGATTTAGCGATTATCTTGATTGATGCGCGTTATGGCGTTCAAACCCAGACTCGTCGTCACTCATTTATTGCGAGCCTTTTAGGTATTCGTAATATCGTGGTTGCAGTGAACAAAATGGACTTGGTTGAATTCTCTGAAGCGCGCTTCAATGAAATTCAAGCAGAGTACAATGAGTTCGTAAACCAATTGGGCGACCGTAAACCTGCGAACATTATCTTCACGCCTATTTCTGCGTTGAATGGTGATAACGTTGTAAACAAATCGCCAAATACGCCGTGGTACCAAGGTCAGACTTTAATGGAGACTTTGGAAACTGTTGAAATTTCGCATGATACGAGCAAGCACGAATTCCGTTTCCCAGTTCAATATGTCAACCGTCCGAACCTCGACTTCCGTGGCTTCTGCGGTACGATTGCACTTGGTGAAGTGAAAGTTGGCGATACCATTACTGCATTACCATCTGGTAAGTCTTCGACTGTTAAAGAAATCGTGACTTTTGACGGTAACTTAGACCATGCTGTTGCAGGTCAAGCGGTGACTTTAACACTGAATGATGAAATTGATATTTCACGCGGTAACGTGTTGGTAAAAGCGGGCGAACAGCCACTCATTTCACGTTCTGCACGTGCCTCTGTGGTATGGATGACAGATGCGCCTTTAGTGGTTGGTAAACTGTATAACGTGAAGTTTGGTACACAAACCATTCCTGCGAAAGTTGCGAAAATCAACTACCGTACCAATGTAAACACACTGGAAAAAACGGAAGTTGAACAGCTTGAACTGAATGCGATTGCAGATGTAACGATTGAGTTTGATGCGCCAGTGGTATTTGACCGTTACCAAGACAGTCGTTACACAGGTTCATTCATCTTTATTGACCGTTTAAGCAACGTGACTGTTGGTGCGGGTATGGTTGAATCTGCGGTTGAATGGACTGCACACAACGAACCTGTAACTGCTGAAGCGCGTGCTGCACGTTTAGGTCAAAAACCTGCTGCTGTAACTGTAACTGCGAAAGCACTTGAAAATGCGCAAGCGATCGAAAGTTTGTTGATTCAGCAAGGTGTAGTTGCGATTGCGAAAGCTGGTTTAACTGTAGAGCAAGTTGCACTTGTACGTGAAACAGGTGTGGTTGTGATTACAGATAGTGCTGAAGGTACTGATGTGACTTATGCATTCGAGACTGCTGAAGAAGTTGCTGAGAAAATTGTTGAGTTGGTTCGTCTATAATAGATTGAATTGATTTAAAAAAGACCCGCCGCAAGGCGGGTTTTTTTATTAGGAAATGAATATATAATTTAAAAAGTGCTTATATTTTAATCAAAAAAACAAATATTATTTCGTGGTAATCTATTGTAAATAAACAATATAAAATCAAAAGGGTTGTATGAATATTAGGCAAAAACTTATTGATGTTGGTTTTAAAAATGTGGGGTTCTGGAATATTGGGAGCAGTAAGGAATTAATTTATAAGTTAAATTATTCATCTGGTGTAGAAAATATACTGTATGCGTTTATAGAGAATAATGAATTGCTCTATATTGGTAAAACTACACAAAATTTAGATAATAGGTTTAAAGGTTATCTAAAGCCAGGTCGTACCCAAACTACAAATATTCGAAATAATTTTGAATTAACTAGATTGATTAGCATGGGCAAGGTCATTGAAATTTGGTTATTTGAAGATGTTGGATTAATGAAATATGGAGGGTTTAAGCTTAATCTAGCTGCTGGTTTGGAAGATAGTTTGATAAAAGAATTGAAACCTAAGTGGAATGGGAATAGGTTCAAAATCAATGAAATCAATGAAATCAATGAAATCAATGAAATCAATGAAATCAATGAAATCAATGAAATCAATGAAATCAATGAAATCAATGAAATCAATGAAATCAATGAAATCAATGAAATCAATGAAATGCCAATATATAAGTTGACTTTGCATGATACGTATTTTAATTGGAGCTGTATTAACTTTGGAATTTCATATTCTAGCTACTTAGGTACGCATGAAAGTCAAATGGATATTTATGTTGGTGATGGTGCTATTCCGCTAGATATAGCTAAAATAGATCGAAATGCTAATAAAAATGGATCAGTTAGGATAAGGCCATTTAAGGGTAAAAAATTACAATTCTGGTTTAGTGAAAATTGTAAACCGATGGAAGTAGTTAATATTTTAATTGAAGCTCCAAACAAAATAAGAATTAAAAAAGTAGGTTAATATAATTCAATTGTGTTAAGATATATCTTAATTGATCTTAAGGTGTATCTTTGCGATGTCAAATTCAGACCTTCTCGACGGTAGCGATAGTCTAGTTAAAACCCGAAAACGTCTGTTTGAAGCAGGGCACATGAAACTATTGGTGCTGCATCTTATTTCCCAAGCGCCTAAGTTTAGTTACGACATCATTAAAGATGTCGGCGCAATCGTTGGCGGCGGTTACAGTCCAAGCACAGGGACAATTTACCCAACGCTGAATTACCTCGAAGAACAGCAGTACATCCATGCAGAACTGAATGCCGAAGACCGTAAACAATACAGCGTCACACAGTCAGGCTTAGTGCATTTAGAGGCAGAAAAAGCCACAGTAGAGAAAATTCTGTGTCGTTTTGATACCCGTAAGCAGATTCATAACAACGAACAATACGTCGATATCAAACGTGCGATGGAAAACCTAAAAGCATCACTGCGCATCAAAATTCAGCACTGTGAACTGACACCTGAACAGGTGTATGCCATTGCAGAAAAAATCGATCAGGCGGCCGTCGAAATCAGCCGTATGGAGGTGACACAATGAAACAGCATCAATATGAAATTACGCTCAAACACATTGCTGATGCGCAGGGCAATCCTTCGACTTATACCGAAGCGTTGCAGTTTAATGCCTACAACCATGATGACATGTTTAAGGTGCTGGAGCATTTGACCAAAGCGCAATTGTTAGATGATGAAAAGACCAAAGCCTTTGCTGTGGGTCTGAAACTGTTTGGTGAAACCTTGTTGGAAAATAAAGACCATCCTTTATTTAAAGATTTCATGCCGCATTTCGGCCAATTTATGAAAACACTAAAACAAACCGTAAAAGCCCAGAACGCAGCCCAAGACGAATAATAGGTATTTACAGATGAATCAACTCCCAAAATTTCATCCCAAACACATGACTTGGCTGATGCCCCTAATTCTGTCCGGCATTATGAGCGGTTCAATTTCTTGCTTTAACATGCTGATGAATAAAGGCTTGGTTGAAGGTTTTCTTGGTATTTGGCTTCGCGCATGGAGCATGTCGTGGATGATGGCCTTTCCGCTCATTTTGATCGTGTTGCCATTGGTGCGTAATACGTTAATGAAGTTTGTGCGCTTACCGAATGAGCCTGCATCTAAATAGAAGGCACATCCATTTAGTCATGAGTTGAGTGTGACTGCATAGCATCTTGAATGATGGCTGTTAATTCAGTCAGTGATTTGACACCTGCAATACGTTGAATCACTTGCCCATGATAAAACACTAAGGTTGAGGGCAGACCATAAACGTTATAGCGCAAGGTTAGTATCGGTGAGGAATCAATATTTACCTTGCCAAATTTGAGCCGTGCATGCTGCGTAGATATTTGCTTTGCACACTGCTCAAATACAGGGAAATTCTGCACACAGGGCGCGCACCAATCTGCATAGAAGCGAATCACGGCAAAACCATCGAACCATTCATAGTCGCTAGCGTTATCTTCATTGTATTCAACGATCTGAGACATGCTTGGCCTATTATTCATTTACGAAATACAGTACAGATTATACATAAGTCCATGTTTATTCATTCTGCGGCATTTCTATGTTCAAATAGTGCAGAGATAGATGAATAGTCAATAATTGAAAAGGAAAAACAATGTCACAGCAAAGCATGCAGCAGGTCATTATTACTGAGCCAGGCGGTGTAGATAAACTGGCCTATGAAAGCGTTGCCATCCCAGAAGCGAAAGCGGATGAAGTGTTGGTAAAAGTGCATGCCTTTGGCATCAATCGTCCAGACATTTTACAGCGCCAAGGCTTGTACCCAATGCCGAAAGGGGTAACACCAGTACCGGGTCTGGAAGTGGCAGGTGAAGTGGTTGCTGTCGGTGCTGATGTCACTTTGTTTAAAGTGGGTGATAAAGTCTGCGGTCTGACCAATGGTGGCGGTTATGCAGAATATTGCGTGGTGCCTGAAAGCCAAACCATTCGTATTCCTGAAGGTGTAAGCTTTACTCAAGCAGCGGCCATTCCTGAAACCTTCTTTACAGTTTGGGCAAATGTATTCCAAATGGGTAAAGCCAAAGTAGGTGAAACGGTACTTATTCATGGCGGTACTAGCGGTATTGGTACTACAGCGATTATGTTGTGTAATGCTTTAGGTATGAAAACCTTTGCGACGGTAGGTTCAAATGAAAAAGTCGCTGCGATTTCAAATATCACTCATGCGATTAACTACAAGACTCAAGACTTTGAGCAAGTGATTAATGAAGCGACCAATGAGCAAGGTGTAGATGTTATTTTAGATATCGTTGGCGCACCGTATTTGGCGCAGAACCTCAATCTATTACGTCGTGATGGTCGTTTGGTCTATATAGCCTTCTTAGGTGGTGCAAAAGCCAAAGAAGTAAAACTGGGTCAAATCATGATGAAGCGTTTGACCATTACAGGCTCAACCATGCGTGCGCGTAATACTGCAGAAAAAGCAGAGATTGCGAAAGGCATTCAGGAAAATGTTGTTCCGTTATGGTCTAAAGGTGAATGCCTGCCAATGATTTACAAAACATTTAAGTTTGACCAAATTCAAGAAGCACATGCAGCCATGGATACAGGCGAGCATGTGGGCAAGATTGTGGTTGAAGTGATCTAAAGGATTATTTTTAAAACGCGATATATTTGCAGGGTGTTTTAAAATAATTAAAGAGGGCAATGTCCCTCTTTTTTATTGTATTCCTATCTGATTTGACGCAGTAACATCAAAAGCACAATTTGATTCAAATAAAAGAATGATACGCGGTAAGGTCATCCGCAAGTGTATGAGACAGGGTTGTTTTTAATCAAAAATGTTTTTGCAATACTTTGAATAAGTAGACGCTAGTGAACGAGTTTTGCGGATGACAATGGTTTTGGGTACTTTTGCCGAAACAAAAGTACCTCCAGCCGAAGGCTAATCCCTTTATTCAATCCCTAGATGTAAGACTCTGTCGAGTAGATTTAAATATCGGTAAATAATGTGAAATTACTTTTACGTGCGTAACATCTGTTGCTAAATTTTAGACATAAAAAAACCAGCTTATCGCTGGGTTCTTTATTACACCATCTTTAATAGAAGAAGAATGGTGCCCGAGGCCAGACTCGAACTGGCACGCTTTGTGGGCGGGGGATTTTAAATCCCCTGTGTCTACCGATTTCACCACTCGGGCTTAACAAGATTGGAGGCGGAGGTCGGAATCGAACCGGCGTACACGGAGTTGCAGTCCGCTGCATGACCACTCTGCCACCCCGCCATGTCTTGTTGATGCGTATATTAGCAAGCTCTGAAAAAAAAACAATAGCAGATTCATCTGTATGAGCATAAAAGCAGCATACAAGGTAAAAAATTTAAAATAATCATGTATTATGTGCAAAATTGATTCATATCATCACTTGGAGAAGTGCCGTGGCATTAGTTTTAGATGGTCGTGCATTGGCGAAGAAAATTGAAGCTGACTTGTTGACTCGCGTAGAAGCGCTAAAAGAGAAAACTGGTCGTACCCCAATTCTTGCGACTATTTTGGTAGGTGACGATGGTGCATCTGCAACTTATGTACGTATGAAAGGGAATGCTTGCCGCCGTGTTGGTATGGATTCATTAAAAGTTGAGCTTCCTAAAGAAACCACAACTGAGCAATTGCTTGCTGAAATTGAAAAATTGAATGCAAATCCAGATGTTCACGGTATTTTGTTACAACACCCCGTACCTGCTCAAATTGATGAGCGTGCTTGTTTCGATGCGATCTCGCTTGAAAAAGACGTAGACGGCGTGACCTGCTTAGGTTTTGGTCGTATGGCGATGGGTGAAGCTGCGTATGGTTCTGCGACTCCTGCAGGTATCATGACCATTCTAAAAGAAAACAACATTGAAATCGCAGGGAAACATGCGGTTGTTGTAGGTCGTTCTGCAATTTTAGGTAAACCAATGTCTGCAATGCTGCTAGAAGCGAATGCAACAGTGACCACTTGCCACTCACGTACTCAAAACTTAGCTGACTTTGTTAAGCAAGCTGACATTATTGTGGGTGCGGTAGGTAAAGCTGAATTGATTCAAAAAGATTGGATCAAACCGGGTGCAGTGGTTGTTGATGCTGGCTTCCATCCACGTGATGGCGGCGGTGTAGGTGATATCCAATTGGTTGGTATTGAAGAAGTTGCTTCTGCCTATACACCTGTTCCGGGTGGTGTAGGCCCTATGACGATTACAACGTTGATTCGTCAAACTGTTGAAGCTGCTGAAAAAGCGTTGGGTTAATCTTTAGACCTCTCTCTTGCGAAGCAGTGCTTCTCATCTCCTAAAAGTATAGGGAACTGATCGTCTCAAATTGATTCTATGTTGCTCCCTCTCCCTGTGGGAGAGGGTTGGGGTGAGGGTGCTTTTTTATAAATAATCCTCTCCCTAACCCTCTCTTGCGCTTCAATTTAAAAGCAGTGCTTTAAATTTTGCTCAGGAGAGGGAACTTCCGATCTTAATTTAGGCTTTTATGACACTAAAACTCTGCATATTCGAAAAATAAAATTCCAATGAGCTGTACTTTCCAATTCCACAAAGCCCCTGAACATTTACTGAAAGCACTGCATGAAGTCATTCCGCATTGTGAATTACATGCACAACAGTTGCCTGAAACCCCGATTTCTCTATGGTTGATTCCACCGGTATTTCCAACAGATAAGTTGGATGATGAAGTCATTCGTCGTATATGGAATGATACGCCGTATTGGATCTTTTGTTGGGCTTCAGGGCTTGCAATGGCGCAGTGGTTGTTGGCAGAGCCGCATCATGTCAAAGATAAAGTGGTGTTGGACTTTGGTGCAGGTTCAGGCGTGGTGGCGATTGCAGCAAAAATGGCAGGGGCGAAACGCGTGATCTGTTGTGACATCGACCAAGTGAGCCTAGATGCCTGCCGTGCCAATGCAGAGTTGAATAATGTTGAACTCGAATATTTGGACGATCTGTATAAAGCCGAACAAGTCGATATTTTATTGGCTGCAGATGTGCTATATGACCAATGCAACCGTTTCTTTTTGGATGAGTTTTTAAAGTTTGCTCCAGAAGTGTGGGTGGCAGACAGTCGTGTGAAAAACTTTAGTCATCCTAAATATGAAAAACTCGATGAACGTAGCGCAACAACATGGCCTGATTTGGATGAATCACCTGAGTTTCGAAATGTGAGTTTTTATAAAACCCTATAAATATTGAACCCATAAAAAAAGACGCTCAAAGCGTCTTTTTTTTGTCTTTTGAACAGCAAATTTGATTAAGAACAAGTATAACGAACCACACGTAAAGTGGCAGGGCGAGCATCGAGTGCATCGCGTGCGCCTAAGTTTTCAGAGTTACGAAGGTCTGGGGTATTTGACAGACCGAAGTTCGCACGTGTATTACCAATTTGACGGCCGTACTGGGTATTTTCCAAAGCAGGATTTGCAATTTCGTTCACGCTTAAGATTTGTAATTTATAGGTCTTTTGCGTATTTAATACTTTTTGGCAAGCACGTTGTAATTTATTGGCATCCAGTTGTTGGTTTTGGCGACCCGCTAAAGTATATGCAAGTGTTGCGCTATCTGCAGATTTGGACTCTATTTGAAAGCCCGTTTGACCATTAAAAGCACGTGGAGTGCTTTGGCAAGCAGCCATCGACATTGCAACAATACCCAAACTTAAAACTTTGTAAATATTTTTCATCATTCATTCGCCGTGTGTATTTGTATGTTCAGTATGCCATAGTCCGTCTGTCGACTCGATGGCGAAAACCAAGAAAGCCAAAGAAGTTTGATTAAATCTTTGATGCAGCCGAAACGATGAGTAGATGGAAATTGATATAAAAAAAGCTCATCAAAATAGGCTTTGATGAGCTTAAGTGTAATAGCAGGGCTGAGCGACTTAATCGTCAGTGATCATGCTATGTTTTTTCGTATCTTTCATGAAGACATACGTGATCAAAGATAAACCAATCATGAACGTAATGTAGTAGAAGAAGTAGTTTTCATGGCCTGCATTTTTGAAGCTCAAAGCCACAAGTTCTGCTGTACCACCAAAGAGTGTATTTGCAATGGCATAAGGTAATGCAACACCTAAGGCACGGATGTGTGCAGGGAACAACTCTGCTTTCACTACAGCATTAATCGCAGTATAACCAGTGACAATCACCATACCGCTCATGCAAAGCATAAATGCTGTGGTTGGGCTAGTCGTAGAACCGATGCCGTTGAAAATTGGAATGGTGAAGAGTACACCAAGCACACCAAAGGCGATCATAATTGGCTTACGACCAATTTTGTCTGAAAGCGCACCTACAGCAGGTTGTAATAGCATAAAGATGAAAATTGCAGCCGTGGTAATTTCAGTTGCTGTGGTTTTTTCAAAGCCAGACGTGTTGACCAAATACTTTTGTAAATAAGTGGTAAAGGTGTTGAACGCTAAAGTACCACCGGCAGTTAACATGATCACAGTGAAGGCTTGTTTAGGATATTTGGTAAATAACGCTAAAGCACCTGATTTTGGACCACCATTTTTAGCTTGTTCTTGAGCTTCTTTAGAGGATTGAGTTTCAACTAAACCGCGACGAATCCAGAATACCACTATAGCGAGCAACGCACCGATAAAGAACGGAACACGCCAGCCCCATTCAGTTAAAGCTTGTTCGGAGAAATTGCGTTGTAGGATAATTAAAACGCAAAGAGCCAATAGCTGACCTGAAATTAGTGTGACATATTGGAAACTTGAGAAGAAACCGCGATGGTTTTTACCTGCCATTTCAGTCAAATAGGTCGCACTAGAGCCATATTCACCGCCGACACTTAAGCCTTGGAGTAAACGCGCTAAAAGTAGAATAGCGGGTGCGAGCATCCCTACAGAATCGTAGGTTGGCGCACATGCGATCATCAGTGAGCCGACACACATCAACGATACAGACAGCGTCAAACCTGCTTTACGACCTTTACGGTCCGCATAAATACCCATGACCCATGCGCCGATTGGACGCATTAAGAAACCGAGTGCAAAGACTGCAGCTGCTTGTAAGAGTTTTACAGTATTGTCACCGTCAGGGAAAAATTGCGGTGCAAAGTAAAGGGTAAAAGCAGCGTAGACATACCAGTCGTACCATTCAACGAGGTTGCCGGCAGATCCGCCGAGGATAGATTTGACACGAGTTTTTCTATCCAATTGTTCAGGAACAACTGGCTCAGATGAGTTTGACACATCATTCTCCAAGGAATGAATGCAAAACATATCCATTTAAACTCTTTGGGAAAAGTTTAAATCAATATATTTTGTCGAAATGGGAGATGGAACTATATTTATTTAATTTATACTCCTGTTGTCGCAGAA
Source organism: Acinetobacter sp. YH12231 (assembly GCF_013417755.1). Taxonomy (NCBI): domain Bacteria; kingdom Pseudomonadati; phylum Pseudomonadota; class Gammaproteobacteria; order Moraxellales; family Moraxellaceae; genus Acinetobacter; species Acinetobacter sp. YH12231. The sequence continues at coordinate 226,400 of NZ_VPDJ01000001.1, forward strand.
AATCATGCGACTTTAGTCTATAAAATGCGATATTTTTGACCAGATACATTTTTCACGACTAAATGAAAAAAACAAAGCCTCATCAATTGAGGCTTTGCTTTGAAATATATTCTGTTATTAATCAGTATGATTAATAACTCCGAGGCTTAATTGGGTAGAATTAATGCTCTTGAATTTTGGAACGGTGTTTGGTGTCTTTCATAAAGACGTAGACCAATAATGAAATAAAAATCATGATGGTTACATAGATGAAGAACCATGTCTCATAGCCAGCTTCTTTAAAACTCAGCGCGAAGAATTCTGCCGTACCACCAAAGATGGTATTTGCAAGAGCATAAGGCAGTGCAACACCCAATGCGCGAATATGCGCAGGGAACATTTCTGCTTTTACAACCGCATTGATCGAGGTGTATCCCGTGACAATCACTAGACCTGCGAGACAGAGCCAAAATGCAGTCCAATAATCTTGAGTTTGTCCTAATGCACTAAATAGAACATAGGTGAACAGCACCCCTAAGATCCCAAAAGCGATCATTAAAGGCTTACGACCAATTTTATCGGATAGACCACCTGCTAGTGGTTGTAAGCACATAAAAATAAACAGTGCTAAAGTGGTGATTTGCGTGGCCTCAGGTTTACTAAAGCCAGAGGTATTGACCAGATATTTTTGCAAATAGGTGGTGTAGGTATAAAAAGCCAATGTACCCCCAGCTGTTAAAAAATAACACCGTGAATGCTTCTTTCGGATAATGCTTAAATAGAGAAAATAAGCCTGATTCAGGCTGGTCCTTTTGCTCTTGTGCATTTTTGAAGGACTGGGTTTCTAGTAGGCCACGTCGAATACGGAAAACCACTACCGCTAAACACGCACCGATAAAGAACGGAATACGCCAGCCCCAATCATGCAATTGTTCTTCTGTCAGCAACCATTGCAAAATAAGTAGTACGCACAGTGCAGTCAACTGACCTGCAATCAGTGTCACATATTGAAAGCTTGAAAAAAACCACGACGGTCACGGTCAGCCATTTCACTGAGGTAGGTCGCACTAGCGCCATATTCACCGCCGACACTTAAACCTTGAATTAGTCGTGCAACCACAAGAATAATCGGCGCCAAAATACCAATTTGGTCATGCGTTGGAGAAATGGCAATCATCAATGAGCCGATACACATGAGTGTGACGGAGAGGGTTAAACCTGACTTTCGACCTTTTTTGTCTGAATAGATCCCCATAATCCATGCACCAATGGGTCGCATGAGGAAACCGACTGCAAAGATGGCCGCAGCTTGGAGAAGCTGTGCAGTCTGGCTACCTTGAGGGAAAAAAGCATGGGCGAAATAGAGGGTGAATGCTGCATAGACATACCAATCGTACCATTCAACAAGATTACCGGCTGAACCACCGAGAATGGATTTCACTCGGGTCTTTGTATCTAAATTTGATTGAGTAACAATTTCTTCCGTCATTTTAAAATCCATCTTTTTTTATTATGTGAAAATATCTTATGCGTATCGAAAAGCATGAAATGTAAACTAAAAAAGAGGTTTTGTTTAAAAAGTGTACAAATCAACAACTTGTCATGAATTTTGCTTTGAATAATGGTTTGGGCCTTAAAATGATTGATTTCATACTTGAGCCAGCAGGCTTTTAAACGTACATTTAAAATATAACTTCTCATTTATTGAAGGATATAAAAAACTCAGCGTACAGATATCTTGATCAAAATAGGTACTTGATCAAAAAAGCATGATCAATGAGAAAAATAATAAAGCAAAGAAAACGAAGCATTGTTGAATAAAAAGACATAGCGGGAGGGAGCGATGAATACACAACAACAATCAATATATGACATGGTGGTCATTGGTGGTGGAATAAATGGTGTTGGTATTGCCTGTGATGCAGCGGGGCGGGGTTTAAGTGTTTTGCTCTGTGAAAAAGACGATCTCGCGAGCCACACTTCATCTGCAAGTAGCAAATTAATTCATGGTGGTCTGCGCTATTTGGAACATAAAGAATTTCGTTTGGTACGTGAAGCACTGGCAGAACGCGAAGTTCTGCTTAAAAAAGCCCCTCATATTATTCGACCGATGCGTTTTATCATGCCACATGAACCGCACTTACGTCCGGCTTGGCTGATTCGGACTGGATTATTCTTTTATGATTATTTGGGTAAGCGAGAACAGCTTTCAGGCTCAAATGGTATTGAATTTGATGTGGAAGCTAGTCCTTTAGCATCCAAATTTACCCGAGGGTTCGAATATTCCGATTGTGCAGTAGATGACGCACGCTTAGTTGTACTCAATGCAATACAAGCACGAGAACATGGTGCACAGATTCTGACTCGAACAGAATGTTTAAATGCATATAGTAAAGGTGGAATTTGGCAGGTATGTCTAAAAAATGCCAAGGGATTGCAAAATGTGCAGGCTAAAGTCTTGGTGAATGCGGCAGGTCCTTGGGTCGCTGACTTTATAAAACAGGGGTTAAAGCAAGAGTCACCTTATGGTATACGGCTGATACAGGGTAGTCATATCATTGTTCCAAAACTTTTTGAGGGTGATAAAGCTTTTATTATGCAAAATGATGATCATCGCATTGTCTTTGCGATCCCTTATTTAGAACAATTTACCCTGATCGGCACGACAGATCGTGAATATCACGCAGACCCAAATCGAGTAAAGATAAGCCAAGAAGAAATCGATTACTTGCTTGATGTGTCAAATGATCACTTTAAAACTCAATTGACGCAAACGGACATCATTTCAACTTATTCAGGTGTGCGTCCGCTGTGTGATGATGAGTCAGATAATCCAGCCGCAGTCACGCGAGATTATACTTTGGCACTGACCGATGTAGAAGGGGCTGCATTACTTTCAATCTTTGGTGGCAAACTTACCACTTACCGAAAACTAGCAGAAGCGGCATTAGATCAGCTTAAAACGGTTTTTCATCATCGATCCAAACCTTGGACTGCTGATGCAACATTGCCTGGTGCGGAAAATTTAGAATCAATCGAGCAGTTGATAGCTGAAATCCAACAAAAAGTGCGAGGGGTTTCGATCAGTCTAGCCAGTCGTTGGGCACATGCTTATGGAACACGTGTTTGGGCTTTACTGAATCATTTAACTTCGATTGATGAATTGGGTCAAAACTTTGGACATGGTTTGTATGCTCAAGAAGTGGATTATTTAGTTGAGCAGGAGTGGGCGAGAAGTTCTGAAGATATTTTGCAAAGACGGACAAAGTTATATTTGCAATTCAGTGCAGCTGAAGTTGATGTTTTGGATGAATACTTAATGGCAATACGAATAAAGCAAAAAGCTCAAGATGTGGCTTAGTTGATATAAAAAAAGACCGCGCAAGGCGGTCTTTTAAATCTTCCTTAATCCCTCTTTTAAAGGAGGGAAATTAAAGGCCAATTAAGCAGATTTTTTTACAGCTTCTAAAAGTTCGTCTTGACGTACTTTAAGTGCTTTTGGTAAGCGATCACCAAGTTTGTTGAACAATTCAGTGTGGCTTTCAAGTTCTTTGATCCATTGATCTTTATCTTGAGAAGTTACAAGCTCGAATTGCTCTTTAGTGAAGTCTGAACCAGTCCAGTTCAATTGTTCGTATGTTGGAACAAGGCCGATAGGTGTTTCAACAGCGTCTGCACGACCTTCACAACGGTCAATGATCCACTCAAGAACACGCATGTTTTGACCGAAACCAGGCCATACAAAGTTACCTTCAGCATCACGACGGAACCAGTTCACGTTGTAGATACCAGGAAGTTTATTGCCAGCAGCTTTAGCTTTAGCAGCAACTTCTTCACCAAGTTCTAACCAGTGAGAGAAGTAGTCAGCCATGTTGTAACCCGCAAATGGAAGCATTGCGAATGGGTCACGACGAACGATACCTTGTTGACCAACAGCAGCAGCAGTTGTTTCAGAGCCCATAGTTGCAGCTTTGTAAACACCGTCAACCCAGTCAAATGCTTCTGAAATTAGAGGCACTGTGTCTGCACGACGACCACCGAAGATGAACGCAGAAATTGGAACACCTGCTGGATTTTCCCAGTCAGCATCAATAGAAGGACACTGACCAGCTGAAACAGTGAAACGAGCATTTGGATGAGCTGCTTTTTCTTCGCCGGTGTGTGGTTGACCTTTCCAGTTAGTTAGATTAGCAGGTACTTCTTTAGAAAGACCTTCCCACCATACTTCACCGTTGTCAGTTACAGCAACGTTAGTATAGATTACGTCTTTATGAAGAGTCGCCATACAGTTCGGGTTAGTCTTGGTATTTGTACCAGGTGCTACACCGAAGAAACCAGCTTCAGGGTTGATTGCATATAAACGACCATCTTCACCTGGTTTGATCCAAGCAATATCATCACCTACAGTTTCAATTTTCCAACCTTCGTAACCCGCTGGTGGAATCAACATCGCGAAGTTTGTTTTACCACACGCAGAAGGGAATGCAGCTGCGATGTAGTGTTTTTCGCCTTGTGGGTTTGTCACGCCAAGGATGAGCATGTGTTCAGCTAACCAACCTTGTTGACGACCCATAGAAGATGCAATACGTAAAGCTAGGCATTTTTTACCCAACAATGCGTTACCGCCGTAACCAGAACCGTAAGACCAGATTTCACGAGTTTCTGGGTAATGAACGATGTATTTTTCAGGGTTGCAAGGCCAAGCAACGTCTTTTTGACCTTCTTCAAGCGGAGCACCAACAGTGTGTACGCAAGGAATGAAGTCACCGTCAGTACCAAGTACGTCATAAACAGCTTTACCCATACGAGCCATTTTAGACATGCTTACAGCAACGTAAGGAGAATCAGTAAGTTCGATACCGATGTGAGCAATATGAGAACCTAAAGGACCCATAGAGAAAGGAACAACGTACAAAGTACGGCCTTTCATTGAACCGTCAAATAAACCATTCAGACGAGCACGCATTTCAGCTGGAGCTTCCCAGTTGTTTGTTGCGCCTGCATCTTCTTGTTTTTCAGAACAGATGTAAGTACGACCTTCAACACGAGCAACGTCAGAAGGATCAGAATTAGCAAGGTAAGAACCAGGATGTTTTTCTTGGTTAAGTTCTTGCATAGTGCCGTTAGCGATCATCAAGTCGATATAACGTTGATATTCTTCTGCGCTACCGTCACACCATTCGATTTTTGCTGGTTTGGTTAATTTGGCAATTTCTTCCACCCAAGCAATTAGCTTAGGGTGACGAACGAATTCTGGTGCGTTCACTTGGGTCATGGTGAGGCCTATCTCAAAAATGTACTAACCGTACAAAGTATAATCTGCATCATGGGTTACATCATGCAGATAAAAGATGAAAAAAAGTGGCTGTATTAAAGCATAAAATCATAAAAAAAATAAGACTAAAGAAGTGGTAGATTTTTTTTGGTAGTTAATGCTATTTAAGTTAAATGTAAATAAAATACAATAACTTAATAGATTTTATCGCGAATTTTAACTTTATTTATTAACGTGATGGACAATATTTTATATAGTTATTTTTAATAAAAACAAAAAGTTGCATGTAATTGATATTTGAGAATTATTATTGATTAAATAAATGGTGGTAATTCGATTTTTACATAAAGGCGCTATTATTTGCTGTTAAATTCGACAAAATACAATACTAAGCGGCCAAGATGTATAAAAAGTGATTAAACAAGCCAAGCCTTTATCTATTATCTATAATAAAAAATCAGGATTTCATGCTGCAAACAAAGATGAAGTCTACGAGGAACTTGTGCGGATATTATCCGATCATAATTTCGAAATACAGTCATTTGAGCTTGGGCAGGAAGCGAGTTTTGATACTTTAATGAGCAAGGTATTTGCACGCCATAAAGACCCTGATAATTTGGGTGTTGTGGTTGCTGCAGGTGGTGATGGAACCTTAAATGCTGTTGCTCATCAGTTGATGCATACCGATATTCCTATGGGGGTCTTACCTTTGGGCACATTTAATTATGTGGCGCGGGTACTCAATATTCCTCTCGATTTAATTCAAGCGGCACAGGTGATTGCGACAGGCAATAATCGGCAGGTACATGTGGCGCAAATCAATGAACATATCTATTTAAACAATGCCAGTTTGGGCTTGTATCCTTTATTTATACAAAAAAGAGAGTTTTATAATCAAAAGTTTGGTCGTTTCCCATTACATGCTTATACCTCAGGTTTGGATGTGCTCATTCGAGATCGTAAAGAGCTGAAATTGGAAATCGAAGTGGATCATCATATTTATCCAGTCAAAACGCCCTTGATCTTTTTTGGCAATAATCAATTGCAATTGGCCGATTTAAACTTGCAAATTGCTAAGGATGCAGAGGCAGGTAAAGTTGCAGGTGTGGTGGTCGCAAAAAGTGATAAGAAAACGTTATTTAAAATTTTATGGCAGTTAATCCGTGGCAATATCGACAATGCACCAGATGTGTATAGTTTCGCCGCTGATGAAGTCACCATACATACCCAACGAAAAAAAATGACCGTTGCTGTGGATGGTGAGATTGTAGAAATGAAACCGCCGCTTAAAATTCGAGTGCAAAAACAAGCCTTAAAGATACGGGTGCCACATGATACTGCATCTGTCTGATCTGCATTTTGGCACTGAAAAGCTAGAGTGTATGCGCGCTATTCAACAATTTTGTCACGAACAGCGTATCGAGGCCGTGGTTGCGAGTGGGGACTTAACCCAACGTGCGCGCTATCGTCAGTTTTATGTATGTAAGCAATTTTTAGAAAGCTTAAAGCTGCCTTATATCGTTGTGCCGGGGAATCATGATATTCCGCTATATCATTTATGGAACCGTGTTTTTAGTCCTTTTGCACGTTATCAACTTTTTTTTGGTGCCATGGAAAATGTACTGGAAACCGAGCATTTTTATTTAATTGGGATCAATAGTATTCGCCGTCGTTACCATACGCGAGGGCATGTATCGCTGGAGCAAATACATCATGTCGATGAATTACTTAAACATGCGCCGCCCAATAAAGTAAAATTAATCATAGCGCATCAACCTTTTTATACGCCGCCCAATGACCCGCATGGTGTGAAAGATTGTCCTGTTCAAGGGCGTTTGGCACTCGAACAGTGGAGTCAACACGGTTTAAATGGTTTATTGCATGGACATTTACATGTTCCAGCCAGCTATGACCTCAATCAGATTTATGCTTTAGGTGCTGCGCATCCAGTTTGGGATATTCATGCTGGAACTGCAACGTCATATCGCCTACACGAGAACCTTGCCAACAGTTTTAATGTCATTGATGAGCAGATGAATGTGCAGCATTATTTTTATAATTCAAAGTTAAAAATATTCGAAGAAAATCTTAGTACTCATATTTTGGATGAGCTTTAATCCTTTAAATTTAAATTTTGAAGAAAAAAAATACAAAAAAATGAAAAAAATTAAATTTTGCCCTTGAAGGGTTTTTTTCCATCCCCACAAAAGTGTCATCTAAATTATTTTTTGTCGATGGCTTACGGAAATCAAAATGTCATCGTCTTTTATCTAGTAAATAGACTTAGTCTGGAGTTAACTATGAGCAATATTCGTCCTTTGCATGACAACGTTGTGATTCGCCGTGTTGAAAAGGAAACTAAAACTGCTGGTGGTCTTATTTTAAGTACTTCAGCAGCTGAACAACCTGCTCAAGGCGAAGTAATCGCTGTAGGTAATGGCAAAGTAACTGACAATGGCGTACGTGCATTAGACGTTAAAGTTGGTGACAACGTATTGTTTGGCACTTATGCCGGTACAAAAGTAAAAGTAGCAGGCGAAGAGCTTCTTATTATGAAAGAGTCTGACATCTTAGCGGTACTTGAAGCTTAAGTTTCGTACACGCATTTAGACCCTTTTATTCATCATAAATTGTTAAAAATTTTAAAAAGATTCGGAGTTAGACATGTCAGCTAAAGATGTAAAATTTGGTGATTCAGCGCGTTCAAAAATGATCGCGGGTGTAAATGTACTTGCAGATGCTGTAAAAGTGACTTTAGGTCCTAAAGGCCGTAACGTTGTCATCGACCGTTCTTTCGGTGCGCCGCACATCACTAAAGATGGTGTTTCTGTTGCTAAAGAAATCACGTTAAAAGACAAGTTTGAAAACATGGGCGCTCAGCTAGTTCGTGAAGTGTCTTCAAAAACCAACGACATCGCAGGTGACGGTACAACAACTGCAACTGTTCTTGCACAAGCAATCCTTAATGAAGGGATTAAATCAGTAACTGCGGGTATGAACCCAATGGATCTTAAACGCGGTATCGATATCGCGGTTAAAGCTGTAGTTGCTGAAATTAAAGCGACTGCAAAACCTGCATCTGACTCTAAAGCGATTGAACAAGTAGGTTCTATTTCTGCGAACTCTGACACCACTGTTGGTAAACTTATTGCTCAAGCAATGGAAAAAGTCGGTAAAGAGGGTGTAATTACAGTTGAAGAGGGTTCAGGCTTTGAAGATTCTCTAGATGTTGTAGAGGGTATGCAGTTTGACCGTGGTTACATCAGCCCGTACTTTGCAAACAAACAAGATACACTAACAGCTGAACTTGAAAACCCATACATTCTTCTTGTTGATAAAAAAATCAGCAACATCCGCGAATTAATTGCTGTACTTGAAGCTGTTGCTAAAACAGGTAAACCGCTTCTTATCATTGCTGAAGATGTTGAAGGTGAAGCACTTGCAACTCTTGTTGTAAACAACATGCGTGGCATTATCAAAGTTTGTGCTGTTAAAGCACCTGGTTTTGGTGATCGTCGTAAAGCGATGCTTCAAGACATCGCGATTTTAACTGGCGCGACTGTAGTTTCTGAAGAGGTTGGTATGTCTTTAGACCAAACTACACTTGAGCACTTAGGTACAGCTCATAAAGTTACTGTTTCTAAAGAAAACACAGTAATTGTTGATGGTGCAGGTGTTGCAGAGCAAATTGCTGAACGTGTAACTCAAATTCGTGCTCAAATTGAAGAATCAACTTCAGAATACGACAAAGAAAAACTTCAAGAACGCGTTGCTAAATTGGCAGGCGGTGTTGCTGTAATCAAAATCGGCGCTGCAACTGAAGTTGAAATGAAAGAGAAGAAAGATCGCGTTGACGATGCACTTCATGCAACTCGTGCTGCAGTTGAAGAAGGTGTTGTAGCAGGTGGTGGTGTTGCACTAGTACGTGCTGCAAAAGCACTTGAAGGTGTGTCTGGTGCTAATGATGACCAAAATGTTGGTATCAACATTTTACGTCGTGCAATTGAAGCGCCGCTTCGTCAAATCGTTGCAAACTCTGGTGATGAGCCATCAGTTGTAATCAATGCTGTGAAAAACGGTGAAGGTAACTTCGGTTATAACGCTGCAACTTCAGAGTATGGCGATATGCTTGAAATGGGTATTCTTGACCCAGCTAAAGTAACGCGTTCTGCGCTTGAGCATGCTGCATCTGTTGCAGGTCTTATGCTTACAACTGAATGTATGATTACTGAAATCCCAGAAGACAAACCTGCTATGCCTGATATGGGCGGTATGGGCGGCATGGGCGGTATGATGTAATTCATACTGATCATCCGATCTAAAAAATCCCCGCTACTTGCGGGGATTTTTTTATAACAATCCTAGTTAGAGTAAAACACTAATCAAGCTTTTTAGTGAGCTGGAAATTAAATTCAGGCATTTCCAATTTTTCACCTTTATCACCACGAAGCTCAATAAAGTTTTCGCCTACAAAATAAATTCGATTGTCGCCTTGGGCATCAAGTTGAATCATCCCAGGTTGATCTGGCAAAAACTTAAAACTGCCTTTCACTTTATTTTCAGTGTTTGCAGCTTTACCTAAAAACTCTTGGCTAAGCTCATAGCTTTTATCGAGTTTGAGTTCAAGCTCAGTTTCAATCCCTTTGCAATCATGGCAAGGCAGAATTCCTTTATATTCACCTGCCCAATCAAGTGCATTTTCGGTGTTATCACCTGTGGCAATCGGGCTTTCTGAGGCAGCGTCCGTATTGGCAATGACATTATTATCTGGTGGTGTCGCAGTTTCAGATTCATTGCTGGTTTTTGAACATGCCGTTAGGGTTGCACTGACCATACAGAGAGCGAGCATTAGTTTTTTCATGAGATTTATACACCGTATGTACCCAATATAATGCTAAGCGTGACTTTTATTGCTCAAGAAAAATAGCCTATTCCTGTTAACAATTGTGTGTTTGGTTAATACATCAAAACAGACATTTGATTTTTAAAATTCGTAAATAGTGAAATATTGGTGATTTTACCTAAAAGTGAACGCTAAAGGACATTTATATATTAATTGGTGAATAACTGAACAATATAGGCTTTTATAATTATTTTGCGTTGTTAAACTCTGCAGCATAGAAAAAACTGTCGGTGCAAATTGTGTTTGAAAAAACAGCGGAAAAAAGTCTGAACTTAATGGGGTGGCAAATTGATAACCATTGGGATTTAAATATCGACCAATGTGTCATGATTGCAGCGCCACATACCAGTAATTGGGATGCACTTTATGCACGCCTTGCCCTGAAAGCTTTAGGGGTTAATGTTCGTATCACGATTAAAGACAGTTATATGAAATTCCCGTTTGGGCCTTTTGTACGTGCCATGGGTGGAATTGGTATTAATCGACGTCCAAAACAAGATGGTGAAGCACGTCAAAGTATGGTTGAGCTGATGGCTGACTTGTTCAAGCATCATCCAAAATTGGTCATGTTGGTGACGCCAGAAGGGACACGCGCCAAACAAGAGAAGTGGAAAACCGGTTTTTATCATGTTGCCATGCAAGCAGGTGTACCGATTGCTTTAGCCTATATGGACTATGCGCAGAAAAAAACGGGTGTGGGTAAAATTGTTTATCCTACAGGCGATTATGAAAAAGATATGGCTGAAATCATGGATTTTTACGCGCAAATTCATGCCAAATTTCCTGAAAAATTCAGTGTCGATACACGCTATTACTAATCTAACCATCCAATAAAAAAGGACAGCATCGGCTGTCCTTTTTACGTTTAGATGATTTTGTTTAGACTTTTATATTGAATTTAATCATGAAAATCGGGATGGATACCGCCCAGATTTTGACATGCCGCCTTATAAATAATGTATTGCTGGTCAACCACATCGATGAGCGGAATACGAAATAACTTTTCGCCTTGCTTATAGCTATCGATATAAGACACGACTTTTTGTTTGCTTGATGCCAGTTTTTCTTCATGAAAACTTGTAATCGAGCTATGAGTCATATGTGAACTTTCAATATTATTGCATTGAAAATGTGAGAGTAGTTTTTCAGCTTTTTTAATTTCGCTGGACGTGCCAAACATACAGCCGCTAAGCAGAGTTACACCTGCAAGCAGGATGAACTTTTTCATGGTTTTATTTTAAGCAAAATTATGAGGTGCAATATTCTATTAATTTTCGTCAGAAAAATTAATTACTTTTTTACCATTTGGCTAATTTTTATTTAAATGTGAACTGTGTCATTGTTACAAGATGTGAATATCTAACTGAGAAGGGGTTTTTCTAGAATGATTTGGACAAATATCTTTAGGTTTTGAGTCATCAGGTTAAGATACTCATCGTTACCAAAAAGCAGCCTGAAGAAAATAATAGCCCTAACACGATATGCTTAAATTGGCGTTCTGAAATGCGATAAAAAAGTTTGGCACCAAAAATCACTGGAAAAGCCATAATCACCAACAGCACGGCTAAATAGGGCAGATGTTCACGATGGATGATCCCTTGTAGCAGATAGCTGATGAGTGTAACGAGCTGAATGGCTAAATTGAAATGTCGCAAAATATAGCGTTGTTCTGCTTTGGGTGTATTTTTCAGCATGAGCCATGCAGAGGGTAATGCACCACAAAAGCCTCCAAGACCACCCAAGATTCCAGCAATATATCCAATACTAGAATCCGCCCATTTCCCTGATTTTTGGATGAATGAAAATTTAGGATTAAAAAATAAAATTGGGCACCAAAACATTAAAAAAGCGCCCAAAACCAATTTAAATGTATCTGGATTAATGCTGTCTAATAAATACGTACCGAGCGGTACACCTAAAATTCCTGCAATTAAATAGGGATAAATGATTTTTTTATTGATCGGAATGCTTTTGCGTTCTGATGATAATGAAATGAAGTGGCTATAAACTGAAGCGCAGACCACCAAGGGTGCGGCTATTTGAGGGGGGAGTATCCAAACCCAAAATGACATTGCGATAAGGGCGAATGCAAACCCTGTTAATCCTTGTATGAATCCCGCAAAGATGGCACCAAGAATAAAAAACAGCCAAGTCATTAAATTACAGCTTTGAAATACGTGGCGCTATTGTAGTGAATTTTTCTATATAAATGTGGCTGACTGAACAAATGTAGCAAAATTGGATGTCAAATGATGAATAAAACATGAATGTTTAAATACAGCAGATGTACACAGACTTCCGATTGAATTCATTTCGATAAGTGAAAATGCTCTTCATCAAAGAGGAGTGCTACACATGCTTAAACAAGTTGCTTTGCTATCTGTGGTTGCAGTTACATTTACAGGGTGTGTCGTGGCGCCATTTGATGATGGCCGATACCATTCGAATCAATATGGCTATGCAAATCAATATGGTTATTCAGGTCAATATGGTGGTTCATACGGACAGCGTTATGACCGTTCATATGGTCGAGTGAATAGCCCGCAACATCGACCAAACTCACCACGACCGAATTCGAATAGCCGTCCAGACGATACTCATAAACCGAATGTACAGAAACCTTCATCTCAGCATCCGTCAAATGTGCATCGTCCAAGCGCAAAGCCTCAGACGCCAGCTAAACCCAATACAAGTAAGCCCCAGCAGCAAAAACCACAGCAACAACGTCCTAAAGTAACGCCCGTGGATAAAGCTAAAACCCCAGGTGGATTTAACAGCCAGCGTCCACTTCGACCACAGGTTTAATGATTTTCAAGTAATAAAAAAGGACGCATTAACGTCCTTTTTTGTGTGCATTTACATTAAGCCTTTTTATATAAGCCTGCACGTACCGTACCTGCTTTGGTTTGTTTAATTTGCTGCCAACTGCTCGGGAGTTTTAACTGAGCAAGATCACGATCAGCTTCGATATAAATTAAACCATTGTCTGCAATGCAGGGATCGACCAATTCAGCAAGTTCTTGCCATAAATCAAGACTATACGGTGGATCTAAGAAAATCAGATCAAATTGATCTTTCAAATTAGGAATGGCTTGTTGAGCCGTCATGTTTTTGAGTTGCACACGTTGTTTGCTCACCCTTAAGAGTTCTAAATTGTCCATGAGAAACTTCGCTTGGGTGCGATCAGGTTCAATTAAAACGGCTTCTGCTGCACCACGTGAGAGTGCTTCAAACGATAATGCCCCTGAACCTGTACAGAGGTCGAGGACTTTGGCATTTTGAACATCCCACATGAGCCAGTTAAATAATGTCTCGCGGACACGGTCAGGTGTAGGGCGTAAACCGTCAATACTGGCAAAAGGTAATTGACGACGCTTCCATTCACCACCAATGATTCTTAATTGATTTTTCATGAATTATTCCTCATCGGTTGCATGTGCTGCACTGGCAGCACGAGGTGTTGTATTTACACTATTCGGTTGTTGAGTGGCACTGTTGTTCTGCTGAGCTGTTGGGCTCGCATTTGGATCGGCTGATAAAATATTCGAGCCGCTTGGTAATTCACTTGGTTTTAGACCTGCAGTCATAAGACCACCGCTAATTTGATGGCTAGCAGGACGAATTGGATTCTTTTTACGTGTTAATAACCAGTAGTCAAACATCGGTTTCGCAATTTGAGCAGCAGAACCACCGTGACGACCATTTTCCCAAACGACGGCAATGGCAATTTCAGGTTTTTCCGCAGGGGCAAAACCAACAAATAAACCATGGTCAAGCTGACGCTCTGTCAATAAGGACTCGTTATAACGTTTACCTTGGGCAATACTTTTAACCTGTGCGGTCCCTGTTTTACCTGCTATTTGATACATTGGGGTACGAATACCACGACCGGTCCCTGTTTGAACCACATCAATCATGGCATCACGCATTTTGATCCAATCATCTGGCTTACCATTAAATTGAATGCGACCATTCGGGGCGTTATGGACTTTATGGACTTTAGCACCTTTACTTTCACGCAAAACGTGAGGTGTAACATGAGAGCCTTGATTTGCGGTAATGGCTGTCGCCATCGCCAGTTGTAATGGTGTTGCAGTAAATGCACCCTGACCAATACTGACAGAAATAGTTTCACCTTTGAGCCAGTTGGACTTCCGTGTGCGGAGCTTCCATTCAGGATTTGGATATAGCCCCGTACTTTCACTTGGTAAATCTACACCGGTTTTTTCACCGAAGCCAAACTGACGCATCCACGTATTCATTTTTTCAATGCCCATACGATAGGACAAGACATAGAAATAGGTATCGCAGGAAACGACTTGAGCTTTGTGTAAATTAACTGAGCCATGACCAGTTTTTTTGTGGTCACGGAAACGATGGCTGTCACCCGGAAGCGTGAAATAGCCCGGATCTGAAATGGCAGTACTCCAGTCCACTAGACCATAATGAATACCACCCAGACCAAACATCGGTTTGATCGTTGAACCTGGAGGATAAGCCCCTTGTACAGCACGGTTATATAAAGGTTGATCGAGGCTATCACGCAGTTCAGAATAATCTTTACTGCTAATGCCAGTAACAAATAAATTGGGGTTAAAACTAGGACTGGACACAAGAGCAAGAATTTCTCCAGTACGTGGGTCAATCGCCACAATTGCACCACGTCGATCTGCAAGCTGCTCTGAAGCGACCATTTGCAGTCCATAATCTAGGGATAAATATAAGTCATTACCACGAATCGGATCTTTACGACCTAGATGACGTAACACATTACCAAAGGCATCGGCTTCAACCGACTCATTTCCCGGCATACCGTGTAAAAGTTCTTCGTATGATTTTTCAACGCCAATTTTACCGATTAGGTTTGAGCCAGCGTATAAATCTTTATCAATCGTTTTTAGTTCTTTGTCATTAATACGACCTACGTAGCCAATCACATGGGCAAACAGTTCGCCATGTGGATAGTAGCGAGTCATTTGGGTCTCTATATTGACACCCGGAAATTGATATTTCACCTCACTAAAACGGGCGATATCATTTTCATTTAAATTCAGTTTAATCGAAACACGTTCAGTCTTTTTAGAGGTTTTAATTCGACTTTTAAAGCGTTCGATATCTTCAGATGTAAGCTCTAATAAGGGTGTTAGGCGCTCAACAGTATCATCGATATCTTCAACATCCGCACGGCTCATGGTTGCTGAGAAAACCGGATAATTATCGGCTAATAACACGCCATTACGGTCATAGATATAACCACGAGAAGGTGCAAGTGGTTGCAGTCGAATTCGGTTTTGATCTGCCGCAGTCGAAAAGGTCTCATAACTTTTGATTTGTAAATATGCATAACG
This sequence comes from Acinetobacter sp. YH12231, assembly GCF_013417755.1. Lineage (NCBI taxonomy): Bacteria > Pseudomonadati > Pseudomonadota > Gammaproteobacteria > Moraxellales > Moraxellaceae > Acinetobacter > Acinetobacter sp. YH12231. The sequence goes on from NZ_VPDJ01000001.1 coordinate 241,905, forward strand.
TGCCACAAGCAACAGCATAAAGAAGGAGACAATCCCTATCGAAATCACCACGCGATTACGATAAATCCGCTTTTCTTGCTGGACATTTTTTAAAGGATAATGCTGCTTCATACGCGATCGACTTAAAGACTGAGAGCTAAAATAACGGAAGAGGCATATTCTAGCGCAACTGACATTTTTTTGATAAATAAAAACGACTCTGCTGCGATCGCAGTCTATATTTTGACTTTGCAGACATGAAAAATATGGGGCTTTGTGTATAACAGTTCATATTATTCTGCTAAAGTCGAAACGTATAAAAAAGGAATATTCCAAAAAATAATACTAAGGAAGTTTGTGAAAACAATGAATAAATTATATCCATTGCTTGCATTTATGATGCTTGGAAGCATCGCACATGCCAATGACAATTCATTTTTACCTGAGGCAAAATTAACAGGTGAGGGTTATCAACCATGGAATGTTGGAGCAGGTTTTACTCAAAAAATTATTCACGTGAATGGTGAGTGGGTAAACCCATATGGCATTGCTTATGCAAAAGCTGGTGTTTTCTTGAACGATGATAAAACACCTGGCGGGCAAGTCGGCTTTCGTTACCCAGTTCATTTCACTGGCAAAGATAAAAATGGTTATTATATCGGAGCTTATGCGGGCCACATCGACTCCAAGAAAGTAGATGGTGAAGATGAAGCGCGTTTAGGTGGTGGTATCGATCTTGCTTATGTGATGTTGGGTGCCGAGCGTATTAGTACGTTTAGTGTAGGCATGGGTGCGGGTGAAAAATTAGAAGACAAATCAGGTAATGTGATTGTGGAAACCGAACCGAGACTACAAATCTCATATACTTTAAGTTTTGGTTTGTAGTGAAAATAATCAACTTTATTTTATAACCGCACTCACTGAATAAAATTAAATATGGAAGTTATGCATGCTTGAGTACGTTAACGAATTGTGGCAAACCTTTTTGCAACGTCCCGATTTTTGGGCTGTGCTGAGTATTATCCCCGTTACCGCATTCGTTACCTGGGCACACGTTTGGATGGCACTGAAAATGGTGTTTTACCCGATTACTTTCTGGGGATTCCATTTAGGTCCATTACCCGTGGGATGGCAGGGAATTGTGCCAAGAAAAGCTGGACGTATTTCTGGCATTATTACGGATAACACATTGTCTAAATTGGGTTCCTTACGCGAGTTTTTGGATGCAATGGATCCTGAGGATATGGCGCGCATCATTGGTGAACAAGTTGGCTTTGAGCTTGAGCATTTGATTGATGAAGTCATGCTAGACCGAAATGCGGTGCTTTGGGAAAACCTACCGTATTCGATTAAACGCCGTATTTATGCCCAAGCACATAAACAGCTGCCAAATACCTTAAAAGAACTCGTGACCGAACTGACCATGAACGTAGAGTCACTTGTTGACATGCGTGAAATGGTGGTGAGTCAAATGGAAGCGGATCGTCTCTTGATGGTGCGGATGTTCCTTAAAGTTGGCCAGAAAGAAATCAACTTTATTTGGCATATCAGTGCCTTGATTGGGATGTTCTTTGGTATCTTCCAGATGATCGTTTGGTTTGTGGTGCCATGGCATTGGACAGTTCCATTTTGGGCAGCAATCTGGGGCTTTTTGACCAACTGGATTGCCATCTGGATGGTATTTAATCCCATTGAGCCGCACCCTGTTAAGTATTTACAATTATTTGAATTAACTAAAGATCGTAAATTCCCTTGGATTAAACCTGTGATTCCACGTATTGGAACGTACAATGTTCAAGGCGCGTTTATGAAACGCCAAGAAGAAGTTTCGGATGTATTCGCAAGTGTAGTCACAGAAGACCTAATTACGTTAAAATCTATCATGACCGAAATGATGTATGGCGGGAAGAAAGATAAGACCCGTCGCATTGTGAAACGTCATATTAATGAAATTATGGAATCTCCACTGGTTCGTACCTCATTACAGTTGTCTTTAGGTCCAAAAGAGTACGCAAAACTCAAGACAGACTTGATCGATCGCTCAATTGAAATTACGATGGTGCCTGTATGCGACCCTGCGTTTAATGCGAGCCGTGCACAGAAAATCTTTCAAATGTTTAGAGACCGTATTCGTGAGCTAACACCGAAAGAATTTCAAAATCTATTACGTCCTGCATTTCAGGAAGACGAATGGATTTTAATTGTCTTGGGTGGTGTAACCGGTTTTATCGCGGGTACAATACATTTGTTTGTGGCTTTCTTATAATTAGATGCTGGAAGACGATCTGAATCTTCGGTTCAGATCACTACATAGCGTCATATACAATGTTTAAAATGAGGATGTTTTTTTATGCGCATTATATTACTCGGACCACCTGGAGCAGGTAAAGGGACACAAGCTCAGTTGATCTGTAAGCGCTACGATATCCCACAAATTTCAACCGGTGATATGCTCCGTGCTGCGATTCGTGAAGGTACTGAATTAGGTCTACAAGCTAAAAGCGTCATGGACAATGGCGGCCTTGTATCTGATGAGCTTATTATTGGTCTTGTTAAAGAACGCATTGCTCAACCTGACTGTGTTAACGGCTGCATTTTCGACGGTTTCCCACGTACGATTCCACAAGCTGAAGCGCTTGAAAACGAAGGTATTAGCATCGATCACGTGATTGAAATCGATGTACCTGACGAAGAAATCGTTCAACGTTTATCTGGTCGTCGTCAACACCCTGCATCTGGTCGTGTATATCACACCGTTTACAACCCACCAAAAGTGGAAGGTAAAGATGACGAAACTGGTGAAGACCTTGTTCAACGTCCGGATGACCAAGAAGCAACAATTCGTAAGCGTTTAGGTTCTTACCACGCTGAAACTGAGCAATTGGTTGGTTTCTACCAAGGTCGTGCAGCTTCTGGCGAAAACGCACCGACTTATGACAAATTAAATGGTCTTCGTCCAATCGATCAAGTTCAAACTGATTTGTTCGCGATTTTAGATCAGTCTAAATAATTCAACTTTTTTGAATTTTTGACAATCAAAGAGTCCTACTGCATAGTGGGGCTCTTTTTTTATGTGGCTTTTAGGGCGAATCTGTTATGAAATTTGCTTTGGTTATAATGGTCATCATCGCTGTGGCGGTGTTATTGGGCTTATTATTTGTCAGCTTTAAAATGTTGCGTAAGGTGCAAGTGGAAGAAGTAGAGCAAGCTAAACTGAACCCGAAGCAATATCGCTTACATCCAAAGCTGCAGCAAGAGCTTAATAAAAAACACAAAAAACAAGATAAAAATTAAGCATCAACTCGATCAATTGATTCTTACAAATTTCATCAACTCCCAAATTGAAGAGATTAATCCTCAATTTGGGTGGTTTTAATCGGTCTTAATGCGCCAAAGTCAAAACGGTCAGGCCAATTACATACATCAGACACGATACATTCATCACATTTGGGTTTGCGGGCAATGCAGCAATAGCGTCCATGTAAAATCAGCCAATGATGTGAATCAACAATAAACTCTTTGGGGATGACTTTGACGAGTCGGTGTTCGACTTCCAGAACATTTTTGCCGACAGCCAATCCTGTTCGATTCCCTAAACGAAAAATATGCGTATCGACTGCCATGGTTGGTTGTCCAAAAGCAGTATTCAGCACCACATTTGCAGTTTTACGACCGACACCGGGTAAGGCTTCCAAATCTGCACGATTATTCGGAACGATGCTGTTGTGCTTCTCAATGAGCATCTTGCAGGCTTTGATGACATTTTCTGCCTTAGAGTTATACAGGCCAATGGTCTTGATATATGCCTTCAGACCGTCAACACCTAGCGCATAGATAGCTTCAGGAGTGTTTGCCACTGGAAAGAGTTTGTCTGTGGCTTTGTTGACACTGACATCTGTGGCCTGAGCAGATAGGGTAACAGCCACTAAAAGTTCAAATGGACTACTATAATTGAGTTCAGTTTTCGGGTTGGGGCGTTGCTCACGTAAGCGTTCAAAAAAAGTTTGAATTTGCTTCTTAGTCATGTTTTTAACAGCCATGATTAAGCCCCTTGCAGTTGTGTTAATTGTTGCGTGAGGGTATGGAGTAACTCACGTTTTTTTGCATCGTCTCGAACACTCAGTTGTTTTTCTAATTTCTTAATTTGTGTACGAATTTTTGCAAGTTCAATGGTGGTTTTTGCATCGAGTTGAACGACTGGCGTAGCAGGTTTTTCCACGACTTCAATGACCGGTACTGAGTCTGTCTGGGTCGAAAATTGGGCAAAAAGTTCCGTGTCAATTTCAGCACGTACGACTGGGCCTTTACGATGAATTCTGCGCTTTTCCTCACGTTGAATATGTGCATAGTAGCGGCGACGTAAATCATTCTGTTCTGCGATTCGAGCGGCTTCAGATGGCACTTGATCAAGCTCTTCGACAAGGTCGATACAATCCACGGGACAAGGTGGGATGCAGAGTTCGCAGCCCGTACATAAATCCGTCAAGACCGTATGCATCAATTTGCCTGAGCCAATAATGGCATCGACAGGGCAGGCACTGATACATTTGGTACAACCAATACATTCATCCTCACGAATCACAGCTTTAACCCGTTGCGGGCGCCCATCACTTTGGATTGGCCAAACGCTGGCTTCTGCTGTTAAGTGTGGACGATTTAATAACGCTGCTAGTGAATCTGCTACAGGTTGACCACCGGGTATACATTTATTGGCTTCTTCTCCTTCACTGATGGCTTTGGCATAGGGTAAGCAGCCGTCTCGGTGTCCACAAAGTCCACATTGAGTTTGTGGCAATAGGGCATCAATTTGTTGGATGAGGGAAATTTCAGAAGTCATGGGTAGTCGCGAGTACAAATGAAGGCAGAGAAAAACCAAAGAGGACGTTGAATTCTAGCATGTTTCAGTATGAATTACTGTGCGCAAAAATGGGTCTATAGATGCATCATAAATGAGCAAAATAATTCATTAAAATATTCCTAAAAGTAATAATATTTATAACTAAAATATCTGAGTAATCAATTTAAATCGCTGTTCTTTAAAGAATTTAAAGATTTTTTAAAAAAACTATTGCTGATTAGTTACAAAAGATATTTAATATTTTGCGCCAAAATATATCTTTGATCAAAATTGTGATCAATTTTGATCCATACATCTGCTGAGGATTAAGTGTTGAAATATAACAGCCTTAACGACTTCCTAGACTACGTTAAAACACGTGATGAACATCAACCTGAATTTCTTCAAGCTGTTGAAGAAGTGATGACGAGCCTTTGGCCATTCATCGAAAAGAACCCACAATATGCTGACTACGGTTTGCTAGAACGTCTTGTTGAGCCTGAGCGTGCAATTCAGTTCCGTGTTTCATGGGTAGATGACAAAGGTCAAACTCAAGTTAACCGTGCTTTCCGTGTTCAATACAACTCAGCAATTGGTCCATTCAAAGGTGGTATGCGTTTCCACCCATCAGTGAACCTTTCAATTCTTAAATTCTTAGGTTTTGAACAAACTTTCAAAAATGCCTTAACTACACTTCCTATGGGTGGTGGTAAAGGTGGTTCAGATTTTGACCCTAAAGGTAAATCTGAAGGCGAAATTATGCGTTTCTGTCAAGCATTAATGATCGAGTTATACCGTCATCTTGGTTCTAACACTGACATCCCAGCGGGTGACATCGGTGTAGGTGGCCGTGAAGTGGGCTACATGGCTGGTATGATGAAAAAATTAAGCAACGACACAGCATGTGTGTTCACTGGTAAAGGTTTAACTTTCGGTGGTTCACTTGCACGTCCTGAAGCAACTGGTTACGGTACTGTGTATTTCGCTGAGGAAATGCTAAAAACTCGTGGCGACAGCTTTAAAGATAAAGTTGTAACGATTTCGGGTTCTGGTAACGTTGCACAATACGCTGCTGAAAAAGCAATGTACTTGGGTGCGAAAGTGGTTTCACTTTCAGACTCAGCAGGTACTGTATACGTAAAAGACGGTTTCACAACTGAACTTCTTGCTGAAGTAATGGAATTGAAAAACGTTAAGCGTGGCCGTATTTCTGAATTTGCATCTAAGCACGGTTTTGAATATTTAGAAGGTCAACGTCCTTGGTCTATCAAATGTGATATCGCGCTGCCATGTGCAACTCAAAATGAATTAGATGAAGCTGATGCTGAAGCTCTTCTTGCAAATAGCGCAATCTGTGTTGCTGAAGGTGCGAACATGCCTTCAACTTTGGCTGCAGTTGAGAAATTCGTTGAAGCGAAAATTCTTTATGCACCAGGTAAAGCATCGAATGCGGGTGGTGTTGCGACTTCTGGTCTTGAAATGTCTCAAAACGCAATTCGTTTGGGTTGGACTTTCGAAGAAGTTGATGAGCGTCTACATGCGATCATGAAAGAAATTCACCGCAACTGCGTGAAATACGGTACTGAAGAAGATGGTACTGTGAACTATGTAAACGGTGCGAACATTGCAGGCTTCGTAAAAGTTGCTGACGCAATGCTTGCTCAAGGCGTTTACTAAGTTCTCCGTAAGTTGAACTGAAAACCGAGGCTCAAGCCTCGGTTTTTTTATGGCGGAATGGTTTAGAAAATATAGATATATTGCTAGGTGTTCATTAGCCTAAGTTGTAATTTGCTATCGATAATGTTGAAGTGAAAATTTAAGGGTTGGCTGAGTAAACGTTTAATATGAAGCTCTTGCTGATGTAATTGTGGGCAGAACTTCAGAGTACTCCCTACATCTCCTATAAAACGCAAAGTATGCTTTTCTACATCATAATTGTGGCCAATGTAATTACAGCCGCTAAGAATGTCATACTGCCATCGTTAATTTGAGTGTGGTTTGGGGGGGAGAACGTTATTCTCTACGAGAACCCACGTCTATTGAGTTAATTGTTCTTCTTCAAAATCGCGTAAATCGGCAATTCGCTGTAAGCCTTTAAAAATATAGGTCTGTTGATTTCTATTCATCACGATTAATTTAGGCAGGGCATTTTGCTTTTGAAGTAGCTTTAGATTGACATCGCGAAAGAGTTGATTGATCAGCACATCGTTATTTGATTGCTTTGAACAGCCGATAAGTGTTTGCAGTTGTGAAGATATAAAAAAACCGAGGCGTTGATCTCGGTTTTTTTATAGGCTGTAACTTACAACGTACCTTTTACAGCTTCACGTTCGACTGACATATCAAAAATATAGGCATATTTTGATTGATCAGCTGCAGGGTTTTTACGTTCAAAACGTTTTACGCGAATAATTTGGCGTTCTGCAGGAGTGTGCTTAAAGCCTTCAATTTGATCGTAAAATAAAGTCCAGTCTTTATCAACTTGTGTTTTTAAGCCTTTTTCATCGTACTTCACTTCACGTACTTGTAAGCAAGTTTGTGGAGCAACACCTGTACATTGTTTGGTTTCAGGGCTGACTTCAAGGAAAATTGTTTCGCCTTGTGAGTTGTACTGGGTTTCAGGTGTTAATTTTCCAGTGAAAACCAGTTTCTCACCTGTTGCAGAAATAATCGTTAACGTTGGATTTTGTGGATCTGTGGTATTTAAAACAAAAGGTGCTTTACGGTCACTAAAGAGTGAAGATGCAAGTCCTTCTTGTTTCATCGCATTATCAGGACATGCCATCATGGTAGATGCAATGTTGCCTGTTACAAGTGTATTGTGTTCCACTTTCCATTGGGTTGACATGCTATTACAGCTGGTTGAAATACCCAAAGTGCCATTTTCTAGAAAATTTAAAACCAAAGGTTTTGGTGCATTTTCAGTGGTGGTGCTCCATTGATATGAAGCTAAAGTTTTATCAGCATTTTGTTGTTGTAATACGCTCACGGCTAAATCTCCAGCTTTTTGGATATCGCTTGATTGACATGCTGCAAGGACTAAAGGGAAGAGGGCGATCGCTAAATATTTTAATTTCATTACGCTAACTGTTCTAAGTGAATTTCAGCCTGTAGCATAACCCATTCATTTTAAAAAAATATGAATACATTCAGCTCAAATAAATAGCAAAATGTATCCATAAATAATAATTTGTTAACTTATTAATATAAATTATGAATAAGTCAAGCTATCAAGTTTATTTCACGTTTAATCAAAACGATAAATATCCATACCCAGCGAACCCATACTAAAGCTACTGTGAACAATAGAGAAGCGGGGGCCTGCACCCATCGCAAAGAAGATGGGTGCAAAATGTTCAATGGTCGGATGGTTGCGTTGTACAAACGGGATATTTTGCCAGTCGAGAACTGCATCAAAATCTTGATGAGTGAGCTTATTGACCACAAAATTACGGAATGTAGACGCCCACTCAGGCACGGCTGCTGCACGTCCATCCCAAGCCAATTCACGTAAGTTATGAGTAATACTGCCCGATCCAATCAACAGGATTTGCTTGTCACGTAAAGGTGCAAGCGTTTGTCCAATTTTATAGATCTCTTGCGCAGACATGGTCATCGGCAGTGATATTTCAATTACAGGAATGTCGGCATCAGGATACATATGCAATAACGGCATCCAAACGCCATGATCGCGCGGACGGGTGCTGTTGGCATGTGCCGATAATCCTGCATTGGCAAGTAAATGAAGAATTTCTTCTGCAAGCTCTGGGTTACCCGGTGCTGGATAACGAATATCATAAAGTTCCGCAGGGAAACCACGGAAGTCATGCCAAGTTTCAGGACGGGCACTGGTACTTACTTCTAGTGCGTTACTTTCCCAATGTGCGGACATGATAATAATGGCTTCCGGTTTTGGAAGATTCAGGCTTAAACGTTCCAACGCAGGACCGACTTGCTCAGGATTGATGGCAAGCATAGGTGAGCCATGGGAAATAAATAAACCTGGAAGTGTATGTAAATTCATCGCGGTCGCCGTTGGTTGTTTAAAGGAATATGATGATCATGCACTATATTATTCAGCGTAACAATTCGGATAATTTCAACGGTTTGTTTCATTGTTGCAACGCTGTAACTGCTGTATACGCTGGATGTTAGTTCGGATTAACCCGCACGATGGTAAGGGTGATTATGATTAATACTCATTGCACGGTATAGCTGTTCGATGAGCATGACACGAACCATTGGGTGTGGCAAAGTTAGTTTAGACAAAGACCAATGCCATGCTGCTGCTTTACGTACCGCCTCAGAATGTCCATCTGGCCCACCAATGGCTAAAACCACATCATTGCCTTCAAGCATCCAGCCTTTCATGGTTTCAGCTAGTTTTTCGGTACTAAACTCACGACCACCGACTTCTAAGGCGATCAGCACTTCATTCGATTTCATGGCATTTAAAATGCTGTCACCTTCAATTTGACGGTATTTTAAAATGTCGGTTTCTGAATCGTTTTTGCCACGTTTGGCCATAGGCAGTTCAATGATCTGCGTTTGAACAAAAGGCTGAATACGTTTGAAATAATCTTCAAAACCCGTCAGAACCCATGCTGGCATTTTTTGACCGATTGTCAGAATACGAATTTTCATACAGCGCCTGAAAGTATACAAAAGAGCATTATAACGGTTCGCTTGCACTTTGTATGTTCAGACACAATTTGCAATTGAAATCGTGTTCTGCTTGCTGTTTAAATACGCAGCATAAGCAGATTAGATCAAAGATGAAAATTGGAATAATAACAATGAAAAAAACATGGCAGGACGGTAAATTATTTTTGCTCAAGCAAGCAGCAATGCTTTCAATTTTTGCATGGTGTTCATTTGCGACGTATGCCAACAATATTAGAACCGCTGAACCAGATAATTTAAAAGTCTATTTAGAACAAATTATTGGTAATGAAGCTGAATATCGTAACTATAAGAACATTCAAGAGTTAAACCGGGTGTCTGCTTGGATTCGTGAGCAGATGCGTTTATTTGGTGTGAATTGTCGTTTTCAAACCTATACCGTAAACAGCCAGCCATACCGTAATGTGGTTTGTCCCTTAAATGCAGGGCATAGCAACCGAGTGATCATTGGCGCGCACTACGATGTATTTGAGGAGCAGCATGGCGCTGATGATAATGCTTCTGGCGTTGCAGGTGTACTCGAAGCTGCTCGGATTCTTTCGGCTGAAAAAGCGCGTTTAAAACAAAATATTGAATTTGTATTTTATACCCTCGAAGAACCGCCATATTTTAGAACAGAGTCGATGGGCAGTTTTATCCATGCAAAATCGGTAGCAAAGGAAAAGGATAAAATTTCAGGTGTATATATTCTAGAAATGATTGGTTATTTTGATCCGAAAGTCACCCAAGAATATCCTGTTGGGCTGAAATGGATTTATCCATCGCATACAAATTTTATTGCATCGGTGGGGAACATTCAGTCTCGTGACTTAACCTCATCGTATTGTGCTGCGATGGAGTCATTGAAGCAACTACAATGTGAGCGCTTGATTTCACCTTCATTTATTCAGGGTGTGGATTTTTCAGACCATATGAATTATTGGCAATTTGATATGCCAGCGATGATGATCACTGATACGGCATTTTATCGTAATAAGCACTATCACACCGAGCAAGATACCTTGGATAAATTAAACTTAGACAAAATGGCTCAAGTGATCGATGGTTTGGTGAAAACCATCTTAAATTTGAAATAGCATGTCTTTAAACACATGACATAAAAAACGCAGCCCCGAAAGCCTGTGGACTGCGATAAAAGGTCATCTACCTGGAGATGTAGATGACCATCCTGTTCCAATGATCATCACGCTTTTAGACGTGATTGGAACCAATAAAGAAACATACAACGCGTATATCTCTCTACTATATATGTGGGATAGAGGGCGATATTTCAAGTAATAGCATGCAAATATTGTAAGACTTTCTTATTGGCTCTTATTGATCTTGATGTCGAATTTGAAATAGTTATCCAATTAAAGGTTGTAGCTATTGTCTTGAGTCTTGTCATAGCGATGGATTTGAACGACAAGTTTAGAATATTCAGTATGAATAATGGATAAAAAAAGCCCTGTCGAAACAGGGCTTTTTTCTTTTATTGCGAGTTGTTAGCGCTTAGTGACGAGCAGCTTTGCCACCTTCAGTTGCTTTGACAATCGGTGTCTTTGCAAGAGGTTTAGGCATATCAACCAAGGCTAGAGGTAAAATCTCATCAATCGATTTCACTGGTTTAATTTCTAGACCTTCTTTGACATTGTCTGGAATCTCAGTCAAGTCACGAACGTTATCTTGTGGGATAAAGACAAGCTTGATGCCACCACGGTGAGCAGCGAGAAGTTTCTCTTTTAAACCACCAATGCGCATTGCACGGCCACCAAGACTGGTTTCACCGGTCATCGCAATATCTGGACGAATCGCAATGCCTGTAAACGCTGAAACAAGTGCGGTAGTTAGGGCTAGACCAGCAGATGGGCCATCTTTCGGTGTTGCACCTTCTGGTAAATGCACGTGTACATCAGTTTCTTCAAAGCGAATCGCTTCAATACCCAGTTCATCTGCACGGGTACGTACAACGGTCATCGCTGCTGTGATCGATTCTTTCATGACATCGCCAAGAGAACCGGTGGTAATGAACTTGCCTTTACCTTTTACTGCCGCAACTTCAATCGTTAGCAGTTCACCACCAACAGATGTCCATGCCAAGCCATTTACACGACCCACTTCAGCTTCTTCTTCGGCCATACCGAAGTCGAATTTGTGTGGACCTAAGTAGTCAGGAAGATTTTTCGAATTCACTTCAATTTGAAGATTTTTCGATTTCTTACTAACAGCTTCTTTCACGACTTTACGTGCAATTTTAGATACTTCACGTTCTAAGCTACGCACACCGGCTTCACGTGTATAACGTTGTACGATATCGCGGATGGCTTCTTCGTGAACGGTTAATTCTTTCGCACGTAGACCATTGTTCTTGATGGCTTTTGGAACAAGGTAACGTTCAGCAATATTCACTTTTTCATCTTCGGTGTAACCCGGTAGACGAATCACTTCCATACGGTCAAGCAAAGCTTCTGGAATATTCATGCTGTTTGCAGTACAGATGAACATCACTTCAGAAAGGTCTAGATCAAGATCTAAGTAGTGATCATTGAACTTGCTGTTTTGTGATGGATCTAGGACTTCAAGCAATGCTGAAGCAGGGTCGCCACGATAGTCTTGCGCCATTTTGTCAATTTCATCGAGTAAGAACAGTGGGTTCTTTACTCCAACTTTAGTCAAAGACTGCACAATTTTACCCGGCATCGCACCGATATATGTACGACGGTGACCACGGATTTCAGCTTCGTCGCGCACGCCGCCAAGCGCCATACGGACAAATTCACGACCAGTTGCTTTGGCAACAGATTCACCGAGTGAAGTTTTACCTACACCTGGGGGACCAACTAAGCAAAGAATTGGACCGCGAAGTTTTTTCACACGTGATTGAACAGCAAGGTATTCCACAATGCGGTCTTTCACGTCGTCTAAACCATAGTGATCGGCATCAAGAATGTCTTGAGCTTTCGCAAGGTTAATGCTGACTTTGCTGGCTTTGTTCCAAGGCGTATCTAAAATAACTTCTAGATAGTTACGCACGACAGCAGCTTCGCTCGAAGCAGGTTGCATTGCTTTTAGCTTACGGAACTCATTTTCAGCTTTTTTACGTACATGTTCAGGTAAATCGGCTTCAGTTAGACGTTTTTCAATTTCTGCAACGTCATCCTCACCACCGCCATTCATATCAGAAAGTTCGCGTTGAATGACCTTCATTTTTTCATTTAAGAAGTATTCACGCTGATTCTTTTCCATTTGGCGTTTCACAGAATCATGTAAGGTTTGCTCAATTTGCTGCTCTTCTGACTGTTGTAATAAATACGTCATGAGCTCAGCTAAATGTGCTTCAAATTCATCATGCTCTAAGAATTTTTGTTTTACATCAATATTCAAAGGCACGCGTGTTGCTACGAAGAATAATAATTGTAGCAAATCATCAATTTTATTGGCTGCTGCAATCAATTCACGTGCGTTACGCAATTTTGCTTCTGCATATTGAGCAAATAAGGTGCGTAATTCTTCCACACGATTATTCTGAGTTTCTGAGTCAACAGAAACCGTCATTGGGCTTAATGAATGCTCGGCAGTCAGGTAATCATCGGCATCGATAATTTTTTCTAACTTGGCACGATATAAGCCTTCAATCAGTACTTTTATACAGTTTTCATCATTCTCATGATTCACAACTTGCACAATCTTCGCGACAGTACCGTATTGATATAAATTGTCGTGATCAATTTCTTCTGTAAGCGAATCTTTTTGTGCAACTACGAATACAAGATTGTCACTGTCACGTGCGACATTGACTGCATTGATCGACTTTTCACGACCCACAAACAGTGCAATTTGCATGTGAGGATATACAACCACATCTCGTAGCGCTAAGAGCGGTAATACGCTCGGAATTGTAGTTTCCAAGCTTTCTTCATTCATAATAATCTCAGACATGGGCACTCCTAATGAGTGACAACGGTGTTGCCATGTTTTTTATAGTGATGTGTATTTTTTAAATTACAAGGGTCATGCCAATTAAAATGTATAAAAAATGACTAAATATGTGATTTATAAGTGTAACTCAGTGTCAAGAATATCAAATTAACGTTTGAAGCTTAAAGTTTGAGATGGGCTAATAAAGCCATCTAGCGGTTGATCCCATGCCTCTCGGACCAAAGAGTCTTGAATGAGTTGAAAATCATGACCAAGTCCTAAACGGTAGGGGGTAGAGTGGGCTGTTGCTAATGTTTTATCGTAGAAGCCACCCCCCATACCAATACGTGTGCCGTACTTGTCGCAAGCGAGCAAGGGCATAATTAAAAGGTCAAGATGAGAAACATGCTTCCCACGACTTGCCATGGGTTCTTTCATACCGAGTGGGTGATGAGAAAAACGTTTACTAATGTATTGATGACGTGAGATTTCAACCCAAACCAGTTGCTGATTCATGTTGCAAATCATGGGTAAATACACGTGTTTTTGATGCGAAAAACAGTAGTGGATAAGCTTTTGAGTGTGAATTTCACCAAATGCATGTAAATAAACGCCTATATGCTGACTGCGCTTAAAATAACTATGTCTGATTAAGCGCTGTAGGACTTGTTGTTCAGCTTGTCGTTGCTCCCATAGGTTTAGGCTACGACGCTGCTTACGGAGTTGTTTACGAAGGCTGGTGGTGCTCAAAGTCATGGTTCATTTCAAAGTAGCACAAAATTCTCAAAGGCATTTTAACGTGTTCAAGCTTAAAAGTCCGAAAAAATAGGTTTTATCTTTTCTTGTAAAAGCGTCCTTAAGAAGCGGTCTGCTCAATGAATGTGTATCTATTTTCCCCCCTCTAATCTTGTTTAAGCCAATGATTTCATAGTTTGAATTTTTGGCTTATTTCGATGGATCAGTAGATGTGCATAGGGACGCGTAAATTTTACTTAAAAAACAGAAATAAGGAATTAAAAAAAGCAGGGCATAACCCTGCAAATAGAGTGAGACAGCCTTTATTTAAGGCAAAAGGATAATAAACCAAGTAAAAAAGATAATTGCTAAAGCAACGAATTGAGCGGCACTCCCCATATCTTTTGCAATTTTAGAAAGTGGATGCTTGTCTAAAGATACGCGGTCGACAACGGCTTCAATGGCAGAATTGAATAACTCAACTATCAAGGCAAATAAGCACACCACTACCATAAGGGCATGTTCAGCACGACTCACATCGAGAAAATAACTGGTAGGAATAAGCACAATATTCATCCAGACAATTTGTCGAAATGCAGCTTCATTTTGATAAGCAGCTTTGAATCCGTCGAGGGAATATTGCGTTGCATTTAAAATTCGTTTAAATCCAGATTTGCCTTTAAACGGGGAAATTTCACTCATAGCACTGTACAGACGTATAGATTTAAAAACTGGCGAAAATATAGCATGCCAAGCTTAAAGTTTTCTTGCATTCAGTTTTTATTTTATTGGGCCTAAAAATTTAAGGGGATTTACATAAGCCTGTATCAAGTTAGTGCTATGTTTATTCATTATTAGACTTAAAATTTGCCTGAATTTCAGGCACAATACAGGCGTTTAAAATTTTTAATTTTGAAGCCTTTGCTTCATTGCATGAAATAATAAAAGTGATATAGGTCAACAATGAAAAACTTTAGTTTTGCTGTGCTTGCAGCAACACTTTTAACCAGCCAGTTTGTCAGTGCAGAGCCGGCAGTTATTCAAACGGAAATCAAAACGAATGTGACACAGCCCATGGGATTTTATCCTTTCCAAGTGGGTGCATATAAAGTCATTGCTTTAAAAGATGGGACACTCGAATTAAGTCCTGATTTATTTAAACAAAATTTAACTCCAGAAGAAGTCAGTGCCTTATTTCAAAAGCTTGCGGTTGATCAGAGCAAAGGCATACAAACCAGTGTCAATGCCTATCTGATTGATGATGGACAAGGTGGCATCAGTCTTGTTGATAGTGGTGCAGCCAGTTGTTTTGGTCCGAACTTAGGATCTATTGCACAAAATATTGAAGCAGCTGGCTATAAGCTTAATCGCGTACGCAGTGTTTTCTTAACCCATTTACATCCTGATCATGCATGTGGCATTGCGAAACAAGGTAAGGCTGTGTTTCCAAATGCAACGATCTACGTCAATGAACAAGAAAGTCAGTATTGGTTAAGTGAAAGCACCGTCGACACTTTAGCTGCTGAAAAGCGTGAAGGTTATTTAGCAACTGTTGCGAAAATTAAAGCTGCGATTGCGCCTTATCAAACCATGCGGAGTTTTAAGACTTTTAGCGTTGGTTCGGTGATTAATGGATTAGAAGTACTACCGAGTATTGGACATACACCGGGGCATTATTCTTTTATCTTAAAATCGCAAGCTAAAAGTTTTGCTATCCTCGGTGATGTGGTTCATTCCTATCATTTACAGTTTGAACAACCCAAATTATCTGTCGATTTTGATGTCGATCCGGTCAAAGCCAGTGAAACTCGTTTAGCAATTTTTAAACGTTTTGCTCAAGAGCAAACCTTTGTTGCATTTGCACATTTACCATTTCCCGGTATTGGTAAAATAAGTGAAATGAATGATGGTCAGTTCCGTTGGAACCCGCTAAATTTAGCTCCGACAGCTCCGACAGCTCCGACAGCTCCGACAGCTCCGACAGCTCCGACAGCTCCGACAGCTCCGACAGCTCCGACAGCTCCGACAGCTCCGACAGCTCCGACAGCTCCGACAGCTCCGACAGCTCCGACAC